>JBKOUY010000114.1:0-15461 GCA_046723645.1 Actinomycetota bacterium | reverse complement strand
CGCTGGCGTCCAGGACATCGTTCACCCACACGATGCCGATGGAGAAGAGCGCGCCCAGGCCGAACGCCACCGCGGCCGCCACCGGGGCCAACCTGCGGACCAGGGGCAGCCGCAGGGCATCGCGGAAGCGGCCACCGGCCGTGTCGGCCTCGCCACGTGCCCCGATACCGAGCTCGGGGAGCCGGGCGATGGCCAGGTACGACACCACGAAGGTCAGCGCATCGATCAGGAAGATCACGCGGGCCGCGTGCACCGTCGACGAGTCGGCCGTCAAGGCGGACACCAGCGCGAACAGCCCGGCGCCGAACGGGATCATGCCGTAGGAGGTCCCCAGGACCAGGCCATTCGCCACGGCGAGGTCGTCCTCGTCGTCGACCAGGTCGGGGATCGAGGCATCCCGCGCCGGGAGGAAGACCATTCCGGCCAGCTCGACCACGAACGCCCAGATGTAGATCCACCACAGGTGCGTCACCCACGGCAGGATCGCCACCGCCGGCACGCGAACGGCGTCCATGGCCAGCATCGTCCGCCGCCGGCTCCAGCGCCGGGTCAGGCGGGCGGCGAGCGGGCCGGCGAGGATCGTCGGGGCCAGCCGCAGCACCAGCACTCCCCCGACCGCCGTCGCCGAGTCTGTGATCTGGAGGACGAGCGCCATCAACGCCACCGTCCCCATCCAGTCGCCCAGCGAGGACACGGCCTGGCCGAACAGCAGGTCGCGCAGGGGGCGGTGCCGGGACTCGGTCCGCTCGGTCGCGGCCGTCGCTATGCCGAAGGCTGCGATTCGTGGCTGGTCACTCATCGTTCCTCAGGACCGTGCCCGCCAGTGCCGTGCGCACCACCCAGGCTACGGCAGACTCGACCGGACCAAGCGCGGCGGCGCAGAAACCGTGGCCCATCCCCGGAACGAGGTCGAGCCTGCGGGGCTCCCGGGCGGCGGTGAAAAGCGCGGTGGCGGCGGCCGGCGGGAGGAACCGGTCTGCGAGCCCGTGCACGACCGCAACCGGCCGGCCCACCAGGCAGATGCGCTCGACGGGCGGGGCGCCTCGGTCGGGCCGCACCGCCAGCCGGGTCTGGAAACGGCGCGCCGCGACCGCCCGCCCGGCCCCGGTCTGGGTGATCATCACCGAGGCCGCTCCCCGCCACGTGCGGGGGATCTGCCAGCGCGCCGGCGTGGCCACGACGACGGCGCCGCGCGCACCTGCGCCGTTGGCGAGCTCGCCGGTGGCGACCGCCATGTGGTTGAGGACGGCCACGCCTCCCATCGACGTCCCCACCACGACCACCCGGTCCGCGTGGAGGGCAGCCGCCGTCACCGCGGCGTCGACGTCGTGGCGCTCGAGCTCGCCCAGCGTGCACAGGCCGCCCGACTCGCCGTGGCCCCGGCTGTCGTACGTGAGGACCGCATGGCCCTCGGCCGCCAGGTGGCGGGCCACGGCCTCGACCGCGGGCTGGTCCTTGCTGGCGGCGAAGCCGTGGACCACGACGACGGCATCGCCGGTGGCCGATGCGGGATCCCACCAGCGGGCGGCCAGGCGCACGCCGTCGGCCGTGTGAAGCGTGGTCGCCGCGCCGGTCACGTCAGCCTCCCGCCGGACAGCCAACGAAACCCGCGGCGCCCGGTTGGCCGGATGCGCGGGGCATCACTCCTCCCACCACCAGGCGAGGCCGGCGAGGCCGCGACCCGTGTGGGCCACCATCACGGGGCTGAACGGGCCGACCAGGAACGACGCCGGATGCAGCGCCTCGACGCGCTCGGCCAGTGCGTCGGCGGCATCAGGATTGAGCGCGTGCAGCACGGTCACGTGGAGGCGCGCGCCCTTGCCGGCGCCGGCGGCGCAGCGCTGCACGATGCGGTCGAGGGCGGCCTCGGCGCTGAAGGCCGGGCGCAACGGGCGCGCCCGCCCGTCCCGGAACTCGAACAGGGGCCGGACGCCGAGCCGGTCGCCGATCCAGCGGGCGGCGTCGGGCACGCGCCCGGAGCGCGCCAGGCGTTCCAGGTCTGCGACGCTCGCCGCCAGGCGCACGCGCCCCGCCACCCCCTCGGCGGTGGCGATGACCTCGTACTGGTCGGCCCCCTCGGCGGCCGCCCGGGCCGCAGCCAGGACCACGAGCGCCTGCGCGCCGGCGGCGGTGCCCGTGTCGAGCACTGCGACGGCGGGTCCCCCGTCAGCGGGAGCCCTGGGATCGCCGTTGGTCACGAGCTTGGCCGCCAGCTTGGCCGAGTCGTGCGTGGACGACATGCCGGCGGCGAGCGTGAGCGTGACGACCGGGCCGGTCCGGAGCGCATCGGCGATGACCGTGGCGAACTCTCCCGGCGACGGCGCCGCCGTGCTGATCGGCTCGTCGAACCGGCGCACCAGCTCGTCGAGGCTGATCTCGCCGTCGCGGTAGCGGTCGGCGCCCACCTGGAGCACGAGGGGGACAACCCTGATGTCGTAGCGGGCGACGAGGTCGGGGGGCAGCGCCGCGGCGCTGTCGGTGACGACGGTGACGGTCACGGTCATGCTGCGGTGCCCTCGGTGCCCCCCGGATCGCGGTCGTACAGGAGCCGGTGAAGGTAGACGTCCACGCCGGGCCGCATCGGGGGTCGATTGCCCGCCAACCGCTTGGCCAGCATCACCCCGGCGACCCCCGCACCCGCGAGCAGTCCGGCCCTCCCCCGCGTCCGCGCCAGCACTGGCACCAGCGCGACGTCGGCCACGAAGCTGCCGAGGCCGGTCTGGCGGCACAGCCGGCCGGCCGCCAGTCCCGACGCCAGGACCACCGTGCCGGGCCAACCCTGGACCAGCAGCGATCCCATCGCCACCGAGACGCCGCGTCCCCCCGCGCCCCCCAACCACGGGGACCAGTTGTGCCCGGCCACCGACGCAACGGTGGCGGCGGCCCCCAGCATCGGCCGCTCCCGCCCGGCCAGCGCAGGTCCGACCGCGCCCTTGGCGATGTCGCACACGCCGGCGACGGCCAGGGGCCCGAACCCGGCCACGCTGTGCAGTGCGGTGCCCGAAACGGTGCCGCCGCCGACGTCCCGCAGGTCGACCCCCGCCCGCGTCCGTGCCGCGATGTTGGAAAACGGAATCGATCCCGCCAGCCACCCCAGCGCAATGACGGCCGCGGGATTCGGTCGGCGGGTCATCTTTCCGACGCTACCCCCCGGAACGCAGGGAACAGTGGTGTTTGCGCGTGACCGCCGAACGGCCGCCATTGACAGCCGTCCGGCCGGTCGCGTTGACTGTCGGTCGTGGGTGAAACGACCGGAGCCGTCGCGACCGATCCGGCCGCACCGGTCCCTAGCCACGGCATCGCCGGGGGCGACCTCCCTACCCGCATGCTCGTCCTCGGGCTGGCGCGGCACGACGGGTCGATCCTCGCCGCCGACGCCTTCCCGGTTGCCGACGCCTGCGGCCGATCGCCCGAGCAGGTTCGGTCCTGCCTGCGGCGGCTCGTGGCCGAGGGCCTCTTCACCCGTCAGGGCCAGGGCCAGCGGGCCGTCTACCGCGCCACCGAGGCCGGCCTCGCAGCGCTCGGGGCGAGCACCGCCCGCGCCCGGCTGGCGCACATCCAGGACGCCGCCGCCGGCCCGGGACGTGACGTCCGCTCCCACGGCCACTCGGGCCGCGGGGGCGGGCGACACGTGTGGGACCGCCGCTGGCACCTCGCGGCCTTTGCCATTCCCGAGACGCGCCGCGCCGCCCGGGACGCCCTGCGTGACCATCTCGTCCGGCTGGGCGGCGCCGCCATCCACAACGGCCTCTACGCCTCCCCCCACCCCTGGGAGAAGGACGTCAACGGCGAGTCCGAACGGCTCGGCGTCTCCGAGCACGTCACGTTGGCGGCCACCGACGACCTTGCCGTGGGCGGGGTCTCCGAGCCCACGGCGCTGGCAGCACGCCTGTGGCCGATCGAGCGGCTGGCCGCCCGCTACCACGCCTTCGTCGACCGCTGGGGGCACGTGCCCGCCGACCTGGCCAGCATGCGCCGCCGCCACCAGACCCTTCCCGACTCGGCGTTCCTGCCCGGTGCGCTGGCCATGGGCCTCGCATATCAGGCCTGCTTCGACGATGACCCGTTGCTCCCTCCGGAGCTGCTCCCCCACCCCTGGCCGGGTGGGGCGGCACGCGACCTCCTGGTGCGCAGCCGCCGGCTGGCGCTGGAGATCCGCGCCGAGCACAACCGACCCGCCCTGTTCCGTTCCTTCGACGACCTGATCGACGCGCTGGCGTAGGCGCCCGGCCCAGGAGGACCCGCATGAAGTTCGGCATCTTCTACGAGCACCAGTTGCCCCGCCCCTGGGACGACGACAGCGAGCACCGGCTCCTCAAGGACGCGCTCGAGCAGGTCGAGCTCGCCGACCGGGTGGGCATCGACTACGTGTGGGAGGTCGAGCACCACTTCCTCGAGGAGTACTCGCACTCCTCCGCCCCCGAGGTGTTCCTGGCGGCCGCCAGCCAGCGCACGTCGCGCATCCGGCTTGGCCACGGCATCGTCCAGCTGCCGTTCAACTTCAACCACACCGCCCGGGTGGCCGAGCGCATCGCCACGCTCGACCTGGTGTCGGACGGCCGGGTCGACTTCGGGACCGGCGAGGCGTCGTCAGAGGCCGAGCTCGGCGGCTTTCTCATCGACCGAGAGCAGAAGCGCGCGCAGTGGGAGGAGGCGCTCGACGCCGTCACCCGCATGTTCGTCGAGGCGCCGTTCGCCGGCTACGACGGCACGTTCTTCAAGATGCCCGTGCGCGGGGTGGTGCCGCGGCCCCTCCAGCGGCCCCATCCGCCCCTGTGGGTGGCCTGCAGCCGCCGCGAGACGATCCACCTGGCGGCCACGAAGGGCATCGGGGCGCTCAGCTTCAGCTTCATCGAGCCGGGCGAGGCCAAGGCATGGGTCGACAACTACTACGCCACCGTCGCGTCGGAGGAATGCGTGCCCGGCGGCTTCGCGGTCAACCCCAACGTGGCGGTCGTGCTGCCGCTGATGTGCCACGCCGACGAGGAGACGGCCATCGCGCGGGGGCTCGACGGCGCCCACTTCTTCGGCTTCAGCCTGGGCCACTACTACGTGTTCGGGACGCACCGGCCGGGCCGGACCAACGTCTGGGACGAGTTCGAGGACAAGCGCGACCTGTTCGGCTTCCGCCGGCAGACGGCGGCGCAGACCGGCCAGACGCTGGGCGCGCAGCTGTTCGAGCAGGGTCTCGGCGCCCTGCGCGGCGCCATCGGGACACCCGACCAGGTGAGGGACCTGCTGCACGGCTACGAGGACGCCGGCGTGGACCAGGTCATCTTCGTGTCGCAGGCGGGGCGCAACCGCCACGAGCACATCTGCGAGTCGCTGGAACTGTTCGCCACGGAGGTGCTGCCGGACTTCGCCGAGCACGAGGACGAGCGGGAGAAGGCCAAGCTCGAGCGCCTGGCCCCCGCCATCGAGGAGGCGCTGGCCCGCCGGAGCCCGCCCCGCAAAGCTCCCGACGTCGCGTTCCAGGCGGGGATGACGTACTGAACAGTCCGAGCGGTCGAGCGCGGCGCTGAACGACGGCCGAGCCGGCGGGATCGGGAGCGACTACGGTAAATGCTGTGAGAGCGCTCTCACAGACTGACGTTCAGGGACGGATCGACGCCCTCGGACAGCCCGCCTCGCGGCCGGCAAACGGCCCCCGACGGTTCCCCGATGGGTTCCTGTGGGGCGCGGGCACGTCCGCCTACCAGATCGAGGGCGGCATCGACCTCGACGGCCGCGGGCCGTCGATCTGGGACACGTTCGCGGCCGGCGGGCACGCACGCGGCGACACCGGGGAGCCTGCGGCCGACCACCGGCGGCGCATGGTCGACGACGTCGCCTTGATCGCCGAGCTGGGCCTGCCGGCGTACAGGTTCTCGATCGCCTGGCCCCGTGTGCAGCCCGAGGGGGCGGGCGCCGTCAGCCAGCCGGGGCTCGACTTCTACCGGGAGCTGGTGGACGAGCTCCTCGCCCGCGGCGTCGAGCCCATCGTCACGCTGTACCACTGGGACCTCCCCCAGGCCCTCGAGGACGCCGGCGGCTGGCCCGCCCGCGACACCGCCGGCCGGTTCGCCGACTACGCCGGAGTCGTGGCCGATGCGCTCGGCGACCGGGTTCGCCGCTGGACCACCATCAACGAGCCGTGGTGCGCGGCCATGCTCGGCTACGCCGCCGGCATCCACGCCCCCGGACGCACCGAGGCCGGCGCGGCCGTGGCCGCCAGCCACCACCTGCTGCTCGGGCACGGGCTGGCGATGGACGTGCTCCGGGCCCGGGTGTCCGGGCACGGGCCCGACCCGTCGCAGGGCCCGGAGATCGGGATCACGCTCAACCCCTATCCCGTCGTCGCCACCGACGCGCCGGAGCAGGCCACCGGCGCCGATCGCGACGCCGTGCGCCGGATCGACGGCATCGCCAACCGCCTGTGGTACGACGCGGTGCTGCGGGGCGCCTACCCGGACGACGTGCTCGAGGACCTGGCGGCAGTGAGCGACCTAGCCCACATCCGGGACGGTGACCTGGCCCAGATCGCCCGTCCGATCGATTCGCTGGGGGTCAACTACTACCGGCGTTACCACGTGCGCCACGAGCCCGGGGCGTCGGCGCCGCCGTCGCCGTGGCCGGGCTCGCCGGATGTGGGCTTCGCCGCCGCCGCCGACACGCCGACGTCGAACGGCTGGGCGGTCGAGCCCGACGGCCTGTACGACGCCCTGGTCGCCGTTGCGAGCGAGTACGAGCCGCCGCCGTTGTACGTCCACGAGACCGGGGGCGCGTTCGCGGACGTGCCGGGCGACGACGGCCGGGTGCACGACACCGACCGCCGCGCCTACCTCGACGCGCACGTGCGAGCCTGCCACGACGCCATCCACGCCGGCGTCGACCTGCGCGGGTTCTTCGTGTGGTCGCTGCTCGACAACTTCGAGTGGGCCGAGGGCTACCGGCAGCGCTTCGGCATCGTGCACGTGGACTTCGAGACCCAGCGCCGCACCCCCAAGGCGAGCGCCCTGTGGTTCCGTGACGTCATCGCCGCCAACGGGCTGCCGGGGGCGTGACCCGTTGGCGCGGCACCCGGACGCCCGGTGCACGCTCGAGGACGTGGCGGCCCGGTCGGGCGTCTCGCGGGCCACGGTGTCGCGGGTCGTCAACGGCAGCACCCGGGTGTCGGACGCCGCCCGCGCCGCCGTCGAGCGCGCCATCGAGCAGCTCGGCTATGCGCCGAACCGGGCAGCGCGCAGCCTGGCCGCCCACCGCAGCTACGCGGTCGGGCTCGTGGTCTCCGAGCCCAGCACCCGCCTGTTCGGCGATCCATTCTTCGCCGGGACGATCCGCGGCATCGCCGCCGCCCTGTCCGGCTCCCGCTATCAGCTGGTCCTGATGATGGTCCCGGACGAGTCGGACCGGGCGGGCGTCGAGCGCCTCCTGTTGCGGGGCAACACGGACGGCGTGCTGCTGCTGTCGACGCGTCGTGACGACCCGTTGCCGGACCGGCTCGTCGCCGCGGGCATCCCCTGCGTCATCGCCGGCCACCCGGAGGAGCGCGCCAGCGCACCGACCATCGGCTTCGTCGACGCCGACAACGTGGGCGGGGCCCGCCGGGCCTGCGCGCACCTGATCCGCCGGGGCTGCCGCACGATCGCCACCATCGCCGGTCCTCCCGACATGACGCCCGGCGCGGACCGGCTCACCGGCTGGCGCCGGGCCCTCGGCGCGTCGGGCCGCCGGTCGCCGTCGTCGTTGGTGGGCGAGGGCGACTTCACCCGCACCGGCGGTGCCGGCGCCACCCGGCTGCTGCTCGAGCGCCACCCCGAGGTCGACGGCATCTTCGCCGCCTCCGACCTCATGGCGCTGGGCACGCTCGACGCGCTGCGGTCCGCCGGTCGTCGCGTCCCCGAGGACGTCGCGGTGATCGGATTCGACGACACCGAGCTCGCCCCGGCCGCCGACCCACCGCTCACGACGGTGCGGCAGCCGATCGAGGAGCTCGGGACCGACATGGGCCGGCTGCTGCTCGAGCAGCTCGACGGCGGCGCAGCGCCACGCGGCATCACCCTCGAGACGGAACTCGTCGTGCGGCACTCGGCATGACTGCGCGTCGCTCCGACCGCAGCCGCGGCCGCACGACATCGGTCGTGTCCTTGGCGGCGTAGGGATCCTCACCGGCGACCAGCAGGATGTCGCGGTGGTCCAGCGTGCCCATGGGCTCGCCGTCGCTCGGTGGGAACCACGGCAGCAGCGATTCGGCGCTCATGTAGTGGTTCACCAGCGCCCGCCGCAGCCGGGCGCTCCTGTTGGGGAGCGATCGGTGCAGCAGGTAGCCGTCGAAGATCAACGCCGATCCCGCCGGCAGCTCGACGGGTACGGCGTCGCCGGCGTCTTGACGGAACCCGTGCGCCTCGGGCGTCCCGTCGAAGCGCGCGTCGGGCCGGTCGCGCGTGGGGTACAGCACGCCCCGCCGGTGGGACCCGGGGATCACCCACAGGCAGCCGTTGTCGAGCGTGGAGTCGTCGAGCGCCAGCCAGACGGCCGTCAGCGACCGGTCCCGCGTCGGGATGTGCGACTCGTCCTGGTGCCACGCCTGTCCGGGCTTGCCCGGGGCCTTGATGAACAGCATCGACTGCATCAGCTTCACGTTGGGGCCGATGATGTCGACGAGCGCATCCACCACCGCGGGATGGCGCGCCAGCTCCCGCACCACCGCCGAGATCTTGTGGGGGAAGTGGATGCAGAGGTAGCGGGCGAGCACGGCGGCATCGTCGTCCCGCTCGTCCGCCGGCACGGCGCCGTCGATGGCGCCGCGCCGGCCGCGGCAGATCGCGGTGGCCTCCGCGGTGGCCGACGCCAGCCACTCGGGCCCGAGCACGTCGGGCACCACCACGAAGCCCTGGTCCTCGTACGTCGGGCGGGCCCCCGCCGGCTCAGCGACCTGCTGTGGGGCGCCGGCTCGCATCCTGCTCCGCGCGGCGCTCGGAGAGGTGATCGGCGATGCCGATGGCCGTGAGCGGGAAGATGGGCGCCGGCAGCAGCACCAGGGCACCGGCAAGTCGCACCATCACCATGGTGTAGGCCGAAGCGAACAGGACCGCCAGGGCGCGGGCCCGCCAGTTCTGGGGGTCGTCGATCCGTAGGGCTTGGATACCGCCGGCGCCCACGCCGGCAACGATGCCAGTGACTGCGTCTCCGGCCAGCGCCGACGCCGGGATGCCCACAAGCAGCGACCAGCCCATCGCTCGGAGGACGGCGGCGGGGGCCCGAGGGTGCTCAGACAGAAATGCCAGTGCCACGAACACGAAGGGGATCACCGCCAGGCCAACCGCCAGCGCAATGGCGGCGTTCGGCGCGTCCGCGGCACCACGCGAGGCGTCGTCGCTAGCGCCAGCAACCGAGCCGATGAGCAACGCCCAGAACGCCGGCACCAGCACCAGCGTGGCCACCATGATCGCCCGCCATTTGCGGGCCGGTGACAGCGGCTGCATGCCAACGGGGGGTGCCGCCATCGTTTCTACCCTTTGACCGCCCCGGCGGTGAGGCCCCGGATGAAATAGCGCTGCAGCGAGAAGAAGACGATGAGCGGGAGGATCATCGAAATGAACGCCGCCGAGGTGAGCAGGTGCCAATCCTCGCCGCGCGAGCCGGTGAGGTTCTGCAAGGCGATCGTGAGCACCCGGTTCTGGGAGGTTCCCCCCAGGAACACGTAGGCGACTAGGAGGTCGTTCCAGACCCATAGGAACTGGAATATGGCGAACGCCGCGAGTGCCGGCACCGACAGCGGCACGACGAGCCGCCAGAAGATCGTGAAGTGGTCGGCACCGTCCATCTTGGCCGACTCGATGATCGACGACGGCAGGGCGCCGATGTAGTTCCGCAGCAGGTACACGGCCAGTGGCAGCCCGAAAGCGGTGTGCGCCAGCCACACGCCGAGGAACGTGCCGTTGAGGTCGAGGTCGGGGAAGACGGTCACCCCGCCGAGGCTCGCCCCGTCGACGTACAGCCGGAGGATGGGGATGAGGGCCATCTGCAAGGGCACGACCAAAAGGCCCACCACCGCCACGAACATTACGTAGCGCCCCCGGAATTCCATCCACGAGAAGGCGTAGGCGGCGAACGCCGCGATCGTGATCGGGATGACCGTCGCCGGGATGGTGACGGCCAGGCTGTTCAGGAACGCGTTCTCGAACCCTTGAGCGTCGAGCGTGTCACGGTAGTTCTGGAAGGTCCACTCGGCAGGATCGAAGAGATGAGCGAACGACGTCCACCACCCCGTGGTGTTGACCGCCTCCTCCGGCCGGAACGACGTGATCAGCACGCCCGCAGTCGGCACCAGCCATAACAAGACGATGATCAGGATGGTGATGCGGACGAACCACCCGCCTCGGCGCACATCGGCGGCCTCGCCCGACGGCGGCGGCGCCGCCTTCTCGACCTCGGTGGGCAGAGGTGCCGTGAGCGTCAACGGAGGGCCTCCTGCTCGCGGAAACGACGGATGTTGAAGAACATGACGGGTATGACCGCGAGGAACAGGATCACCGCGATGGCCGCACCCCGCCCATCGTTGTCGAGGATGAAGAAGTTCCGGATCATTCGCTCGGCGATGACTTCGGTCTCATTGGTCTCGGCGGCGCCAATCACGAAGACGATGTCGAACACCTTCATGGCATTGATGACCATGTAAGTGGCAACAACGGCGATGGTCGGGGCGATGCTGGGGACGATGATCCGGCGGAACACCTGCAGCTCGGAGGCGCCGTCGATGCGGGCTGCCTCGATGATCTCGTCGGGTATCGACTTGATGGCCGCCGACAACACCACCATGGCGAAGCCCACCTGCAGCCAGATCATGATCACCATCAGCAAGAGGTTGTTCCACGGCTTCACCTGCAGCCACGCGGTGGGGCTCATCCCCAACCCCGATTTGATGCCGTTGAGCAGGCCGATGTTGGTGCCGAAACCCTCGGGCCGGAAGCTGTAGATGAGAGACCACGTGACGGCGGCACCGACGAACGAGATCGCCATCGGCAGGAAGATCAGCGACTTGGCCACGGCCTCGCCGCGGCGCAGCCGGTCGGCCAGCGTGGCGAACGCAAGGCCGATGGAGGTGGCTACCACCGGGACGATCACGATCCACCCCAAGGTGTTGCGGATGGCGCGCTGCATGCTGTCGTCGGTGAAGACGAACTCGTAGTTGTCCAGGCCCACAAAGCCGTTGCCTTGGCGGTCGCCGAAGCTCAGCAGGATCGTGTTGATGACGGGATAGACAAGGAAGACGGCGAGGATGACCAGCGCCGGCCCTACGAACACGTACGGCCGCACCCCCTCCCGGTAGCGTTCCGGCAGCCAGTTGACCACCCAGTTCATGGCCCAGTACAGGAAGAAGACCCCGCCGACACCGACAGCGATCGCCACGCCCACCAGCACGAAGCGGTTGGCGTCGGCATCCCGCAGGAAGTCGAAGGTGCCCCACAGCACTATGAAGGCGATGATCGGAACCACCAACGCACCCACGACGCGCAGCGCCACCATGCCGATGGTGTGCCGTGCCTTGGGTGGCTCTTTGGCTTCGCGCTCTGGTTCAGGGGCAATCGGCGGCTGCTCCACCGTGGTGGTCACGCGGCGCCCTCCTCCTCGTCGCTTGCTCCTGGGTGAGGCAAGAGTAGATCGGGAGGGAGCGGCCTGCCGCGGCCACTCCCTCCCGGTTGTCAGCCGTTGTCGGATCCCCGACGCGGACAGTTATTGCGGCCAGCTCGCCTCGATGTCATCGAGGACGGACTGGAGGGAATCTGGACCGTTGGACACGTAATCCATCATCCCGGTCCAGAACGTTCCTGAGCCCACCTCCGCCGGCATGAGGTCAGAGGCATCGAAGCGGCCGGTGTCGTTCTCCAGGGCTTCCGTGAGGACCACCGAGGCGTCGGCGAGGATGTCGTTCACGTAGCAGTCGGGCCCGACGTTCACGTTCGGCGAGATCCGGGAGGACGCCTGGACGCCACCCATCTCGCACTGCACCTCCTCCGAGATGAAGCGCTCGAGGAAGTCGGCCACCTCGGGGCGGTTGGCGTTGCTGCCGACCACCGTCAGCTCGCCGGCGTAGAGGGTTCCCTCCTGGTCGATGGGTGGGAGGGGGAACCAGTCGTAGTCGACGCCCGCTTCCGCCTCCGGCGGGAAGCCCGACTGGGCGGTGATGAAGCTGGCCTGGCGGTGCAGCCAGCACCCCGGCGGGTCCTGGAACATCGGCGCAGGCGCATCGCCGAAGGGGATCGACGGGGTCTGGTCGGCACCGCCGAGCACGTAGCCGTCGGTGAACATGACGTCACCGAAGATCTCGCCCGCGTTCACGACGGCCTCGTCGTTGAACGGGATCTCGTGGTTCACCCACTGGTCGTAGACATCAACGCCCGCAGTGCGGAGCATGATGTCCTCCATCCAGTCGGTGGCCGGCCAGCCCGTGGAGCCCTCGGACTCGAAGCCCACGCACCAGGGCGTGCCGCCGTCGTCCACGATCTGGTCGCTGAGGGCCATCAGGTCGTCCCATGTCTCGGGCACCTCGTAGCCGGCGGCGTCGAAGTCGTCCTTCGGATACCAGACCATGCTCTTGAGGTTGATGTTGGTCGGCACGCCGTAGTGCTGGCCGTCGACCTCGCCGAGGGCCATGAACGACTCGCCCACGAGGTCGGTGAGCGCGTCGACGTCCATGCCCAGGTCCTCGAGCGAGGTCAGCGACCCCGACTCCACGAGGCCGCGGATCGCCCCCGGCTGAGGTGCGGCGGCCAAGTCGAGCGTGCCGCCCTCGGCCCGGATCTGGAACTGCTCCTCGAAGTCACCGACCGACTCGACCTCGGCCGTGTAGTCCGCCTCCGAGTTGATCAGGTCGTCGAAGATGGTCTGGTACGCCTCGACCTCCTCCGGCTCACCGGCGCTCATCAGGTTCACACTGCCGGTGTTCTCGCCCTGCTCGGCTCCGCCTTCATCGCCCGTTTCCTCGGCTTGGCCACCACCGTCATCGTCGTCGTCGCCACAGGCGGCGAGGAACAGGATGGCGACGGCTGGCACCGCCAATAACCGGCGCATTCGCATGGGATTCTCCTTTTGCTGTCGTCAGTTGTTGGTCATTCGTCCTTGCCGTAGATCCCCAGACCGGTATCGGAGTCGAAGAAGTGCAAGCGATGGGTGTCGACCACCAGCTCGATCGGCTCTCCCTGGGTTGCGCGGGTACGGGGGTTCAAGCGGGCGATCACATTGGTCCGGCCGGCCTCGGCGGTCTCCTGCACCCTCTCGATGGCGTCCTCCCCGACGTCCGCCGCCAGCTCGATTGCGTGCTCGGTGACCGGTGGTGCCGCATCGAGCGGGAAGTGGACGACGACGTCCGAACCCAGCGCCTCGCGCAACTCCACGGTCGAGGAGATCCGCCGCTCCGCCGGTGCGTCCGAGACCAGCGAGGCGTCCTCCATGTCCTCGGGCCGGATGCCGACGATGACCTTACGCCCCTCGAATTTCCGGAGGTCGGGCCGCTCGGCGATGACGTCGTCGGGGACCGGGAGCTGGAACCCGGCGAGCTTCATCGCCAGCGAACCGTCGGCGGGTACGAGGCTGCCTTCGAGGAGGTTCATGGCCGGGGAACCGATGAACCCCGCGACAAACAGGTTGGTGGGGTGCTCGTACAGCGACTGTGGCGTATCGACCTGCTGCAGCTCGCCCTTGCGCATCACGGCCACCCGGTCACCCATCGTCATGGCCTCGACCTGGTCGTGCGTCACGTAGATGGTTGTGACGCCCAGCTCGTCCTGCAGCCGAGCGATCTCCGCCCGCGTCTGCACGCGTAGCTTGGCATCGAGGTTGGACAGCGGCTCATCCATCAGGAAGGCCTGGGGGTGACGCACGATGGCTCTCCCCATGGCGACGCGCTGGCGCTGGCCACCGGAGAGCGCGGCGGGCTTACGCTTGAGCAACTCCCCGAGCCCCAGGATGCGCCCCGCCTCACGGACCCGCTCGTCGATCTCCTCCCGTGGCACCTTCTGGAGCTTCAGCCCGAAGGCCATGTTGTCGTAGACGCTCATGTGCGGGTAGAGCGCATAGTTCTGGAACACCATGGCGATGTCGCGTTCCTTGGGTGGAATGTCATTGACGACCCGGTCGCCGATCGAGACGGTCCCCTTCGAGATCGTCTCCAGGCCGGCGACCATGCGCAGCACCGTTGTCTTACCGCACCCGGACGGACCTACGAGAACGATGAACTCCTCGTCCGCAATGGCGAGGTCGAACGACCGAACGGCCTCGGTCCCATCGGGGAACACCTTCCACACGTCTTCGAGAACGATCTGTGCCATGTTCCTACCGTTCACCCTCCGGTGGGCTTCCTCAAGCCCTTCACTGGCCGGACGTTACTTTTTCGGGTCGCCGATGACGCGCGATCCCGCCTGCCAGACGGCGGGGCGGTGGTCGAACGCTCCACCAGCTCCAGGGCGAGGCGGAGCTCGCGGGGCTCGGGGAGGTGCCCGTCGTCCAGGGATTCGAGCAAGATGCTGGCCGCCACCTTGCCGCTCTCGAACAGCGGCTGGCGCACGGTGGTGAGCCCGCTGTAGCCCGATACCTCGACGTCGTCGAAGCCCACGACCGACACGTCGCCGGGCACGTCGAGACCCGCCGCCCGCGCCGCCTCTAGCACGCCGAGCGCCTGGACGTCGGACGAGGCGAACACGGCCGTGGGCCGATCGCGCCGCGCCAGCAGCGCCTCGGTGAGCCGTCGGGCGACGGCACGGACGTGGGGACCGTGGCACACGTAGCCGGCAGGGACCTTCACGCCGGCGTCGGCCATGGTTTCCCGGTAGCCGGCCTCTCGGCTGGTGCCGGCGGTGAAGCCCAGGGGATTGTCGGGATCGTCGCCGATGAACGCGATGCGCTCGTGGCCGAGCGCCAGGAGGTGGCGGGTCGCCAGGCGCCCGCCCTCGACGTCGTCGGTCACGACTGCGGGCACGCCCCGCCCGGTCGTGTCGAGCAGCACCACGGGCACGCCGGCCTCGGCCAGGCGGGCCAGGCTCCGCGGCGGCGGGGGGAGCGACATGATCAGCAGGCCGTCGGCGCGATCCCGGCGCGTGAGGTTGGCGAAGTGCTCGTCGCGGTGGACGGGCGACTCGACGTTGAACAGCACCAGGTCGTAGCGGCTGCCGTCGAGCGCGGCGGCGACGCCGCGCAGGCGCTCGACGGCCGACGCGTGCGTGAAGAACGGGACCACGACCCCGAGCGTCTGGCAGCGGCCCCGCGAGAGCCCCCGGGCCAGCGGGTTCGGCCGGTAGTCGAGGACCTCGATGGCGGCGAGGACCCGGGCGCGGGTGCCGTCGCTGACGCGCGGGCTGTCGTTGAGCACCCGCGACACGGTGCCCGCCCCGACCCCGGCGTGCGCTGCGACGTCAGCGATGGTGACCACCACCCCCCTCTCTCGGGCGTCGACCAAGAGTCTGTGGAACCGCTTCCACCGCGGT
>JBKOUY010000082.1:0-9933 GCA_046723645.1 Actinomycetota bacterium | reverse complement strand
CGGCCGGACAGCCGGGAGCCGTCGAGGGCGTCGAGCTCGAGGACGTGGAGTCCCGGCTCGAGCGGGTGTGCCGAGGGCGTGCGCACCGTGACCTCCCAGTCGTTGGGGCCCGGGCCCGACTCGCCCTCGCGGACCACGACGAACACGTCGGCGTAGCCCAGGCTGACCAGATCACCGTCGACGAGCAGCCGGCCGACCAGCATCCGTGTCGAACGCATTGGACGCAACCGTAGGTCCGACGGCGGTTCGGCTAACGGGTCACGGTCGATGGGACTGGTTCACCCCGCCTTGGGTCCCACGGGCTCGCCGATGCCGAGCAGGTTGCCCTCGCTGTCGTGGAACCAGACGGCTCGCTCGCCAGTTCCTTTCGACGGGTAGTTGCCCTCGATCTCGGCGATGCCATCCACGGTCTTCATTCCGGGGAAGTCGTATTCCTCGAACACGACGCCGCGAGCCCGAAGCTCCGCCACGGTGGCGTCGATGTCGTCGACCTCCCAGCCCATCTGGGTGTGGGCACCCGACGGCGCCCCTGCCGACGCGAACAGGGCGAACACCACTCCCCCGCACTCGTAGCGGAGCCCGCCCTCTCGTTCCTCGATCGGTTCGAGCCCGAGCTTCTCGGCGTAGAAGCGTCGCGCCCGCTCCAAGTCCTGCGCCGGTAGGCGGGTCGCCACTGCGGATCGAGCAAGAATCCCAGCTTCGGTCGAGTTAGACACCACGACGTCCTCCCTGTTCTACGCGCATGTAGACGGCGGGTGCCGGCGAAAGTCATCGCTCACGCCGCCTGGTCGAGCGCGTCGGCCACGGCGGCCCACAGGGCCGTCCGCAGCCGGTCAGCCCTCGCGCCGGTCAGGCCGTTGTGAGTGACGACACCCTCGATCATGTCGGCCACCACCGCCGGCCAGGGCCGGCCCCGCAGAACGACCGCCACGGTGGCGCCGCCATCGCGGCGCCGCTGGATCGTCCGGGTCAACCCCACCCGCCGCGGCGGGCTGCGGAACGTCGGCGGGCGCACGCCCTGGCGCCGGGCCGCCTGGGTGAGCGACCGGGCGATCCGGGCGAAGCGCAGCGACGTCGGTTCCACCCGCCCATCGTGCCCGCGCCATGTGACAAACAACGGGCCTAGCATGGGCCCCCATGCCGCCGCGCCAGTCGTCCTCGTCGTCGAGGCGCAAGGCCCGCACGACCCGGAACCCCCGCAAGCTCGTGGCCGTGCCCTCGACCGCCGAACACGAGCACCGGGCCGCTGAGAACAAGCACCCCGCCGCCGAGCAGGCCACCCAGGCGAGGAATGGCGACGGTGCCGGTCCGGAGACCGCGGCACCCCAGCCCGAGGCGGGGGAGCCGGAGCCCACGGACCGCAAGACCGGCACGTCTGACAAGTCCGGCGAAGCCCGGCCGACCGACACCGCCCCGGCCACCCCGGCGCTCGACGATCCCCGGCTGTCCGACGTGGACGAGTGGGGCCGCTCCGAGCACCTCCGTGAGCTGGTCCGCAAGATCTACGACCCCATCTACGACCACTGGTTCCGGGTCGAGTGGGAGGGCTTCGACAAGATCCCCACCGAGGGCGGCGCCCTCATGGTGGCCAACCATGCCGGCGCCATTCCGACCGACGCGCCCTCGATCATGCACGGCATCGAGCGCGACCTCGGGCGACCCGTTTACGGCCTGGCCGACCAGATCTTCAAGCGGGTGCCGGTGGTCAACGTGGGCTGGTCGCGCCTGGGCGGCGTCCAGGCCCACCCCGACAACGCCTACCGCCTGCTCCGCGAGCAGCAGCAACTCGTGATGGTCTTCCCCGAGGGCACCAAGGGCCCCGGCAAGACCTACGCCGAGCGCTACCAGCTTCGCCGCTTCGGGCGGGGCGGGTTCGTGCAGATCGCCATGCGTTCGGGGGTGCCGATCATCCCCATGGCCATCATCGGCAGCGAGGAGACGATGCCGACCTTGTTCACGCTGCCGATGCTGGCCCGGGCCCTGCGCGTCCCCTACTTCCCGGTCACCGCGAACATGCTGTTGCTCGGGCCGCTGGGCATCGTCGTGCCGTTCCCGGCCAAGATCCGCATCCGGGTGCTCGAGCCGGTCCGCTTCGACGTGCCGCCCGAACAGCCCCGATACTCCCGCAGCCGCGTCATGGACGCGTCCGAGCAGATCCGCCAGACCGTCCAAGAAGCGGTCCACGACATGCTGCGCAAGCGCCGCGGCGTCTGGTCGGGCTAGGGCCGGAACGAGGGAACGGCGAACGCGATGGGACGGCGCGTGCTGGTGACGGGGCTCGGCAGCTTCTGGGGCGGCCGCGTGGCCCAGGCGCTCGAGGCCGACCCCGGCGTCGACGTGATCGTCGGGCTCGACACGCGCGAGCCCACCGTCGAGCTCGAGCGGACGGAGTACGTGCGCACCGACGAGGGCTACTCCATCCTGTCGCGCATCGTGCGGGCCACCCAGGTGGACACGATCCTGCACACCTTCCTCGTGGTCGACTCGACCCGCGCCTCGAGCCGCCAGGTCCACGAGACCAACGTCATCGGCACCATGAACCTGTTCGCGGCCGCCAGCCAGCCCGAGAGCCGCGTGACCGACGTGGTCTTGAAATCCTCGACGCTCGTCTACGGCTCGACGTACCGCGATCCCGTCTGGTTCTCCGAAGACACGCCCCGCTCGTCCTCGCCCCGGCACCGCGTCGAGCGTTCGCTCATCGAGGTCGAGGCGTACGTACGCGACTACGCCATCGACAACCCCCAGGTGGCGGTCACGACGCTGCGGTTCTCGAACGTGCTCGGGTCCGACATCGTCACCCCGATCACCCGGACGCTGGGGCTCCCGCTGGTGCCGGCGGTCTTCGGCTTCGACCCCAGGCTGCAGTTCGTCCACGAGGACGACGTGGTGCGGGCCATCATGTTCGTGCTCGACCGCCGGCTCGGCGGCGTCTTCAACGTGGCCGGGGACGGGCTGTTGCCCTGGAGCGAGGTGGCCGCGATCTGCGGCAAGCGCATAGTGCCCCTGCCGCCCTTCGGCCGCCGCCTCTACGCGCCGGCGCTGGCCAGGCTCGGTGTGGACCTGCCGCCCGAGCTGATCGAGCTGCTGACCTACGGCCGCGGGGCGGACAACCGGCGCCTCAAGCAGGCCGGGTTCGACTACAAGACCACCTCGGCGGGCGCCGTGCGCTCGTTCGCCGAGGCCGCGCGCCTACGCGGCTCCCTCGGCCGGGCCGATCGCGCCCCCTACCGCTACGAGCGGGACGTCGAGGGCTTCTTCCGCCACTCCCCCGCCGTCGTACGCGACCAGAAGGGGTGACGAGACCCCGGCCTACCTGCCGGTGGTCGACCAGTGCCAGGGCTCGCTGGGGAGGTTGTACAGGCCGTACTCGTCGGCGTGGGCCGCCAGCCAGTTCCAGCACTCGTTGCCGTAGCGGATGGCGCCACCACCGTTGCAGCTGAAGTCGATGGCCAGCCCCCGCTCGTGCATGGAGCTGCCGGGGCGGGCGGTCGGTGGCGAGCACTGTGACGCCGGCATGTAGTAGATGGCGTAGTTGGACGAACCGCAATTCTGGCGCCGCAGTTCGATCTGCTGCTCCGGGCTGCGGTATCCGCTCCGGGCACACAGCGACACACCATCGCGGGCCGCGGCATTGAGGAGCGCCTGGACGTTGTCGGCGATCGAGGCTGCGACCGTGATGGACCCACCGTGCGGGCAGGTGACCGTCGCGAGTCCGCCGGGGGCGGGGGACACGACCGACGCCGGCGGGTCCACTGCCGGGATGCGCGGCGGCGAGTCGGATGCCGGCGGCGGGGGCCGGTTGGCGGCGGCCGCGGCCGCCCGCGCCGCCGCCTCCCGCGCCCGGCGCTGTCGTTCGGCGGCCTCCTGCATGGCGCGAAGCCGGCGGGCGACCTCGGCCTGCTCCCGCACGAGGCGTTCCGACAGCGCCCGGTCGAACTCCTTGAGCGACTCGGCCTCGGCCAGCTTGGCGTTGAGCCGCTCCTCGAGGTCGGCGGCGAACGCCTGCTGCTGGGCGAGCGCGGCCTCCACGTCGGCGAGCTCCTGGGCGGCCTCGTCCTTGCGCTCCTGCGCAGCCGCCTCCGCGGCGGTCTTGTTGGCCTGCTCGACCTCCATGTCCTCGTGGGCCTCGTCGAGCTGGTCGAGCACGTCGGCGTCGGTGTCGGCCTGGATCTCGATCATCGCCTGCTTGATCGCAGCGTCGGAAAGCGAGTCCGCACGGAACGCGTCGAGGGCATTGTCGACCGGCGGGTTGACGAACGACTGGACGACCAGCTCGTCGGCGCGGCGGTTCAGGTCGTCGATCCGCCGCTGGGCCTCGGCGACCGCCTGGATCGCCGCCGCCAGGTCGGCCTCGGCCTCCCCGTGCGCCCGCTCGGCCTCGTCGAGCTCGGCCTGCTGGGTGGCCACGTTGGCCTCGAGCTCGGTCAGCGCCGCCTGGACCTCGGCGTCCTTGGCCTGGAGGGCGTCGACCTGCATGTCGACCTCGGCGCTCTGCGACCGGACCGCGTCCCGTTCCCGCTCGGTCTTGGCCGGGTCGGGCTCGTCTGCCCCGCTGGCCACCGGCGACCAGACGACCACGCCCGAGCCGAGGGCGACCACGGCGGCGACGAGCGCGAGACGACGGGACCCGGATGGCACGGCTCTTCCCTGCTCCTTGCTGCTCTTCCCGTGAGCGGACAAAGTGGCCGAGAATCTAACGAACCGAGTCGCCGGTGTCAGTAAGGCATTTCAACGAACGGACGTTTGCCCAGGTAATGGCGTTATCGGTGCCGCCCTGTCCGCCCAATCGGTGGCGCCGCCGAGCAATCGAGCGCGCGGTCCAATGTCGACAATCTCAGTTGCCGTTGGTGGACCAATGCCACGGCTCGCTCGGCAGGTTGTACAGGCCATAGCCGACCGCGTTGGCTTGTAACCAGTCCCAGCACACGTCGCCGGAGCTGACCGTGCCCCCGCCGTTGCACGTGAAGTCGATGGCCAGACCCTGCTCGTGCATCGACGTCCCTGGGATGGCCGTGGGTGGGTCGCACTGCGACGCCGGCATCTCGTAGATCGCGTAGTACGAGGTGCCACAGTGCTCCATGCGCAGCTGGATCTGCTCCTCGGGGTCCCGGTAGCCGCCGCCGCACAGCATCACGCCGTCGGCCGCGGCGGCGTCCAACAGGGCCTGGACGTTCCCGGCGATGGAGCCGGCCACCGTGATCGACCCGCCGCCAGGGCACGTGACGGTCGCAAGCCCGCCCGGCGCGGGCGTGATCTCCGCCGACGCCACGTTGGCGGGCGGGGCCTGCTCCTGAGCGGCCTGGGCCGCCGCCAGCTGGGCGGCCAGCGCCTCCTGCTCCCGCGCCAACCGGTCGGACAGCGCGGCGTCGAGCGTCCGCAGCGACTCGGCCTCGGCCAGCTTGGCGTTCAGCCGCTCCTCGAGGTCGGCGGCGAACGCCTGCTGCTGGCCGAGTGCGGCCTCGACGTCACCGAGCTCCTGGGCCGCGGCCTCGCGCGTCTGCTCGGCCTCGGCGGCCGCGTCCGCCCTGGTCGCCTGCTCGGTCGCGAGGGCCTCGTGGGCCTGATCCAGGCGCTCGAGCACCTGGGCGTCGCGCTCCCCCTGCATCGTCAGGACCGCCTGTATGACGGCGGCGTCGGTCATCGATCCGGCGCGCAGAGGCTCGAGCGCGTAGTCGGACGGCGGGTTGACGAAGGAGTCGACCACCAGCCGGTCGGCCTGCTTGTTCAGCTCGTCGATCTGGTGCTGGGCGTCGGCGACCGCCTGGGTCGCCTTGGCGAGCTCGGCCTCGCTCTGCGCCTGGACGCGCTCGGCCCGCTCGAGCTCCGAACGCTGGCGGGCGACGTTGCGCTCGATCTCGGCTAGCGCCGCCCGGACCTCGGCGTCCTTCGCCTCGAGGGCATCGACCTCGATCACGACCTGCGCCTGCCGGGTCCGCACCTCGTCGCGCTCCTGCTCGGTCGCCCCCGGATCGGGCTCCTGCGCGGCACTGATCGACGGCGTCAACGACACCGCGGCCAGGACCACGGCCAGGGCGCGGCGCAACCAGGCGGCCGGCGTCACTTGCCGTTGGTGGACCAGTGCCACGGTTCGCTGGGGAGGTTGATGAGGCCGTAGTCGGCGGCGTGCGCCGTCAGCCAGTCGTACGCAGCGCCCCCGTAGCCGATCGTCGACCCGCCGACCGTGAAGTCGATCGCCAGGCCCTGCTCGTGCATCGACGTGCCCGGGCGGGCGGTCGGGGGGCTGCAGTAGGACGCCGGCATCTGCCAGATGGCGTAGTAGCTGGTGCCGCAGTTGGACCGGCGCACGGCGATCTGGGCGGCGGGGTCGCGGTAGCCGTTGCCGCACATGATGATGCCGGCCTCGGCCGCGTCCGTGAGCAACCGCTCCACTGGCTTGGCGATGTCGCCTGCCACCTGGATGCTGCCGCCGCCGGGACACGGCACCGACACGACGCCGCCCGGCGGCGCCTGGATGCCGGCGGCCTTGTTGGCCTCGGCCTGGGCCGACAGCTCAGCCGCCCGCTGACGTGCGAGCTCCGCCGCCACCTCCTCGTCGAGCTCGTTGAGGGCGGCGACGAGCTGCGCCTGCTCGGCCTGGAGCTGCGCCGCCAGCGCCGGGTCGACCCCCTTCAGCATCTCCGCCTCGCTGAGCTTCTGGTCGAGGCGGGCCTGGACCTCGGCCGCGAACAGCGCCTGCTGGCTGACCGCCTCCTGCTTGTCCGCCAGGGCGGCCTCGGCCTCCGCCTTGCGATTCTGGGCCTCTTCCCTGGCCTTGTCCTGGTTGTCCTTCTCGGTGCGGAGCTGCTCCTGGGCGGCGTGGTACTCGGCCAACAGCTCGGCATCGGTGGTCGTCTGCAGGTCGAGGATCGCCCACTTCACGTTGGCGACCGTCGACGACTCCTCGCTGAATATGGACAGGGCCGACTCCGTCGCCGGGGTAACGAACGCGTTGACGACCACGTGGTCGGTCTTCGCGAGCAGGCCGTCGATGCGGCGCTGGGTCTCGGCGACGGCGGCATCGGCAGCGGCCAACGCGGCGTTGGCGGACGCGAGCGCCTGCTCGGCGGCCGCGAGCTCGGCGGTCTGGGCGTCGACGTTGGCCTTGATGTCACTGAGCGCCTGCGTCACCCGCCGGTTGTCGGCCTTCAGGATGTCCGCCTCCACGGACACCAGCGCCTGGCTGTGGGCCACCTGCTCCGTCTCCGTGGCGGGATCCTCCTGGGCCCCGCCGACCGCCGGCGTCGCCACGGTCGTCCCGGCCGCGACCGCGGCCGCCAACGCGACGGTGACGATCGGGCGGCGTACCAGCGTCAAGATGCTCCCCAGTGCGGACGGGCGCGGGTTCCCCAGACTTCCTCAGAGCCAACGCCGGCGCCGCGGCGAAGGTCACGGCGAATGTAACGAATCGCGCGGCGTCTGTCATATATGCGGGTCAGCCGAGCAGGCCCGCCACGACGTTGACCCCGGCGGCGACGATCACGACGCCGAAGACGTACGAGAGGAACGCGTGGCCGAGCACGGTGCGCCGGATCCCCCGATCACGCAGCGTCGTGTCCGACACCTGGTAGGTCATCCCGATCGTGAACGCCATGTAGGCGAAGTCGCGGTAGTCCGGTGGCCGCGTCGTGTCGCCCTCGAAGTCGATGCCGTCGGTTGCGCCCAGGTAGTAGAGGTGGGCGTAGCGCAGCGTGAAGACCGTGTTGACGACGGTCCACGACACGAAGAGCGTCACCGCGGCCATCGTCACCAGGAGCACGCGGTCGGCGCCGGTCTCGTGCCGGGCCAGCCCGAGCGTGAACCCGACCGCCACCAGGCTGGCGCTGCTGGCGCCGAGTAGGAGCAGGCGGGCCACGTCGCGGTTCACGTCCTCACGGACCGCCAGGCTCTGCGTGCGGGGCCCGTCCGCTCCGAGGATGACCGGCGCAACCGACAACAGGAAGGTCAGGGCCGTGCCGTTCCACCCCCCGAGCACCGCCAGCCGCCAGGGGAGGACGGCGGCCAGTGACAGCCCGGTGGCCACGCCGACGACCGCGGCGATCAGCAGGCGCCGGAGGGCCGGCGCATGCCAGCCCAGCCAGCGGTGGTAGACGGTCGGAGCCGGAGCCTGGGCGCTCATCTGCCCAAGGTCTAGTGGGGCGGCGCGGCCCGCGGTGCTGTGCTGGCTACTGGCCGTTCGTCGACCAGGGCCAGGGCTCGCTCGGTAGGTTGGACAGGCCATATGCGCCGGCGTGGCCCTCGAGCCAGCTGAAGCAGGCGGTGCCCCCCAGGACGGTGCCGCCGCCACAGGTGAAGTCGATGGCAAGGCCCTTCTCGTGCATCGACGTCCCGGGCCGGGCGGTGGGCGGTGAGCAGGCCGACGACGGTGCCTCGTAGATGGCGTAGTCGGACGTCCCGCAGTGCGCTCGGCGGAGCGCGATCTGCTCGGCGGGATCGCGGTAGCCGCCGCCGCACATGTTCATGCCCGCAGCCGACGCCGCCCCCAGCAGCGCCGACAGGTTCGAGGCCAGCGAGCCGTCGACGGTGATCGACCCGCCCCCCGGGCACGCCACGTTCGACAGGCTGCCAGTGGCCGGGCCCAGCGCGCCCGGCTGGGCCGCCGCCTCCGCCGCCCGCTGCCCTGCGGCGCGCCGAGCCGCCGCCTCGGCCTGGGCCTTGCGCAGCGCCTGCAGGGCGCGGCGTTGCTCCTCGGCCGTGTGGATCGCCTCGAGTCGGGCGGCGATGTCCGCCTCCCGGGCCTTGAGCTGCGCCGCCAGCGCGGGGTCGATGCGGGCCAGTGCCTCGGCCTCGGCGAGGTTCTGGTCGAGGCGTGCCTGCAGCTCCATGACGAACGCCGCCTCCTGCGACTGGGCCGCCTCGAGGTCCTCGAGGGCGTCGGCCGTGTCGTCGGCCGTGGCTGCGGCGCGGCGCGGCGCGCGGCATCGTCCTGCGCGGCCTTGCGGGCGTCGAGCTCGTCGTGCGCATCCTGCAGGCCGGCGAGGACCGACGCGTCGGCGTCGTGCTTCAGGCCGACGATCGACGCCTTGAGCGACGCGTCCCCGCCCGATTCGGCGGCCAAGGCGTTCGAGCGCGCTGTCGGCCGGCGGGTTCACGAAGGCGTCGACCACAACGCCGTCGCTCCGCGCGGTCAGATCGTCGATGCGCCTCTGCGTGGCGGCCACCGCCTGATCGGCCCTGGCCCTCTCGTCCCGGGCCGCGGCGAGCCGCGAGCGGGCCGCGTCCAGCTCGCGCAGCTCGGTCCGCAGGTTGCCGTGCACGTCGTTCAGCGCGTCGACGACGTCGCCGTCGTCCGCCTTGAACACGTCGAGGCCGACCGCCACGTCACCCGCGTTCGGCAGGGTCGGTTCCTCCTGGCCCGGTCGTGCCTGCGTGGGCGGCGTCGGCCCGAGGATCAGACCCGCCGCGGCGATGGCGGAGACGAGAAGGGCGCGGACGGGCCGCGGGTGTCGACGTGTGGCTCGCAAGTAGCGCTCCCCAGCGGTGCGGGCGGATACCGACACGGGAATGTAATGAAACCGGTCACTGTCCGTCACATCGCGTTCATGGAAGACTGCCGCCCATGGCTGAGCTCCGCTGCGAGGTCAAGGACCGCGTTGCGCTCGTGACGCTCGACGCCCCCGACCGGAGGAACGCCCTCACGCTCGGGCTGGTGGACGAGATCGTGGCCGCGTTCGACGCCATCGAGTCCGATCCCGAGGTCGGCGCCGTCGTCGTGACCGGGGCGCCGCCGGCCTTCTGCGCCGGGGCCGACCTGTCGCACCTCGGATCCAGCCAGCGCCGGGGCTTGTCGCGCGTCTACGAGGGGTTCCTGCGCGTCGGCCGCTCGCCGCTGCCCACCATCGCCGCCGTCAACGGGGCCGCCGTGGGCGCCGGGGTCAACCTGGCGCTGGTGTGCGACGTGATCCTGGCGGGCGAGTCGGCCCGGTTCGACACCCG
>JBKOUY010000071.1:0-27036 GCA_046723645.1 Actinomycetota bacterium | reverse complement strand
AACGCCGGGTGGGTGGGACGAGACGCGCGCCGATTGCCCGATCTGGGGCGCGGTTGAGGCCGTAGGGGTTCCTCCTGGTGGCCGGTCCCGGCGTCGCTCGATCGACGGCCTGGGCACTTTGAGTCCGGGTGGCCGGTTGGTCACCCGGTTGGTCACCTGACCCTGACGCATGAGCAGAGCCGGCCCCTGAGGACCGGCTCTGACCTGGTGTTTAGCTGGTCGGGCTGGCGGGACTTGAACCCGCGACCCCTTGACCCCCAGTCAAGTGCGCTACCAAACTGCGCCACAGCCCGACGGGGATCGTCATCCTACGCCGCTGAGCGCCCTGGCCCCCAGATGGCGAAGGTGGTGCCGGGCACTTGGACGTTCGCGAACAGCGTCCCGCCGTCGGGCGAAAAGGTCGCGCCGGCGAACTCCTCGTCGCTCAGCCGGTTGTGGGCCAGTGGGAACGTCTGGCGCGTGACCGCGAGCCGGCCGCTGGGTGAACGCCGCCGATCCCCGGCCGGATCAGAACCGGCCGACCACCCACTCGATGAGCTGCACGAGGCGCCATCCCAGGTAGATCACCGTCGCCAACACCAGGAGCTTGAAATGCCAGGGTGCCCTCTGCCGCGTGGCCGCCTTCTCGGTCGCCGGCTCGGCGACCTGCCGGCCGCAGGTGGGGCAGGTGCCGTCGGGCTCGAGCGTGTTGGGGTTGAGGAAGCGGCTACAGGTCTCGCACCAGGGCATCTACGTCTTCCACCGGGGGCCGGCGACTGCAAGCCGCGACGGTACGGCGTGGCCCACCACACCGGCCACCTGGGAGGAGACGGCGAGCAGCGCGTCCAGGTCGATCCCCGTCACCACGCCGAGGTCGTCGCACAGGTGGACCAGGTCCTCGGTGGCCAGATTGCCGCCGGCACCCTCGGCGAACGGGGACCCGCCCAGGCCGCCCACCGCGGTGTCGAACCGGGTGACGCCGGCCTGGAGGGCGGCGTAGGCGTTGACCAGCGCCGTGCCCCGGGTGTCGTGGAGATGGAGGCCGACATCCGTGCCGGCCTCGGCCAGCAGGTCGCCCACCCGCCGGGGCGTCGCCATGCCCGTGGTGTCGGCGTACGTCACACTGGTCGATCCGCCCGCGAGGGCGCGCCGGCCCAGCGCCGCCACCGCGCCGGGGGCGACGTCTCCCTCGTAGGGCGAGCCGAACGCGCACGACACGACCGTGTCTATGGGCATGTCATCGCCGATGGCCTCCCGGATAGCGCCCACCTGGCCGAGCGACTCGTCGACCGACATGTGGACGTTGCGGTGGCTGTACGCCTCGGACGCCGAGACCGTCAGCGTCAGCGCGTCCACGCCCGCCGCCGCGGCCAGCTCGGCACCCTTCACGTTGGGGACGAGGGCGACGTGGCGAACGGCCGGCGATCGCGGCAGCGCCGCCATGACCTCGGCCGCCCCCGCCATGGCGGGCACCGCCTTCGGCGAGACGAACGCGGCAACCTCGACGAGCGTTACGCCGGCATCGACGAGCGCGGTCACGAGCTGGACCCTGGCGCTCACCGGCACCGGCTTCTCGGGCTGGAGCCCGTCGCGGGGGCCGACCTCGCGGATGACGATCGACGGCGGCAGGGGCGGCGCCCCATCCCCGGCACTCACACCGGCGGCACCCCGTGGCGGCGGGCGCTGAAGGACCGGTCCTTGTCCGTGGCCATCTCGAGCCGGCGGACGCACTCGGATCGCAGGTCGGCGAAGTCGACGACGGCGTCCACGACCAGCTCGGAGGCGAGGCGGTAGAGATCGACGTCGGTCTCGTACAGCTCCCGCTGCGCATCCACGAACGCCGCCCGTTCGTCCTCGTCGGCGATGGCGGCGATCTTGTTCGCAAAGACGGCGTTCACGGCGGCCTCGGGCCCCATGACCGCGATCTTGGCCGTCGGCAGCGCCAGGGTGGCCTCGGGCTCGAACGCCGGGCCCGACATGGCGTACAGGCCGGCGCCATACGCCTTGCGCACGATCACCGACAGCTTGGGGACCGTCGCCTCGCTCACCGCGGTCACCATCTTGGCGCCGTGGCGGATGATCCCCTGACGCTCGACCTCGGTGCCGATCATGAACCCGGGGACGTCGGCCAGGAACAGCAGCGGGACGTTGAACGCGTCGCACAGCCAGACGAACCGCGCGGCCTTGTCCGCGGAGTCGACGAACAGCACGCCGCCCTTCTGCATAGGGTTGTTGGCCACGATGCCGACCGGCCGGCCGTCGAGCAGGGCCAGCCCGGTGATCACCTCGGGAGCGAACAGCGGCATCCGCTCGAAGAACGACTCGGCATCGACCAGCCCGTCGATCAGGTCGTGCATGTCGTAGGCGAGGTGCTCCTCGGCGGGCACGGCCGAGGCCGTGAGCGATCGGGCGGCCTCGCGCGGCTCGTACCGCGGCGGGGCCTGGCGCCAGCTCTGCGGGAAGTAGCTGAACCACGCCCGCGCCTGGTCGAGCGCGTCCTCGTCGTCGGCCGCGAGGTTGTCGCCACAGCCCGACACCGTGGCGTGCATGCGGGCGCCGCCCATCTCCTCCAACGACGTGACCTCGCCGATCACCATCTCGGCCATGCGCGGCGACCCCAGGTACATCGAGGCATTGCCCTCGACCATGAACACGACGTCGCAGAAGCTCGGTATGTACGCGCCGCCGGCCGCGGACGGGCCGAAGAGACAGCAGATCTGGGGCACGCGGCCCGACAGCCGCACCTGGTTGTAGAAGATGCGGCCGGCGCCCCGGCGGCCGGGGAACAGCTCCACCTGGTCGGTGATGCGGGCGCCGGCGGAATCGACCAGCCAGAACACCGGCAGCTCGTGGCGCAGGGCGTGCTCGGTGAGCCGCACGATCTTCTCCACGGTGCGGGCGCCCCAGGACCCCGCCTTCACGGTGGGGTCGTTGGCCATGACGCACACGGGGCGCCCGTCGACCCTTCCCACCCCGGTGACGACTCCGTCGGCCGGCAGGTCCCCGGCCTGGTTGTTAGCGAGCAGTCCGTCCTCGACGAACGAGTCCTTGTCGAGCAGCAGCCCCAGCCGATCCCGCACGAACAGCTTGCCCTGGGCGGCGAGCTTGTCACCCGCCTTCTCGAGGTTCCCGGCCAGTGCCCGCTCGGTCAGCCGCGCCAGCTGGTCGTGGGGATCGGGACGCTCGCTCAAGCCGATGACCCTGTCACGTGCGCCGGATGGCCAGCACCGCCACGTCGTCGTCCAGCGCCTCGGAGGCGAAGTCCCGCGCCGCCTCCAGCAGGTTCTTGCACAGCACGCCCGCCGCCACCCCGGGGTCGCGGCGCAGCGAGTTGGCGATGCGCTCCTCGCCGAAGATCTGCTCCCCGTTGCGGACCTCCGCGAGCCCGTCGGTGTAGAGCAGCAGCAGGTCGCCGGCGTTCAGGGGGATCTCGCGGCTGTGGTAATGGCCCTTGGGATCGAGCATGAGCAGCGGCCCCGTCGAGCGCAGCGGGCGCACGTCGCGGTCGTGCCACAGCCACGCCGCCGGGTGGCCGGCCGAGGCGAAGCGCAGCGTGCCGGCATCGGTGTCGAAGACGACGACCACCAGGGAGATGAACTCCTCGGTGCGCTCGGGGGCCAGCATCTGGGTGTTGAGCTCCTCGAGCGCCTGGGCCGGATCGCGGTACTGCCGGAGGAAAACGCGCAGCAGGTACTTCGCCTGGAAGGCGGTGATGGACGCCTCGATGCCGCGGCCGGTCACGTCGCCGATGACCGCGGCGATGCGGGACGGCGCCACCCGGAACACGTCGAAGAAGTCGCCGGCCATGACCCCGGTGCCGGGCTGGTACACGCGCCCGAGCTCGAACCCTGCGAACTGCGGCAGCTCGTCTGGGGCCAGGCGCGCTGCCCAGCGCTTGGGGGCCAGCTCCTCCTGGCTGAGGACCTCCTCGGCCTTGCGCTCGATGGTCGAGCGGTCCTCCGCCAGCTGCGCCTCGCGCGTGAAGTCGCGGCCGAACGCCACCGACAGCGCCACCGGGACCAGGATCAGCACGAATAGCAGGCTCGGGATGTCCTCCCCCGCCACGACCACGCCGGCGGCGGCGATGGCCAGCACGGCGTACAGGCACGTCGTGTGGAGATCCTTGCGAAACGCCGACCGCGCCAGCACGGTGACGTCGGCGTCGGGACCCCGCTCGCCCTCGACCCGCTTCCACACGACGAAGAGGCGGCGCGTCGACCGAGCCCACACGATGGCCGCCACCAGGGAAGAGACCGCCACGAGGGCGAGGATCGGCTTCATGTCGGCCAAGATGCTACCGGGGGGACAGCGGGGCGGTGTGTGGCGTTCACGTGACGCTGGTGGGCCGGTCAGCCGCGGCGCCGGACGCGCAGCTTGAGCGGGGTGGCACCCAGGTCGAACGCCTCCCGGAGCCGGCGCTCGAGGTAGCGCAGGTACGTGCGCGGCAACTCCCGGTTGACGAACAGGGTGAACGTCGGCGGCTCGGCGGCGCCCTGGGTCGCGTAGAGCACGCGGGCGCCGCCCGGAGCGGCGTGTGCCTGCTGGGCTTCCTGGATGACGGCGTTGACCCGGGCCGTGGGGATGCGCCGGTGGTAGGCGTCGACGCTGCGGGCCAGCGCCGGGAAGAGCTTGTGGACGCCACGGCCGGTGAGCGCCGTGATCGGCAGGACCGGCGCGTCGCCGATGAACCGCAGCTTGTCGCCCACCTGCCAGCGCAGCTCGGCCCGCTGGTCGCTGTCGAGCAACTCCCACTTGTTGAGCACCAGCACGATCGGGCACCCGGCGGCGTCGATGCGCTCGGCCAGGCGCTGGTCCTGCCCGGTGACCCCGTCGGTGGCGTCGATGACCAGGAGCGCCACGTCGGCATCGTCCACGGCCTGCAGCGCCCGCACCAGCGCGTAGTACTCGGTGCCCTCGCCGATCTTGGAGCGCCGGCGCATGCCGGCGGTGTCGACGAGGCGCACCGGGCCCAGCTCGGTCTCGATCACGGTGTCGATCGAGTCGCGCGTGGTGCCGGGCAGGTCGTGGACGACGGACCGCTCGTCGCCGGTGAGCTGGTTGAACAGGGTGGACTTGCCGACGTTGGGGCGCCCCACGATGGCGACGGCGACGCCCTCGGGCGAGCCCGCAGCTGCGTCGGGCGCCACGGCCTCCCCGTCGGCCGCCGGTTCCGCGTCCGGGAGGCGGGCGACCACGGCGTCCAGCAGGTCACCGGTCCCGCGGCCGTGGAGCGCGCTGACGGGGTACGGGTCCCCGAGGCCCAGGCTCAGCATCTCCCACACCATCGCCTCGCGGCTCACGTCGTCGACCTTGTTGGCCACCAGCAGCGCCGGCTTGCCCCGCCGTCGGAGCAGCTCGGCGACCCGGCTGTCCTCCTCGGTGACGCCGGTCGTGACGTCCACGACGAAGAGCACCACGTCGGCGTCGGCGATGGCCCGCTCCGCCTGTTGGGCCACCTTGGCATCGAGGTCGCTGCCCCCCACCATCCACCCGCCGGTGTCGACCAGCCGGAACGCCCGGCCGAGCCAGTCGGCGTCGACGTCCTTGCGGTCGCGCGTGACCCCCGGGCGCTCCTCCACGATGGCCGCCCGTCGACCGACGATCCGGTTGAGCAGCGTCGACTTGCCGACGTTGGGCCGCCCCACGATGGCGACCACCGGTAGCTCCACGTCAGCCTCCCGCGGGAGCGCCCACGACCGCCCGCAACGCGTGGCCGTCGGCGGGGACGACCTCGACAGGCAGGGGCAGGTCGCCGGGACCGGTGCCGTCGAGGAACCTGCCCTGCGTCAGGCACACGTCCGGCAGGAGGTAGCGATGGCCCGGCGGCTGGTGGGCGAGGACGCGGGCCAGATCGGCCCCCACCATCAGGCCCGACACCGCCACGTTCCCGCCGAAGTACCGGTTGTCGACGGTCACGATCCGGACGTCGGGCCGGCCTAGCCGTCCGACCAGCGGGCCCAGGACGCGGGCGCCGTAGGGCGCGGTCACGATGGCGATCGGGGCGCCCCGGCGGGGACCGATCCGCAGCAGCTGGTCGCCGGTGGCCCGCACGCCACGGTAGGGCTCGTACTCGGCGTCGGACGAACCCGACAGGTCCGCGTCGGCCGAGCGGAAGAAGCCGCCGCGGTCCTCGGACGTCGCCCGCCACCCCGTCCCGAACAGCTCGGCCTCGAAGGCCCGCGCCATGCCGATGCCGTCCTCGTACATGGGAAAATCGCCGTAGAGGGCCGCATCCGGGAACGGTCGATCGGCGACGAGGTAGTACTCGTCGGCCGCGAAGACCATGGGGTGGCCGAGGGTGGCCGTGAAGACCTGCTGCCAGTCGTGGACGCAGTCGACCACGGCGACCGCCTCGGCCCGGGTGTGCGGCCGCATGCGCGCCTCCGTGTTGAAGCGCGACACGCCCAGGGGCACCACACACAGCGACGCCAGCTCGGCGTAGCGATCGAGCACTCCGGCCAGCGTGTCGTCGAGCACCGCGCCGTCGTTGACCCCCGGGCACACGACCACCTGGCCGTGGACCTCGACGCCGTGGTCGAGCAGCGCCCGCAGCCAGCGCAGGCTGGTGGCGCCCCGGCGGTTGCGCAGCATCTCCGCCCGGACCTTCGGGTCGGTCGCGTGGATGCTCACGTAGAGCGGGCTCAGCCCCTCGCTCACCACGCGCTCGAGGTCCGCCTCCGTGAACCGGGTGAGGGTGGTGAAGTTCCCGTAGAGGAACGACAGGCGGTAGTCGTCGTCCTTGAGGTACAGGCTGGGCCTCAGAACATGCCCTCCGCTCCCACCGTCGCTCCGGCGGGATGGCAGCTGGTAGATGAAGCAGAACTCGCAGTGGTTGTCGCAGGTCCGCACCCTGTCGAACAGCGCCGAGTGCACCTCGACCCCCAGCGGCTCACCGGACCGCTTGTCGACCTCCACGAGCGTCTCGAGCCCGCCTCGGCGGACCTCGACCGCCAGCGGGGCGTCGTCGACGAGCTGGCGCCACTCGAGCAGGTCGCGGGGCATCTCGCCGTTGATGGAGAGGATCTCGTCACCCTCCACCAGGCCGACGCGCGCGGCCGGCGATCCGGGCGCGACGGCAACGACACGGGGCGCAGACACAGGCGACGCAGTCTACTGACCTGCTGGTGGACCGGTCGCCCGACGAGGTGCGTGCCCGCCCTCGGTACGCTGGATGGATGCCAGTGGACAAGGTCCTCCTCGCCGCGCCCCGCGGGTTCTGCGCGGGCGTCGAGATGGCGATCAAGGCGCTGGCCTGGATGGTCCGGGCGTTCGAGCCGCCCGTGTACTGCTACCACGAGATCGTTCACAACCAGCAGGTCGTCGACAGGTTCCGCGACCTCGGCGTGGTCTTCGTCGACGACATCGCCGAGGTGCCGGAGGGGCGCCCGATCATGCTCTCGGCGCACGGGTCCGCCCCCGAGGTCGTGGCCGCCGCCCGGGCACGCGGCAGCTACGTCGTCAACGCTGTGTGCCCGCTGGTCACCAAGGTGCACCACGAGGTCAAGGTGCGGTCAGGAAAGGGCTACCGCATCGTGTACGTGGGCCACGAGGGCCACGAGGAGGCCGTCGGCACCATGGCGGTGGCGCCCGACGCCATCGAGCTCGTGGAGTCCGTGTCCGACGTCGACGCCCTCCCCGCCACCGACCAGCCGGTCGCCCTGCTGGCGCAGACCACGCTCTCGCACCGCGACTGGGCCGCCGTCGCCGACCGGGCGGCCGACCGGTTCCCGGGCCTGTGGAGGCCCGGCCGCAGCGACCTGTGCTTCGCCACCACCAACCGCCAGTCAGCCCTGGCCGAGATCGCGTCCCGCTGCAATGCCGTGGTGGTCATCGGCTCGGCCAACTCGTCCAACACCCGGGCGCTGGAGAAGCTGGCGCACGAGTCGGGCTGCGCCCGCGTCTACCGGGTCAACGCCGCCGGCGAGCTGCCCGACGACCTGACCGGGACGGTCGGGGTCACGGCCGGGGCATCGGCGCCCGAGGAACTCGTCGACGCCGTCATCGCCCGCTTGGCGCCGGCCGAGGGCGTCGACGAGGTGCGGATCACCGACGAGGACGAGTACTTCCCCCCGCCGCGCGAGCTGCGCGACCTGCTCAGCGGCGTGGATGTCCTGGCCACGTTCGGGTTCGGTGGGTCCGTGCCCGACCGCCCGGAGGTCAACGACCGCCAGCTCCGCGCCAGCGACGTGCTGGCCATACTGGCCTGAGCCGACGGTTAGTGGGCGCTCGCCGAAGTTCCGTGGCCGGCGAGACGCCACGATGACTTCCGCGAGGGTCCACTACTGCGGGGGCCCGCCCGCGATGACGTCCCGGACGGCCGCGGCGTCGATGTCGAACGGCGAGAACCGCACCAGCCACCAGGTGGCGCCCGCGGCGACCCACGGTGCCGGGTCGTCGCCCGGCCAGCCCTCGACGGCGATGTCGAACGGCGCGCCCGGGGAGCGTCGTGCCTCGAGCTCGCCGACCAGCTCGGCGAGTTGCTCCGGGGACCCGAGGTCGATCGGGAAGTAGCCGTCGTAGCGGGCCGCCCGGTGCAGCGGCCGGCGGTTGGGCCAGCGCCCGGCGACCCACAGCGGCACCCGCGGCCGCTGGACGGGCGTGGGCTGGAACGTCACGCGGTCGGCGGCGTAATGGACGCCGGCGTGGCGCACCTCGTGGCCGGACCACAGGCCGCAGACGACGTCGAGGGCCTCGTCGAGCATCGCACCGCGCGTGGCGTCGTCGAGCTCCTCGCCGAACGCCGACAGCTCGCGCGCCGAGTCGCGGCCGGTGCCGACGCCGAGCACCAATCGCCCGCCCGAGAGCTGGTCGATGGCGGTGGCCTGGCGCGCAACGACGTGCGGGCGCCGCCGGGGAAGCGGCGTGACGAGGGGACCGATCCGCACGCGTTCGGTCGCCACCGCCATCGCGGCGAGCGTGATCCACGGATCCGCGACATGCGTGGCGGGCGCCCGGTACTGCACGTGGTCCCACACGAAGACGCCGTCGTACCCGGCCGCCTCCGCCTCGGCCGCCAGGCGGGCGGTGACCCGGGGGTCGCTCAGCTCGCCGAAGATCGGCACGAACAGCCCGGTACGCATCCGCTCGAGGCTAGTGAGGTGGCGCTGCGAGCCACCCCCGTCGAGCCGTGCCAGGCTGGTGGCGTGACTGATCCCCCCGTGGAGCAGAAGGAGCGCACGCTGGTCGGCGTCTCCTTCGGTGATGCCTTCCGTGCCCAGGAGTTCCTGACCGCGGCGACGCGGCTCGCCGCCAACCAGCGCCTGAAGTTGTTGGATGCCGTGTTCGTGACCAAGGACGAGTCCGGCCACACGACGGTGCGCGAGACGGTCGACCCGACGGCCGGCCGTTCGGCCCTCTCGGGGGCGCTGTGGGCCGGCCTGTTCGGCCTGATCCTCGGTGGTCCCGTGGGCTGGGCCATCGGTGCCGGCGTCGGCGCCGGAACGGGCGTGGTAGCCGCCAAGGTCATCGACCACGGCGTGAGCGACGAGTGGGTGGGGTGGTTCCGTGAGACCGTGCAGCCCGGTACGACCACGCTCGTGCTCCTGGTCGAGGACCTCGACCGCGACGCGCTGGTGAGCGAGCTCAAGCGCTTCGCCGGGGCGAACCTGCTGTACGCCAACCTGGACGCCGACTGGCTCAACCGGATGCGCGAGGCGCTGGCGCAGTAGGCACCCGCCTCCTCAGCCGGCCAGGCTGCGGGCCTCGTCGTAGAGCGCCTGCACCGACTCCCGCAGCCGCTCGGTCAGCTCGCGCACCACCCGCCGGCGGACCCGGCCGCTGCCGTCGCCCGGTGGCGGAGCGATCGCCTCGCCCACGACCATGACGATCCGGTGCGGCCGGATGAGTTTCGACCCCACCGGCATCGCCTTGTCCGACCCACCGATCCCCACGGGCACCAAAGGCACGCCGGTCCGCGCGGCGATGTACGCCGGACCGTCGAAGAGGTCCTCCACCACCGGCCCCGACCGTCGCGTGCCCTCCGGGAACATCACCAGCGGCTCACCGTTCTCGATCACGGCCACGCACGTGCGCAGCGCGTCCCGGTCGGCGGAGCCCCGGTGCACGGGGAACGCACCGAGCATCGACACGAACCTGCCGCCCCACCCCCACTTCCAGATCGACGCCTTGCCCATGTAGCGCATGCGGGTGCGGGTGAGCGCCGACACGAGGATGAAGTCGAGATTCGACCGGTGGACCGGGGCGAGCACGAAGGGACCGTGGGCCGGCACGTGCTCGCGGCCGCGGATCTCCAGGCGGAAGTAGGGCTTGGCCAGCAGGGCAAAGGCGCCCCGGATCGCTCCGTAGGCGGATCGCTCGAGGCGGGTCGGCGGGTGGATGTCCACCGGCTCCACCCGGGCCGCGCGGGCGTCGAGCGGCCGGACGGACCTGGCGTCGGCGATCTCGTCGGCGTCAGGCATCGATCCTCCGGGCGAGCTCGGCGACGATCTCGTCGATGGTCATGTCGCTGGTGTCGAGCATGATGGCGTCATCGGCCAGCCGCAGCGGGTCGGCCTGCCGCCCCTGGTCCAGCGCGTCCCGGCGCGCCATGTCGGCGGCCACCGTCTCGTAGTCGAGGTCGGACACCTCGGCGGCCCGGCGCTCGGCGCGCACCTCGGGTCGGGCATCCAGGTACACCTTGAGCACCGCGTCGGGGAACACGACCGTGCCGATGTCCCGTCCCTCCAGCACCCCGCCGGCCCGCTCCATCCCCCACTCCCGTTGCCGGCGCACCAGCTCGGCCCGCACCTCCGGGTTCGCCGCCACCAGCGAGACGGCACGCGAGACCTCCGGGCCGCGGATCTCGATCGTGGCGTCGACCCCGTCGACGCGCACGTGGTCGGTCGTGACGTCGAGGTCGACGACCCGCGCCAGGTCGGCCACCGGGCCGGTGTCCGCGGGGTCGATCCCCCGCCGCAGAGCTGCGAACGTGACCGCCCGGTACATCGCGCCGGTGTCGAGGTAGTCGAGCCCCAGGCGGTCGGCCAGGCGGCGTGCGACCGTCGACTTGCCGGAACCCGCGGGCCCGTCGATCGCAATCACCTTCACGAGCCGGTCACCCTACCCGTGCCTCATCGGCCGGGACGCAGCCCGTCGAGGGTGTCCCAGTAGCCGGGGAACGTCTTGGCGACGCATCCCGGGTCCTCGATCTCGATGCCGGGTACCCGCAGTCCGAGCAGCGCGAAGCTCATCGCCATCCGGTGGTCGTCGTACGTCCTCACCCGCGCCGGCTGCGGCACCCCCGGACGGACCACGAACCCGTCGGGCTCCTCCCGGGCGTCGATGCCGCAGCGCCGCAGCTCGCGTACGGTGGCGGCGATCCGGTCGGTCTCGTGGCCGCGGATGAAGCCGATCCCCCGCACCCGGGTGGGGCCATCGGCGAACACGGCCACCGCCGCGAGGGTTTGGGCCATGTCCGGCATGGCGGACAGGTCGATCTCGCCGATGCCGCGCAGGTGACGTGGTCCGACCACGGTGGTGGTGCCGGCGGACCGCTCGACACCTGCGCCCATGGCGGCCAGAACGTCTGCGAACCCGGCGTCGCCCTGCAGGCTCGCAACCCCCAGGCCCGCGACCGTGACGCGTCCCCCACAGATGGCGGCGGCGGCCAGGAAGTAGGACGCCGCCGATGCGTCGGGCTCGATGCGGTAGGCGGTGGCGCGGTAGCGCCCCTCGGGCACGGCGAACACCGGGCGGCCGGCCTCGTCGCTCACGGCGACGTCGGCTCCGAAGGCGGCCATCACCGCGATCGTCATGTCGACGAACGGGCGTCCGACCTCCGGGGTGGACACGCGCACGCGTAGCCCGCCTCGGGCGTAGGGGGCGGCCAGCAGCAGTCCGGAGACGTACTGGCTCGACGTGTCGCCGGGGACGTCCAGGGTTCCGCCGTCCAGGTGCCCGGCGGCCACCACGGTCACCGGCAGGTGGCCGGCCCGGCCGTGGGGTTCGACGCCGGCGCCCAGCGCCTCGATGGCGGCGAGCGCCGGGCCCATGGGACGGGCACGAAGGGGCGGAGCTCCGTCCAGGCGGTAGCGGCCCCGCCCGAGGGCCACGACCGGCAGCAGGAAGCGGCTGGTCGTGCCGGACAGGCGCAGGTCCAGGTCCAGCGGCCCGGGTGCGAGGTCGCCGCCGGTGCCGGTCACGCTGAGGCCCGGCGGTCCGTCGGCCGGTCCGCCAGCCTCGCCGGCGTCTGGCCGGGCCTCGATCCGGGCACCCAGCGCCCGGAGCGCCGACGCCATGGCCTCGGTGTCGTCGGCCACCAGCGCCCCGTCGATCGCCGAGACGCCTTGGGCCAGCGCCGCGCACACCAGCGCCCGGTTCGTCAGGCTCTTCGACCCCGGCACCGTCACCGTGGCGTCGAGCGGCGGCCCGATCGGCTCGACCGCCCGGATCACGGCGTGGCGCGGCGCGCTCATCGCACCGGCGGCTCGATCGGATGCACCGATGGCCGGTAGCCCCGCGCCCCCAGGCGGTCCCGCAACACGTCGACCGCGGAGGCCTCGACCAGCAGGATCAGCACGCCCTGCGCACCCTCCGTCGAGTGGGCGATCTCCAGGTCGACGATGTTCACGTCGAGGTCTGTGGCGAGGGTGGTCACGTCCGCCAGCACCCCGGGGCGGTCGGGAACGGGAACCCGCAGCTCCCGCAGTGCCTCGGCGGTGCGGAGGCGCGGCGGCAGGTTCACCCGTGCGGCGCGGGCCCGCTCGAGTGCGTCGAGCAGCCCGGTGCGGTCGCCGTCCGCCACGATCTCCCGCATCCGCCCGAGCGCCGCCGTCAGCTCGTCGAGCACGTCGACGATCGCCCCCCGGTTGTCGCTGCAGATGTCCGGCCAGATGCCGGGGTGCCCCGCCGCGATGCGGGTCATGTCGCGGAAGCCACCCGCCGCCAGCCGCAGCAGCGCCCGGTGCTCCTCGCTGCGGACGTCGGCCAGGCGCATGAGCGTCGCCGCGGTGAGGTGGGGCACGTGCGACACGATCGCCACCAGCATGTCGTGGCGGTCCGGCGGCAGGGCCACGACCTCCGCGCCGAGCGTGCCGATGATCTGGCGCACCAGGGCGTAGGCGCCGGCGTCCGTGCCGGCGGTCGGCGTGAGCACCCAGGTCGCACCCTCGAACAGGTCGGCGGTGGCGCCCTCGATGCCCTCCTGTTCGGAGCCCGCCATGGGGTGGCCACCCACGAACCGGGGGTCGGCGACGGCGTCGACGATCGACGCCTTCACCGAGCCGACGTCGGTCACGAGCCCGGGCCCGGCGGCGAGCGCGCGGCGCGCCTCGTCGGCGATCGTCCGCACCGGCGTGGCCACGAAGGTCACGGTGGCAGTCCGGTCGTCGCCGACGGCGTCGATGGCACCCAGCTCCAGCGCCCGCTTGGCCCGGTCGTCGTCGAGGTCCCGGCCGGTCACGTGCCAGCCGGCCTGGCGCAGCCGCATGCCGATCGAGCCGCCGACCAGGCCCGTGCCGACGACGACCGCATGCCCCGGCTCAGGAGGGCGTCTCGCCACTAGTCGGGCAGGTCGTCGCGCAGGTTGCGCGCGCCCTCGAGGTAGACGTGGTGGAGCCGGTCGCGGGGCACGTCGGAGGTGAAGTGGATCATCACCCGGATGCAGCGCGGCGTCCCGCCCTCGATGTCGAGCTCTCGCGCGCAGATGAGCGGCACGTCCCCCAGCCCGAACTTGCGGGCGGCCTCGGCCGGGAAGGCGCTGCGGATGTCGCCGGTGGCGGTGAACAGCACGCTGATCAGGTCGTCGTGGTGGATGCCGTTCCGCTCGAACAGCGCCTCCAGCAGCATGATCACCCGCTCGAACAGGTGGTCCTTGTCGTCGACGTCGACGGTGGTGGCGCCCCGTAGGGCTCGTACGGCGGTAGGCATGTCAGATCGAGCCTACTGGCGTCCCCTACGCTGCCCTGAGCTGGGCGAGGCCGCCGCCCGTTCGAGGGCGCGGATCTCGTCGGGTTCCAGCGCCCGCCACTCCCCCGGCGCGAGCCGCCGGTCGGCGATCGGGCCGATGCGCACCCGCACCAGGCGACGCACGGGAAGCCCCACGGCCTCGCACATCCGTCGGACCTGCCGCTTCCGGCCCTCATGGATCGTGATCCGTAGGAGCCGGTCACCGACGAGCGACACCTTCGCCGGCGCCGTGGGGCCGTCCTCCAGCTCGACGCCCTCGCGCAGGCGCCGCAGCGCGCCCCGGGTCGGCCGCCCGTCGACACCGGCCAGGTATTCCTTGTCGACCCCGAACGACGGATGCGTCAGCCGGTGGGCCAGCTCGCCGTCGTTGGTGAGCAGCAGCAGGCCCTCGGTGTCGGCATCGAGCCGGCCAACGGGGAAGACACGCGGTTCGGCCGGCACGAGTCCCACCACGGTCGGGCGGCCCTGGGGATCGGAGGCCGTCGTGACCACGCCCGCCGGCTTGTTGAGCAGGTAGTGGACCAGACCGGGCCGGATCCCCACGCCCGTGCCGTCGACCTCGATGCGGTCGGTCTCCGGGTCGGCGCGATCACCCAGGGCCGCGACCTCACCGTTGACGCGCACCCGGCCCGCAGCGATCAGCGCCTCCGAGGCGCGGCGGCTGCCGAATCCGGCGCGGGCCAGGATCTTCTGCAGCCGCTCCGGGGGTCGACTCCCCGAATCACGTGTGGTCACCGGGCGGGGCGGTCTCCGTGTCCGTGCCGTCGAGCTCCGCCAGCGAGTCGCTCATGGGCTCGGCGGCCGGACGGAGCCCGTGCTCGAGCTGCTCCACAACGTCGGCCCCGGGGACGAAGTCGCCGATGGGGGGCAGGGCGTCGAGGCTGTCGAGCCCCAGCTGCTCGAGGAACGCCTGCGTGGTGCCGAAGAGGGCGGCCTGACCCGGGCCGGGGTCGCGGCCGAGCTCGGCGATGTAGCCACGGTGCTGCAGCGTGCGCATGACGCCGTCGACGTTCACGCCCCGGATCGACGCCACCTGAGCCCGTGAGATCGGCTGCTTGTAGGCCACGATGGCCAGCGTCTCGAGAGCCGCGGCCGAGAGCTTGGCGTGCTGACCCTCGAGCACGAAGCGCTCGATGTACGCGGCCTGGTCGGGGTGGGTCTGGTAGCGCCAGCCGCCGGCGACCCGGACCAGCTGGAACCCCCGGCCCTGCTCCTCGTACTCGGCGGCCAGTTCGACGCACAGCTCCTCGACGATCGCAGGCCGCAGCTCGAGGAGCTGGCCCAACACCCCCGTCTCGATCGGCTGCTCGGTGACGAGGACGATCGCCTCGATGGCCCGGCGGGCCTCGGCCCGCACGTCGTCGCCCAGGTGATCCGGATGGTGTGCCATCGGCGCCGTCACCCGTCGTAGGTGGCGACGGTCGACAGATCGTCGACGGTGTCGACCTCGCCCAGGTCCCGCGCCCCGTCTTCGCCGAGCCACACGATGCCGATGTCGCCGAACGTGTGGGGCTGGTCGAGGTCGACGAGGCCCTTCTTGAACAGTTCGAGCACCGCCAGGAACCGCACCACGACCTGCAAGCGCTCGGCCAGGTGGCTGGTGAGGTCGCGGAAGGTGGTGCGGCCGAGGCGCGGCAGCTCCTGGACCAGCTCGGTGATGGCGTCGGTCACCGAGATCCGGATCGGAGCGACGTGCTCGAGGTCGATGCGCGGCGTCGGCTTGGGGACCATGGCCCGGAGGAATGCGCGGCGGACGTCCTCGGCGTCGATCCCCTCCAGGAGGTCGGGCATGAGGCCCACGTAGCGCTCGTCGACGCCGGCCACGCGTGCCTGGCTGCGGCCCGCCTCACCCGCCAGCACCTGGAGGGCGATGGCGGCCTCCTTGAACGTCTTGCATTCGACCAGCCGGTGCAGCAGCAAGTCGCGCTCCTCCCAGACCGCCAACTCCTCGTCGAGGTCGAGGTCGTCGCCGACGGGAAGGAGGCGCCGGCTCTTGAGCTCCACCAGCGTGGCCGCGATCAGCAGGAACTCGCTCGCCATCTCGAGCTCCAGCTGCTCCATGCGCTCGAGCTCGCGGAGGTAGCCGTCGACGATGGTCGCCAGGCTCACCTCGTAGAGGTCGACCTGCTCCTGCAGGATCAGGTGGAGCAGCAGGTCGAAGGGCCCCTCGAAGACGGGTGTCTGCACCTCGTAGGGCATCTTCAGATGATAATCACAAGGCTGTGGTTCCCCAGTGATCGCTCTCGGTGATCATTGCCGGAACGCGGGGAGGCCGGCCAGCGTCCACGTTCTAGCATCGCCTCCCATGGCCCGCGTGTTCTCCGGCATCCAGTCCACCGGCGAGGTGCATCTCGGCAACTACCTGGGCGCGGTCCGGCGCTGGGTGCGGGCCCAGCACGAGGACGAGGCCATCCACTGCATCGTCGACCTCCACGCACTCACCATCCCCCAGGACCCGGCGGTGCTGCGCGCCAAGATCATCGAGGTCACGCAGATCCTGGTGGCGGCGGGGCTCGACCCCGAGGTGTGCACGCTGTTCGCCCAGAGCCAGGTGCACGAGCACGCCGAGCTCGCCTGGATCATGGAGTGCACCGCGGCGTTCGGCGAACTGCGGCGGATGACGCAGTTCAAGGAGAAGTCCGACCAGGCCGACTTCGTGTCGGCGGGGCTGTTCACGTACCCGGCGCTGCAGGCGGCGGACATCCTCCTCTACGACACGGAGAAGGTGCCGGTGGGCGACGACCAGCGCCAGCACCTGGAACTGGCCCGCGACCTGGCCATCCGGTTCAACAGCCGCTACGGCGAGACGTTCGTGGTGCCCGAACACGCCATCCCGCCGGTGGCCGCACGGGTGGTCGACCTGCAGCACCCGGGCCGCAAGATGTCCAAGTCGGTCGACTCGCCTCTGGGCACGGTGCTGGTGCTGGACGAGCCCGACGTCATCCGCCGCAAGTTCCGGCGGGCGGTCACCGACAGCGAGACCGACGTCCGCTACGACCCGGCGGAGAGGCCCGGCGTGGCCAACCTGCTGTCGATCCTGGCGGCCGCGACCGACGACCGGCCCGAGGCACTGGCGGGCAACTACTCCCAGTACGGCCCCCTCAAGTCCGACGCCGCCGAGGCCGTGATCGAATTGCTGCGGCCGCTCCAGAAGCGGTTCGCGGAGCTGGCGGCCGATCCGGCCGAGACGCAGCGGATCCTGGCCACGGGTGCGACCAAGGCCCGGGCGATGGCGGGGCCAAAGATGACGCTGGTGCGCGAGCGGCTCGGGCTCCCGCCACTCTGACCCTCACGGCCCCGGTCACGGGCAACTGTCGGACACGAACTCCTGGGACTCGTCGCTGCCCTGGAACTCCCCGCACACCTCGTGCTCACCGTCGAGGCAGCCACCTTCGGGCTGCTTGACGAACTGGCCGGGCGTGAAGCCGGGGTGGGCAGCAGCGGTCTCCGGCACGACCACGCAGAACTGTGCCCCCGACGACTCGGATCCCATGCCGGCCATGCATCCACCCATGAACAGGGCGGCACCACCGATCGCCAGCCATCTGCCGTCCATCACCCCCCCTTACATGAACCCGCGCCGACCGGGACGGAGCGGAGTTCCAGTATCACCCCCCGAACGGACCGCCGCGCACCGCCCAGGTCAGTGAGGGTCGATTCCGCCGTGTGCTCGCGGCCCGGCGACTCCTGTCGGAATGACCGTGCATGATCCGCGGAATCGACCCTCAGTCGTCGTCGGCCGCCTTGAGCGCCGACCCGACCTCCATTCCCACCGTCCAGCGTTCGGCCGGCAGATGGTGCTCGCGCGCCCACGCGACCGTCAGGGCGTCGCTGCCGGCGGCCGCCAGCAGGTCGGCGCCGATCTCGTCGTGGCACAGGTAGCGGCCGGCCCGGCCCACCGCGCCCCGCCGGGCCTGCCACTGCTGCGCCGCATCGCGCCCGCCGACCATGCCGGCGACGGTAGCGACCGCACGGCGGACGGGCCCGAGGCCGCTCTCGACCTTGCCGACGTCGTGGAGCAGCGCCGCCGCCAGGACCGGTCGCGTCGCCGCCGCGCCCAGGGCCGCGTCCACGCGGTGAGCGACGGCGACGGCATGCCGACGGTCCGGCGCGCTCATCCGGCGCCATAGGCCGGCCTCACCCGGCGTCAGCCGATCCAGCGCCCAGGCCTCATCGGCCGGTGACGGGCCCGCCGGCCGGAGCGCCCCGAAGAACCGGCGAACCAGGTGGCCGACGTAGCGCGCGTGCACTCAGGCGTGGTTGACGCAGAAGCGCGTTGCGGGGATCGCTTCGAGCCGGGCCTCGGCGATCTGCTCGCCACAGCGCTCGCACAACCCGTAGCTGCCCTGGTCGAACTTGGCGAGGGCGTGCTCCACCTCATCGAGCTGCTCATTGAGTTGGTTGAGGAGCGCCATGTTCTCGCCGAGCTCGGCGGCGACCTGGCCAGAGTCGGCGAAGTTCTCGTCGTACGACAATGTTCCTCCGCCACTGTCGAGTGCGGAGATTTGATCTCGAAGCCGGGCGCGCTCGCTCTCGAGTTGCTCTCGGAGGCTGGACAGCAACGTCTGGTCGGGCATCGAGACAAGGCTACCGGACTGCACCGAGGCTGGTGGTCGGCGGCCAACTCCCCAGTGCCAGGGCGCCGTCGAGGTAAGGGGCCGACGCTGTTTGTCGGTCTGCTGCAACAACACTGGGACGACTCCGGCAACCGGTTGGGACGACTCGGTGACCCACGAGGACATCCGGATCGACCCGTCGCCGCGCACCATCACCTGCACGATCGTGATCGATCCGTGATCGAGGGGTAGGCAACCTACAAGCAACGAAACACCACACCAACAGTGCAGAGCCCGAGGCCCACGCCTCGGGCTCTGCGCGTGCTCTCGAGCACCATCAACCGGGCTGGTCGTGGCTGGTCGGTTGGCCGTCAGCTCATCGAGGCTCCATGCCCGGCTTCCACTTGATGCTGCAACCGATGCTGGGCCTCTGGTCGGCGGGCGCGGGCTCCCCTGCCAGCACGGCCCGGACCGCAGCGTCGAGGTCGGCCCCCGTCACCGGGACGCCGTTCGACGGCCGACTGCCGTCCATCTGCCCCCGGTAGGCGAGGGCTCGATCCCGGTCGAAGAGGAAGAAGTCGGGCGTGCACGCCGCCCCGTAATCGGCGGCGACCCGCTGGGACTCGTCGTACAGGTAGGGGAAGGTCCAGCCGTGCCGGGTCGCGAAGGCCGGCATGAGCGCGGGTGCATCGTCCGGGTAGGCGTCGGCGTCGTTGGGGTTGATGCCGAAGACGGCCAGCCCGTCGGCCATCCAGCCCGTGGCCAGGCGGCCCAGACCGTCGGCCATGTGCTTCACGTAGGGGCAGTGGTTGCACAGGAACACGACGAGCACGCCGGCGGCGTCGGCGACGTCGGCGGTCCCGTGCAACGAGCCATCCGGGGCCGGGAGGCGGAAGTCGGGTGCCTGCGTGCCTAGCGGGAGCATCGAGGAGGTGGCGGCCATGACCCCAGCATGGCGGCTCGGACGCCCGGAGGGAACCTCCGGGGGCCGGTCAGCGCACCGCCCGGGGATGGGCCGCCCGGTACGCCGCGAACAGCCGGTCGGTGGAGACCTTCGTGTACACCTGCGTGGTACTGACCGAGGCGTGGCCGAGCATCTCCTGGACGGCCCGGATGTCGGCGCCGTGGTCGAGCATGTGCGTGGCGCACGAGTGCCGCAGGACGTGGGGCGTCAGCTTGCCGTCGAGGCCCGCGACCGTGCCCCACCGCTTGACCACCAGCCACGCGCCCTGGCGGGTGAGGCGCCCGCCCCGGCGGTTGAGGAAGACCGCGTCGGCGTCGCCGCGGTGCCTCCACTGCTCGGGGGCCAGTGCCGGCCGGCCGCTCGGGCTGAGCCACGCCAGGAGCGCCGCCACGGCGTGACGGCCCACCGGCACGACCCGCTCCTTCGAACCCTTGCCAAACGCCCGCAGCAGCGCCGACTCGAGGTCGACGTCGCCGAGCCGCAGCCCCACCAGTTCCGAGATCCGCAACCCGGTCCCGTAGAGCACCTCGAGGATCGCCCGGTCCCGCCGGGCCAATGCGTCGTCACCCGTTACGGCCGCAAGGAGGGCCTCCACCTCCGGTTCGGATAGGGCCTTGGGAAGCCCGGCAGGGACCCGCGGCGCCTCGACGTCGGCGCCGGCATCGCTCGGGATCCGACCCTCCTCCGCCAGGAACCGGTGCAGCGACCGGGCGGCCACGACCGCGCGCGCCACCGTGGCCGGCGCCAGCCCGGCGTGTCGCAGGTGGGCGACGTAGGCCTCGAGGTCTGCCTCGCGCACGGTGTCGAGCGCCCGGCCCCGTGATCGCAGCCAGGTGCACCAGCGCCGCGCGTCGCGACGATAGGCCTCGAGCGTGGAGGCCGCCCGGCCCTTCTCGGTCGCCAGCCACGACAGCCACTCCTCCACGTCGAGCGGCAGGAGGTCGGGATCGGCGCCGGCGTCGGCGGTCGCAGGATCTGACATGGGCGAGGCAACGGTACGGCGCGAAGGGTCCACTAACGTTGCACCCGTGCCGCTGTACGACTTCCGCTGCCGCACCTGCGGCGACACGTTCGAGCTGCGCCGATCGATGGCCGAGGCCGACGAGCCCGCGCCGTGCCCGGACGGGCACCTCGACACGGTCAAGCTCTTGCCGCTGGTGGCCGTCGGCGGGAGGGCGTCGGCGGCCGCCGCGCCGGTGGCCAGCGGCGGCTGCTGCGGCGGGGCGTGCGGTTGCGGCTAGGTCGCGCTACCGGCCACGCCGTGCGAGGGTGAGCAGCGCGACGACGGTCTTGGCGTCGGTGATGCGGCCGTCGTCCACCATCGCCAGCGCCGCGTCGAATGGCACGCGCTCCACCTGCATGTGCTGTTCCTCGGCGTCCTGCCGGTCGTCGAGCACGTCGGTCAGTTCGGTCGCCAGGTAGATGACGACGGCCTCGTCGGAGAAGCCGACCGAGTTGTGGAAGCGCGCCACGTGCTCCAGCCGTCCGGCCCGGAGACCGACCTCCTCGGCGAGCTCGCGCTGGGCTGTCTCCTCGGTGGGCTCGCCGGCCACGTCGCGCATGCCGGCCGGTATCTCCCACATGGCCTCGCCGACCGCACCCCGGAACTGGCGGATGAGCGTCACCGAGCCGTCGTCGTGGAGCGGCACCATGGCCACCGCCCCGGGGTGATGGACGATCTCACGCTCGAAGCGCTCGCCGTCCGGCCCCTCGACCTCCAGGATGGCCACGCTGATGCGGCTCCCCCGCCAGGCAGGGCGTTCGCCGACGATCCGGAATGTCACGGGTGGGCCCGGGAGGGTCAGGACGCTGCCGACCGGAGGGCGTCGCGCTCACCGACCGGGAACAGGTGGGGACGCCGGCCCTCGGCCCGGTCGAGTGCCGCTCCCACGAGCTCACGGAACAGCGGCGCGGGCCGCGTCGGGCGGCTCTTCAGCTCGGGATGTGCCTGGGTCCCGACCCAGAAGGGATGGCCGCGCAGCTCGATGAACTCGACCAGGCGCCCGTCGGGCGACGATCCAGAGAACACCAGGTCGCTGCCCTCGAACTTGCCCCGGTAGCGGGGGTTGAACTCGTAGCGGTGCCGGTGGCGCTCCGACACGACGGTCTTGCCGTAGGCCTGCGCCACCTGCGACCCGGGCACGAGCTCGGCGACGTAGGCGCCCAGGCGCATGGTGCCCCCCTTGTCGGTGACGTCGCGCTGGCTGTCCATGAGGTCGATCACGGGATGCGGCGTGGCCGGGTCGAACTCGGTGGAGTTGGCCCCCGTCAGCCCGAGCACGTTGCGGGCGTACTCGATCGTCATCATCTGCAGCCCGAGGCACAGGCCCAGGCAGGGGATCCCGTGTTCGCGGGCATAGCCGGCGGCCATGATCTTGCCCTCGCTGCCGCGCTCGCCGAACCCGCCGGGGATCACGATCCCGTCGAGGTCGCGCAGCCGGCCCTCGGCCAGCAGGCCCTCCACCTCCTCGGCCTGGATCCAGTCGACGTCGATCTGGGCCCCGTGGTGGAAGCCGCCGTGCTTGAGCGCTTCGACCACCGACAGGTAGGCGTCGGGCAGGCTCACGTACTTGCCGATGATCCCCACCCGCACGGTCTCGGTGGCGGCCTCGATCCGCTCGACCAGGCGCTCCCACTCGGTGAGGTCCGGCTGCTGGTCGAAGCCGAGCAGGTCGCACAGGTAGCCGTCGAACCCCTCCTCGTGGAGGACCAGCGGCACCTCGTAGATGTTGGCGGCGTCGGCGGCGTTGACGACCGCCTCCGGCGGCACGTCGCACAGCCGGGAGATCTTCTGCTTGAGGGCGTCGCTGAGGGGCCGCTCGCTGCGGCAGACGATGACGTCGGGCTGGATGCCGCGGGCCCGGAGCTCGGTCACCGAGTGCTGCGTGGGCTTGGTCTTCTGCTCGCCTGACGGACCGATGAACGGCACCAGCGTCACGTGCACGAAGGCCACGTTGTTGCGCCCCACGTCGAGTCGGAACTGCCGGATGGCCTCGAGGAACGGCAGGATCTCGATGTCGCCGACGGTGCCGCCGATCTCGGTGATCACCACGTCCACGTCGTCGCTGGCCAGGAGGTTGATGCGGCGCTTGATCTCGTCGGTGATGTGCGGGATCACCTGCACGGTCTTGCCCAGGTAGTCACCACGCCGCTCGGCGGCCAGCACCGCCGAGTAGATCGAGCCCGTGGTGGCGTTGCTGCCCCGCGACAGCGGCTCGTCGATGAACCGCTCGTAGTGGCCGAGGTCGAGGTCGGTTTCGCCGCCGTCATCGGTGACGAAGACCTCACCGTGCTCGAACGGATTCATCGTCCCCGGGTCGACGTTTATGTAGGGGTCGAGCTTTTGCATCGTGACCCGGAGGCCACGGGACTTGAGCAGACGCCCCAGAGACGAGCCGGTGATGCCCTTGCCGAGGGAGCTGGCGACACCGCCCGTGACGAAGATGTGCTTTGTCACGGGCTCTCAGCATAACTCCGCGGGCCGCCGGCGCCGCGGACCAGTCTCGTCAAGGCGATGTTGACAACCGGCCGCGTCAATGCGAGATTGACGGCGTGGACCTCGACGAGCTGATCGCCGCCGTCGACGAGACCGACGGCGCACTCGACCGCGTGGCGGCCGCCGCCGCGATCAAGGACCACATCGAGCAACTGGGCGACCAGCTCCTCGATCGCTTCGTGAAGGAGGCCCGGGCCGACGGCTGCTCGTGGACGCAGATCGGCGACGCGCTCGGGGTGACACGCCAGGCCGCCCAGCAGCGCCATGGCGGGCTGATCGGCCGGCTGGTCGAGGGCTTCACCAAGGGCCGGTTCAAGCGCTTCACGCCGCGTGCCAGGGCCGCGGTGGTCGCCGCCCAGGCCGCCGCCCGCGACCGGCGGCACGAGTGGATCGGTACCGAGCACCTGCTGCTCGGCTTGTTCGCCAACGACGACGGGAACGTGGCCCAGCAGGCCTTCACCCAGCTCGGCGTCGACAGGGCCACGGTGGAGCGCCTCGTCGATGAGCTGGTCCCGCCGGGCGCCGAGCCGGTCAGCGGCCACATCCCATTCACGCCGCGTGCGAAGAAGACGCTGGAGCTCGCGCTCCGGGAGGCGCTCCGCCTCGGCCACAACTACATCGGCTGCGAGCACATCGCGCTGGCCCTCCGCCGGCTCGACGAGGGAGTGGCGGCCCACGTGCTCGCCGAGCAGCGCGTCACGTCAAAGGACCTCGAGCGCGCCATCCACGACATCCTCGACAAGGGCGTCACGTAAGAGGCCGAGCCGCTCAGGGCAGCCGCCCCCAGCGGTCGGCGGCCCGCAGCGGCGGCGCCGCCGCGATGACCCGGCTGAACGACACCCACTCGCTGGCCAGGTTGAGCGCCGCCACCAGCACGAGGACCACCGTACGCACGCCGGGCGAGCAGGTGAGCACCACGCCCAGCCCGAGCGCTGCACCCAGCACGTTGGCGCCGGCGTCGCCGAGCATGAGCCGCTCCCCCAGGTCGGCCGTGAGCAGTCCGGCCCCCGCCCCCACGGCGAGCGCCACGCCTGCCAACTCGGGCTCGGCGCCCACCGCCAGGACGAGCACTAGGAACCCAACCAGCGCCACCTTGATCGTGCGCCCGGGTGCGCGGTCGAACAGGTTGCCGAGGTTCGCCGCCAGGGCCACAAGCGCGCCGTCGGCCAGGATCCGCCCGACCGAGTCGGGCTCCCGCGTCGCAACCACCACCACCGCCACCGCCGCGCCACCGAACAGCTTGATGGCACCGGTGGTCAGACGGCCGTCCGCCAGCGCGCGGAGGTGCGCGGCGAAGCCGCCGCTCTCGCCGGCGCCGCCGAGATCGTCGAGCAGGCCGAGGAGGCCGAACCCGAGCGCGGTGAACGTCGTGAGCCGCAGGCCGTCGACGGCGGCGGAGTCGGGCTCGGCGCCGGCGGCGGCGATCACCGCCACGACCGCGTCGGTCGCCAGCACCACCAGGGCGACGATGATGCCGACGGCGGTCGGCAGCGACCGCCCCCGGAAGTTCTCCCGCTCGAACACGGCCCCGCCGAACGCCGCAGCTGACAGGACCCACATCGCTGCGGCCGCCAGAAGCCCCACCACGAATGCGCCGGCGACCACCTCAGGCCCCCGGCACCGGCAGCGTGGCGGCGTCCTTCGCCTCGACGTGGCCGCGCGAGAGCCGCCTGACCCGCTGCACCACCCTGGGCCAGTCGATGAACAACAGTGCGACCGTCGCCGCCCATGCCCAGTAGTCGAGGCCCAGGACGAGCCACGTGGTCACGTGCAGGAACACCGCCGCCAGTGCGTACCAGGCCTGCAGGCGTCGCACGAACAGCACCACCGGGAAGCTGATCTCCAGGCCGAGGATGAACGCCCCGGAGGCCTTCGCCGCCCACAGGTGCTCCCCCACCCACTGGGCGAGGCTCTCCCACTGCGCCTCGCCGATGCTGGGCCCCCACAGCAGGACGTAGCGCATGTTGTCGCCGAGGACCCAGTCGATGCCCGAGCGGCGGAGCTTGTGGTACCCGGCGAAGAAGTAGACGAGGGCGGTGATCACCATCGCCACCCGGATGGGCCAGCCGTAGCGCCGGCGGGCAACCCGGTCGCGGACGTCGATCGCCACCGGGGCCAGCAGGAACGGGGCCGACGCCCACAGCAGCAACAGGTCGTTGTGCAGCACCTTGCCCCGGCTGCCCCGCAAGCCGGCCAGCACCAGGTAGCACAGCCAGGCGACGGTGAAGGCGAGCCGCGGCCGGCGCCGGAGCACCGCGGCCAAGGCTGCCAACGCGCCGACGATCTGGATGCCGATGATCACCTCGGCGGACGGCATCCGGTCGAGCCAGCCGAGGATCGGCACCGGGTCGACCAGCGCCGGCGGCGTGTCGGCGAGCTGGCGGTACGAGCCGAGCGCGATCCGCAGCCCGATCAGCGCCGACAGCCCCGCGTACGCGATCAGCAGGCGCGCCGCCGCCTCCGGACCCCAGAGGGCGTCGTCGACCCAGCGGCGCACGCGGGTCACGCGCCCGCGTCCCCTAGGTCTTCGGTCCGGCACGCATGGACGACCTCGAGGTCGTCGATGACCGTCCACTCGCCGTCGCGCTCTTCGAGCCGCGCCGCGTCCCGGGCGATGCGCAGCTCGGCGGTCGCCGGTTCGGCGTCGACGACGGCGGCCAGCAGCGCCTCGCATACAGCCTGGCGGCGCTCCGTCGACGCGCCCGGCAAGTCCGCCATCGGCCATTCGGCGTGCCGGTAGCGAAGCGGCAGCTCCTCGACGTCGACCACGCGGGACGAGCCGTCGGCGTCTACCGCCTCGAGCACCCAGAGGGTCTGGGTCTCGTCCCGCACCAGCGAGAACAGCCGCCACCCCGTCAGCGGCCAGGCGTCGAACCCGACGAGCCCCGGCACCAGCAGGAGCACGAGGAGCGCGCCCACCAACCAGCGCGCCGAGCGCGGCACGGCATCCCGGTCCACCTCGGGCGGTGCAGCGCTCACGTGCGCCGGCTCCCGGCGCGCGGCACCGGTTCCGGCGCCGGCTCGGGCGCCGGCCGTGGCGGTGGCTCGGCGACCGGCTCCACGTCGACCCGGTCCGTGACACCGTCGCCGGGCCTGGGCGCGCGGGCGACCCGGTCCGACTCCAGCACCAGCACCGCCAGGGCCGTCGCCAGCACCATCAACGTGACCCCGCCGACGATGGCGCCGGAGTCGTTCACGGCGCTACCCAGCACCGCCGCCAGGTAGGCGGCCGCCAGCCCCGCCTGCAGCGTGGGGATGTTGCGCCGCAGCCGGTCGAGGGGTCGCCCCGGATAGCGGGCCAGGAACACGATGAAGGCGATCGCCACCGGGATGGCCGCCACCCAGAACGACGACGTGGTCACGCGCAGGTTGGCCAGCAGCTTGCGCTCCACGATGTCGAACAGCGGCTGCATGCCCTCGTCGCCCACGCGCTCGAACAGGCGACCGAGGTGGGCGCGCTCACCCTCGGGCCGGGCCAGGTCCAGCAGCCCGAAGCCGACCACCGCCAACAGGGTGAGCACTCCGGCGATCACGAGGCTCCGCCAGCGCACGCGGCCCTGGTACACGAGGACTGCGAACACCAGGATCGTCGGCGTGAAGGCCAGGATGCCGCCCACGTCCGAGCCCCAGATCGGCACGCCGATCACCACCAGCAGCACCACGAGCAGCGCCACCGCCTGGAGCCGCCGCCGGCCCGGCGGGCGCAGCCCGGCGAGGAACGCGGCCAGCAGGCACGCGGCGGCCGCCACCTGGCCGAACGAGTAGTTGCTGATGCCGTATAACCGCGAGTTGCCGGTCGGCGAGTACCCGAACGCGGCGCTCAGGCTCAGGTTGGAGCCCGTCATGACGTCGAGCACCGGCACGAGCACGACGAGGACCAGCACCGCCACCAGCGCCAACCGGGGTCGACCAGACCGCCGCGCGGCCGCCATCGCCACGGCAGCAACGGCCACCGCGCCGATCAGCACGAACGCCCAATAGAAACCGATGCCGACGTCCTCCAGCGGGAACCCTCTCGCCAGGTACGACAGCGGCAGGATCGCCAGATCGGCCAGCGCCACGAACGTCACCGCGCGGCTGATCCTGGGCCAACCGCGACGGGCGATGACGACCACCGTGGCGGCGCACACCGCGGT
>JBKOUY010000035.1:0-34167 GCA_046723645.1 Actinomycetota bacterium | reverse complement strand
GGAGGACGAGCTTCAGCACGCAGAGGAGGGTCCGCCCCACCCCACAACACCCGCCGCGGTTTTGGTGGCCGGACCCACCAATCCCGCGGCAGGAATCGGGGGAGGGCCCGAACCGGCGAACGTGACCCGCCATCTCCACCGCGACGAGGGCAGCGTCCTCGCCCACGTTGTGACCGCCCGGCCCCTCGGAGCGGGCCAGCGCCTGCCCCTCGTCCTCGGTCGTGAGGACGCCGAACGCCACCGGGACGCCGGTGGCGAGCTGCACATCCTGGATGCCCCGGGCGCACTCCCCCGCAACCAGGTCGTAGTGCGTCGTCTCGCCCCGGATCACGGCACCGACGCAGACCACGGCGTCGACCCGGCCCGACTCCGCCAGCACCTTGGCGCCGAACGGGATCTCGAAGGAGCCGGGAACGGAGATCTCGACGACGGCATCATCGGCCACGCCCGCACGGACCAGGCCGCGGCGGACGCCCCTGACGAGCCGCTCGACGATGGCCGCGTTCCAGCGGGACCGCACCAGCCCGACGCGCAGCCCGGCGCCGTCGAGCCCGTCGGGGGCCGCGGCCCGGGCCTCCTCACCCGCCATGGCGGGTGGCGGTCCTAGAGCACGTCATCCAGGCCCTCGAGCAGGTGGCCCATGCGCTCCCGCTTGGTGCGCAGGTACGCGATGTTCTCGGCGTTGGGCGCGGTCTGCAGCGGCACCCGCTCGGTGATCTCCAGCCCGAACCCGGCCAGGCCACCCTTCTTCGACGGATTGTTGGTCAGCAGGCGCATCGTGGTGATGCCGAGGTCGACCAGGATCTGGGCGCCGATGCCGTACTCACGGCTGTCGACGGGCATGCCGAGGGCGATGTTGGCGTCGACCGTGTCATGGCCCTGGTCCTGCAACTGGTATGCGAGCAGCTTGTGGCCGATCCCGATGCCCCGGCCCTCGTGGCCGCGGAGGTACACGACCGCGCCCATGCCCTCCTCGGCGACCTGCTTCATGGCCGCCTGGAGCTGCAGGCCGCAGTCGCAGCGCATCGACCCGAACACGTCGCCGGTCAGGCATTCGGAGTGGACCCGCACCAACACGTTGTCCTGGCCCTGGACCGCGCCCTTCACGAAGGCGATGTGATGCTCGCCGTCGAGCACGGACTCGTACGCGTAGCACGTGAACTCGCCCCACTCGGTCGGGATCCGCGCCTCCGCGACGCGCCGGACCAGCTTCTCCGTCTGGCGGCGGTAGCGGATCAGGTCGGCGATCGAGATCAGGACCAGCTCGTGCTCCTCGGCGAAGCGCTCGAGCTCGGGCAGGCGGGCCATGTCGTTCTTGCTCGCGTTGACCAGCTCGCACAGCACGCCGGCCGGATAGAGACCCGCCATGCGAGCCAGGTCGATCGCGGCCTCCGTGTGTCCGGCCCGCTTCAGCACGCCGCCGTCGCGCGCCTCGAGCGGGAAGATGTGGCCGGGACGCAGCAGGTCCAACGGCCGCGTGCCCGGATCGACCAGCGCCCGCACGGTTGCGGCCCGGTCGTGGGCCGAGATGCCGGTGGTCGTGTCGTGCCGGTAGTCGACGCTGACGGTGAACGCCGTGCGCATCGTCTCGGTGTTGTTGGCCACCATCAGGGGCAGGTCCAGCTCGCGGGCCCGCTCGCGGGTCACCGGAGCACAGATGACGCCCGAGGTGTGGTGCAGGAAGAAGGCGATCTTCTCGGGGGTGGCGAACTCGGCGGCCATGATGAGGTCGCCCTCGTTCTCGCGGTCCTCGTCGTCGACGACCACCACGATCTCGCCACGCCCGACGGCGGAGATGGCGTCCTCGACCTTGGCGAAGCTCACTTCAGACATCCTTCCAGGCGAGTAGCCGTTCGACGTACTTCACCGTCACGTCCACCTCGAGGTTCACCCGATCGCCGGGATGCTTGCTGCCGAGCGTCGTGACGGCGGCGGTGTGGGGGATGACCGCGACGGTGAACCCGTCGTCGAGCACGTCGACCACGGTGAGGCTGACGCCGTCGACGGCGATCGAGCCCTTCTCCACGATGTAGCGGAGCAGATCGCGCGGCATGCGGACCCGGAGATCGGGGGCGGGCTCGACGATCTCGCCCACGCCGTCGACGTGGCCCTGGACGATGTGGCCGCCAAGGCGATCGCTCATCCGGACCGGACGCTCGAGGTTGACCGCATCACCCGGGGTCCGGTCGCCGAACGTCGTGCGCTTCAGGGTCTCGTCGGAGAGGTCGGCCTCCCACCAACCCGGGCCCTGGTCGACGACGGTGACGCAGCACCCGTCGACGGCGATCGAATCGCCCACCTTGGCGTCCTGGATGACCAGCGACGCAGCAATGCGGACGCGCTGGCCCTCGACCGAAGCGATCGAGCCCAGCTCCTCGACGATCCCCGTGAACATCAGCTGCTCCTCTCGGCGGGGTACAGGTCGACGCGAAGGTCGTCGCCCAGGTGCGTCACACCGCCGATCCGGCCACGCCAGACATCGGCCATGGTGGTGGCTCCGGGTCCAGTGAACAAGCCGGCGGCGTCGTCTCCACCGAACAGCGCCGGCGCCAGGTAAACGACGTAGCGGTCGACAAGCCCGGCCCGGTGGAACTCCCCCGCCACCGTCGGGCCGCCCTCGATCAACAGCTGGACCACGTCGCGCCGGCCCAGCTCGTCGAGGACCTCGTCGAGGTCCCCCGTCAGCTCGAGCGCGGGGCGGACCTTCGCATCCGGGGGCGCCTTCCCGAGCACGACCCGTAAGGGGTCGCGGCCGGGGACGTGCCGGACGGTGAGGGCGGGGTCGTCGGCGCGCACGGTGCCCGCCCCCACCAGCACGGCGTCGCTCTCGGCCCGCAGGCGGTGCGCGTCGGCGCGGGCGGCCTCGCCGGTGATCCACCGGCTGGTGCCGTCGGGCGCCGCGGTGCGGCCGTCGAGGCTGGCCGCCAGCTTGAGCACCACGTAGGGGCGGCCGGTCTCGCGGTGCCTGACATAGGGGGCGAGGAGGTCGCCGACGACGTCGGCCGCGACCCCGGTGGTGACCTCGACGCCCGCGGCGCGTAACCGCTCGATCCCCCGGCCCCGTACCTGCGGGTCCGGGTCGGCGACGCCCACGACGACCCTGGCGACGCCGGCGTCGATCAGGGCGTCCGCACACGGCGGCGTGCGCCCGTGGTGGTTGCACGGCTCGAGCGTCACGTACGCGGTCGCGCCCGATGTGTCGACCCCGGCGGCCGCGGCCGCGGCGAGCGCGGCCGCCTCGGCATGCGAGCCCCCGGGGGGCTGGGTCGCGCCCTCGGCCCGCCGGCCGTCGGCCGCCACGAGCACGCAGCCGACCCAGGGGTTGGGCGACGTGGAGGCGCGCACGGCGGCGGCCAGCTCCACGGCCCGCAGCATGTGCTCGTGGTCGGTGTCGACCATCACCGGCAGCGTATGGGCGAGCGCCACGACCCCAAATTAGAACACGTTCTAATTTTTGTCGAGTGCGGCGACCGTCAGTGGGGGCGGCCACCCTCGAGCAGGTCCAGGGCGTGGGGCACCACGTCGATGACCGCGTCGAGGCACTCGACGGCGCCCCTGGACGATCCCGGTGTGTTGAGCACCAGCGCCCGCCCCACGGTCCCCGCCGCCGCCCGGGAGAGGCGGCCGAGCGGGTTCACCAACCGCATCGCCTCGGCGAGTCCCGGCGCCTCCCGGTCGAGCACCGACCGGGTCCCCTCCGGCGTCAAGTCGCGGGGGCCGAAGCCCGTGCCCCCGGTCGTCACGATCAGCCCCGCGAAGCCGTCGGCCAGCGCCCGCAGCGCCCCCGCCACCGCCTCGGCCCCGTCGGCGCTCACCGCCCGCTCCACGACCTCGAAGCCGGCGTCGTCGAGGCGATCGGCCAGCGCCGCGCCGGATCGATCGTCCCGGGTGCCGGCCACGACCCCGTCCGACACCGTGAGCACCTTGGCCGGCCACCGCCGCCCCTCCACGGCGCTCACCGCCGCTGCTCCGGCACGCGCTCGACCGTCTGCGCGACTCGTCGGGCGCAGGTCGCTGGTCGCTTGGCCGCGTCCTCGCGTCGCACGCGGAACCGCTGCGGCTTCTGCACCCGACGGACGCTATCCCGCACCCCGGACGTAGCGGAACAAGCACATGCCGTCCGTCCCGGCCGCCTGTGGCAGCAGGATCGCGCCCCGGCCCCACGGTCCCCAGGGCTCGCGGGGCGGTTCGATCGGTGCCACGTCGGGCCGCTCGGCGGCCAGCCAGGCGTCGATTCCCGTGGACTCGGCCGCGGTGAGGGTGCACACCGAGTACACGAGCGACCCGCCGGGCCGCACCAGGCCGGCCGCCGCCGCGAGCAGGCGCCGCTGCAGGTCGGCGAGGCGGTCGATCGCGGCCGGGTCCACGCGCCAGCGGAGGTCGGGCCGGCGGCGCAGCGTGCCCAACCCCGAGCACGGCGCGTCGACCACGACCCGATCGAACCCCCCGGGGCGGAACGGTGGATGGGTCCCGTCCGCGGCCACGATCGCGATCCGGTCCGTCAGCCGCAGGCGCGCGGCGTTGGCGCGGACCAGCCCGGCGCGCACCGGACGGATGTCCGCGGCGACGACCCGGGCGCCGGCGCCGGCGAGCGCCGTGGCCTTCCCGCCGGGCGCCGCGCACAGGTCCAGGACGCTGTCCCCGGGCCCCGCCGCGACCGCGTCGGCCACCAGCTGCGACGCCGGATCCTGGACGTAGCCGTCGGCCCTCTCGACGGCGGCGGCGGGCTCGTTCATCGCCGTCACGGCGGCGAGGGCCGCGTCGCGCCCGAGGTCGGACGTCAGCCGGTCCAGCACCCAGTCGGGCACGCTGAGGCGCGTGGCCTCGTCGGGCCATACGACCGCCGCGTCGGCGACCTTGCGGAGCACGGCGTTGACCAGTCCCCGCGCCGGCCGGGGGCTGGCCGCCACCGTCTCGGAGACGGCCGCATGCGCCGGCACCGACGCGAACGCGAGCTGGTACGCACCCAGGCGCAGGGCGTTGCGCGCCCTGCCCGTGGGCGGCCGGGCCAGGAACCGGTCGACGAGGTAGTCGCACGCCCGCCGCATCCGGGTGGTGCCGTAGACCAGGTCGGTGACGAACCGGCGATCGCGGTCGTCGAGGCTCGATCGGTCGAGCGCCGCCGACAGTGCGAGGTTGGCGTAGGCGCCCTCGCCGTCGATGCGGTCGAGCACGTCCAGCGCCACGGCCCGCGCCGACCTCACGGAGCGACGACGATCCGCGCTCACCCCGGGCCGGCTGCCTCCTCGTGCACCGCTCAACCTCGCCCGCTCAGGTGGCGACCCGGTCGCCGGGCCGCCAGTGGGCCCCGTTGGCCCACGCCCTGGCGGGCATCCGCCGCCGGCCCTCGGGTTGCACCTCGACGAGCTGGATCGGTCCGTCGCCGGCGGGCACCGCAACGTCGCCGGGGCCCGCCGGGGCGAGCGCGGTCCGCCAGACCTTGAGCCGATGGCCCCGGTGCGTCGTCCACGCACCGCCGATCCGGACCAGCCGATGGATCTCGACCGCCGGCCGGCTCCAGTCGATCTCCAGCTCCGCGGGATCGATCTTCTGGGCGTACGTGGGCTCGCCCTCCTGGGGCTTCGGCTGCGGCAGCCCGTCGCGGAGGCAGGCCAGCAGCAGCTCGGTCCCCAGGGCCGCCAGCCGGGCGCGCAGCCCGTCGGCGGTCTCGTCGGGCCCGATCGCCACCTCGCACCGGGCGTAGACGCCGCCCGTGTCGAGGCCCTCCTCGATCACCATGAGGTCGACGCCGGTGCGCTCGTCGCCGGCCAGGATCGCCCGCTCGACCGGAGCCGCCCCGCGCCACCGCGGCAGCAGGGAGAAGTGCAGGTTGATCATCGGCAGGCGCTCGAGCACGTGGGGCTTGATGAGGCGGCCGAACGCCGCCACCACCCCGAGGTCGGCGCCGGTGTCGAGCACGTCGTCGACGCGGTCGGACACGGGCAGCCCGAGCTCGAGTGCCGCACGCTTCACCGGGGACGGCATCAGCCGGCCGCCACGACCACGGCGCTTGTCGGGCTGGGAGACGGCCAGGGCCACGTCCCAGCCGGCGTCGACCAGCGCGCGCAGCGGCTCGGTGGCGAACTCCGGCGTGCCCAGGAACACCAGGCGCCGGGGATGCGTCGGTGCTGGTGCGAGCGCCACGAAACCGGCCCGGCCTCTCGCACGCCCTAGCGGGCGCTCGCGGACGTCATCGTGGCGTCTCGCCGGCCAGATCCGCCGCTGGACATCGTCCTCGTCGTCGCCGCAGCCGCTGGCTGCGCCTTCCTCCTGCGTCCTCGCCAGCGACGAATCTGACTCCGCGATACATCCACGGAACTCCCGCGAGCGCCCACTAGCGGAGAGAGAAGCCGCCGCCCTTGGGCTCGGCGTCCGCCAGCACCGAGGGACCGATGCCGAGCTCCCGGATCGTCTTCAGCGCCTGCTTGCGGGTGTCCGCATCGAGCCTTTCGAGCAAGAGGACTCCGTCGAGGTGGTCGAGCTCGTGCTGGAAGCAGCGGGCCAGCAGCTCGTCGGCCTCGATCGACACGTCGTTGCCGTCGAGGTCGACGCCGATCAGGTGCACCTGCTTGGCTCGGACGATCTCCCACGACAGACCGGGCACCGAGAGGCAACCCTCCTCGTAGGCCCACTCACCGTCGCGTTCGACGATGTCGGGATTGACGATCGTGAACGGCCCGTCGCCCACGTCGTAGACGAACATCCGCTTCTCCACGCCCACCTGGGGGGCGGCGAGGCCGACCCCGGGAGCGTCGTACATGGTGGCGATCATGTCGTCCGCCAGCTTGGCAAGGCGCCCGTCGATCGTGGCGACCTCGGCGGCGCGCTGCCGCAGGACCGGGTCGCCAACCACGCGAATGCTGTAGGGAGCCATCGCCTAAGAGTACGGCGTCGGTCGCAGACCGACGCCATTAGGGGTGGCGGTCGGGGTCGGGCCAAAGGGTCCCGTGGCCGACCGACGCCACATGGCGAAGGTTCGGCCGGAGGGTACCGTCGCCCGACGTGGGCCGATCATCGCACTACTTCTCGCCCTCGCCGGACGCCGCATCCCGGCCCTCGACCGTGCGCCTCGACCTGCCGGACGTGTCGTTTGTGCTCCGCACCGACCGCGGCGTGTTCTCCGGCGCGCGCATCGATCCCGGCACCAAGTATTTGCTCACCGACGCGCCTCCGCCGCCGGCCGAAGGTCACCTGGCCGACATCGGCTGCGGCTACGGGCCCATCGCGCTCACGTTGGCCACCCGCTCACCGGCTGCCATCGTGTGGGCCGTCGACGTCAACGAAAGGGCCCTGGAGCTGACCCGTTCCAACGCTGCGGCCGCCGGCCTCGCCAACGTGCGCGTGGCCACGCCGGACGACGTGCCGCCCGACGTTCGGTTGGCCTGCCTGTGGTCGAACCCGCCGGTGCGGGTGGGGAAAGCCGCCCTCCACGACCTCCTCGACCACTGGCTGGGCCGGCTGGCCGACGACGGCACGGCGCTGCTCGTCGTCCAGAAGAACCTCGGCGCCGACTCGCTGCACCGCTGGCTGGCATCGCGGGACTGGTCCGTCACGCGACTGGGCAGCCGTGTGGGCTACCGCCTCCTCGAGGTGGAGCGGTGACGCGCCAGCTCGATCCCACCGGGCTCAAGCGACTGCACCGCTCCTGGCGCCGTCGGGCGACGGCACCGGTGGCGCTGATCCTCGACCACGTGCAGTCGCCGTTCAACGTGGGCTCCATCCTCCGAACCGCGGCCGCGTTTCGCATCGACCACCTGTGGCTCGTGGGCGACACGGCGGCACCGACGAGCGGCAAGACCGCGAAGACCGCGCTCGGGTCGCAGCGCTTCGTCGACTGGACATGGCACGACACGGCGGCCGAGGCCGCGGCCGCAGCGCGCGGGGATGGCTACCGGGTCGTGGGGCTCGAGCTGACCGACGACGCCGTGCCGCTGCCGGAGCTGGCAGTCGAGGAGCCGGTGTGCCTGGTCGTCGGCAACGAGGACCGCGGCCTCCCCGCGGCCACGCTTGCCGCCTGCGACGCCGTGACGTACATCCCCCAGCTCGGGAAGATCGGCTCGCTCAACGTGGCGACGGCGACCGCCATCGCCCTGTACGAGCTCCGCCGCCGGGACTGGGCCGCCGGCGCCTAAGGAGCTGGCGCCGAAACCCCTGCGACCCGTCGGGGGGACGCTGCGTACCCTCTCGGGGGTGACCCCCGAGACCGTACGCACCATCACCGACGACGAGTTCGGCGACTTCACCAACGTGGTCCACACCGCCTTCCTGGCGCCGCCGTCGTCGCCGGAGGACATCGAGGCCCGCCGCGCCGCCTTCGACCTGGACCGCTGCCTCGGTGCGTTCGACCGCAACGGACGGCTCTGCGGTGCCGCGCGGGCGTTCCCCACCGAGCTGACCGTGCCCGGCGGCATGGTGGCGGCGGGCGCGGTGAGCGCTGTGGGCGTGCTCCCGACGCACCGCCGCCAGGGACACCTCAGCCGCATGATGCGCACCCAGCTCGACGACATCGCCGCCAGGGGCGAGCCGGTGGCCACGCTCGTCGCCGCCGAGTACCCCATCTACGGCCGCTACGGCTACGGCCTGGCGGTCGAGGCCTGCGAGCTGCACCTCGACGCCGCCCAGGCCCGGTGGCTCGCCGACCCCGAGGGCAGCGTCGACCTTGTCGACAACGACGCCTTCGCCAAGATCGTGATCGACGTCTACGACCGTGCCCGCCACACCTTCCCGGGCCACATCAGCTACGAAAGCCTGCGCTGGGAGGTGTTCGCCGGCATACGAACCTGGCCCGATGGCGACGATGACGCGCGGCGCAAGGCCACCAAGGTCGTGTGGTTCGACGCCCAGGGTGAGCCCCAGGCGGCCACGGCGTACTCGGTCGACGACCGCTGGGAGCACAACCGCCCGGCGGGAACGCTGTCGGCCGGCGTCCTGGTGGCCACGTCCGGGCAGGCCGAGATCGAGCTCGTCCGGTTCCTCTCCTCGGTCGACTGGGTGGCGCATGTGCGCGTGGGCCTCCGACCGCTGGACAACCCGGTGCCGCTGGCCCTCGCCGACGCCCGCATGGGTGCGCTCGTCAACCGGTCCGACCACCTGTGGGTGCGCATCCTGGACGTGCCGGCGGCCCTGACCGCCCGCCGCTACGCCACCGACGGGTCCCTCGTGCTCGAGGTCGTCGACCCGCTCGGCCACGCCGCCGGCCGCTTCGCCCTCGAAGGCGGGCCAGACGGTGCGACCTGCACCGCCACCGATGCCGACGCCGACATGGTCGTTCCAGCGTCGGCCCTGGGCGCCGCCTACCTGGGCGGCACGGGCTGGGGCCGGCTCGCCGCGCTCGGGTGGGTCGACGAACGGCGGGACGGCGCGACGGACCGCGCGGCGGCCATGTTCGGGGCGTCGCGGGCGCCGTGGTGCGTCCTCACGTTCTGACCGTGGCGGAGCTCGAACTCGTCGATCTCGAGCGCGGCGACCGCCGTTGGGGCGACGCGTTGGCGGTCCTCCGCGAGCTGCGCCCGCACCTGACGGACGCCAGCTTCGCCGCGGTGTACGCCGAGGGCTACCCGCAGGGTCTGCGGTTCACAGCCGCGTACGACGGCGACCGCTGCGTCGGCGTGGCCGGCTGGCGGATCGTGGCGACGACCGCGTACCTGCGCAAGCTGTACGTCGACGACCTCGTCACCACCGCGGGGGCGCGCAGCACCGGCGTCGGGCGGACCCTGCTCGGGGCACTGGCTCGGCGAGCCGATGCCTCCGGCTGCGCCGCCCTCGACCTCGACTCGAACGTGCAGCGTGCAGACGCACATCGCTTCTACATGCGCGAGGGCCTCACGATCAGCGCGTTCCACTTCGCTCGCCCGCTGCGCTGACTGCCCGGGCGGCCCGGGCCCCGGGCGGAGCCGGTGAGCGCTGGCCTGCGAAGAAGTCCCGCAGTCCCCCCGCCAGCCCCGCGGGGTTCTGCACCATCAGCAGGTGCCCGGCGTCGGGCACCGACAGGCGCTCGGCCTGCGGGAACCACGACTGGATGAGCTCATTCCCCGGGACGAACCGCGGGACGCTTCGTGCGCCGAGCACGTTGAGGACCGGCTGCGTGACCCGCGCCGCGTCCGCGGGCCCGAACCGCCAGCACTGCACGGCGACAGCTCGGCCTGAAACAACAGGTCGGCCTCGTCGAGTGCCTCGCGGAAGGCGTCAGGGACCGCTCGATCGAGGGCGGCGCGCTAGTCCTCGCCGCAGACGCCTGCACAACCAGACCGAGCGGATCCGTCACTACCTCGGCGACGACCTCAGGCCCGGCCTGTCGGTCGCCGAGGCCGGTGAGCGGTACTCCGCCCTCGCCAGCCCCGAGCTGTACCAGCTCGTCACCGTCGACTTCGGATGGACGGCCGACCAGCACCGCGCATGGCTGACACAGCTCATGCGGACCCAACTGCTCTGAGCCCTCATCGAGCCCGCCCCCCCGGGAGGGCGGCGGCCGTCCAGGGGTAGCGCCGAGACCGCAGCGTCCGGCGCCCGTCCCGGCGCCGGACTCACGCGGGCCGCTCCCCCGCCGCGGGGCGAACGACCCGGCGTTCGGTGACGATCGCGGTCACGAGGTCGGCGGGGGTGACGTCGAACGCGGGGTTGATCGCCAGGGCGCCGGCCGGAGCCACGGACAGGCCACCCCACGCCACCACCTCGTCGCCGCCGCGATCCTCGATCTCGACGTGCGACCCGTCGGGCGTGTCGGGATCGACGGTCGACTCGGGGGCCGCCACCACGAACGGGACCCCGGCCCGATGCGCCGCCAGCGCCAGCGGGTAGGTGCCGATCTTGTTGGCGACGTCGCCGTTGGCGGCGATGCGATCGGCACCAACCACGACCGCGTCGACCAGCCCCCGGGCGATCAACGACGGGGCGGCGGCGTCGATGACCAGCCGGTAGTCGGCCCCCATCCGGTCGAGCTCCCATGCGGTGAGGCGGCTCCCCTGCAACAGCGGGCGGGTCTCGTCGGCATAGACGCGGGCGACGGCTCCCCGCTCGTGGAGGGCACGTACCACGCCGAGCGCGGTCCCGCACTCGACGCACGCCAGCGCGCCGGCATTGCAGTGGGTGTGCAGCCGCAGGCTGGCGGCCCCGGCGGCCTCGTCGCGATGCGAGCCACGGCCGCACAGCTCGACCACGAGGTCGGCACCCCGGCGGCCGATGGCCCGGTTGACGGCGGCGTCCTCCTCCAGAACGGCACGCGCCTCCCGCTCGACCGCCCCCGCTCCCTCGCCCAGCCGCGCGGCGACCCGGTCGACCCCCCAGGCCAGGTTGACGGCGGTGGGTCGGGCGTTGCGGAGGCAATCGATCGCCTTGGCGATCTCGTCATCGCTCCACCCCCGGCGGCGACCCTCCCCCACGGCCAACAGCACGCCGAGGGCTCCGGCGGCCCCGAGCGCCGGCGCGCCCCGCACAGCCAGCTGCCGGATCGCGTCGACCAGCTCGTCGACGTCACTCAGCCTGAGGGTGCGCAGCTCCTGGGGCAGCGCCCTCTGGTCCACGATCACGACCGCGCCGTCGATCCAGTCGATCGTCCGCACGAGGCGACTCTAACGACGTGCCTATCCCCTCGGACCCTATGGGGGCACCGCCTCACACCCTCGGCGGGTCCACGGCGACCCTCAGGCGGCCGGGAGGGCGCGGCGTCGCCGCCAGGGCGTCGCACAGCATGCGATGGTCGGGGGCACGGACCAGCCACCGCCCGTCCGACGGTCCGAGGACCTCGACGCCGAGCTGCGCACCGATGGCGCCGACGAACGCCCCCGCGGCCGCACCCGAGATTTCGGCCATCGCGGTGACCGGTGGGAAGCGCAGCTCCCTGCGCCGTTCCCGCTCCGCCGACGCGACGCGGGACGGGTCCGCGTGCAGGGCCGCCTGGACGACTTCGTGGCGGGGCACGTGGGTCTGGACGACGAGGCGGCCGCCGGTGTCCTTGCCGCCTACGACGCGGGCGCCCCGCGCCAGGAGGCCGAGCGCCTGCTCGGCGGCCCGGTAGCGGGGCGCGAGCAGTTCCTGGTCGAAGTCCAGGAACGCGACCGCATCGGCCCGGTCGATCTGGTGCAGCGTGGCCTCCGTGCCGACCGCGACCCGCGAGCGGGGGGCGTCGGCGGCAGCCGATGCCGCCGTCACCTCGTCGACGGGCTCGCCGATCAGCGCCGCGATCTCGTCACGCACCCGCGTCACGCCCTGGCGGAGCGTCCGCAGCCGTGACGCCCCACACGCGGCGCATACCGCCGGCCGGACCGTGCCACAGCGGGTGCACACCAGCTCGTCGCCCGGCTGGGCCAAGGCGGCGTCGCAGCGCTCGCAGCGGGCCAGCTCGCCGCACGCCTTGCAGGCCAGCAGGCGCGCCCTGCCGGTCCGGTTCAGCACGCACAGCACCCGCAGGTCGCTGCGCAGCAGCCTGACCAGCGCCGGCGGCAACAGGCCCGTGCGGGGATCCTGGCGCCGCATGTCGACCACGTCGACGACCGGCCAGCCGGCGCGTTCGCCGGCACGCGACGCCGTGAGCAGCCGAGCCGCGTCCAGTGCCTCGAGCGAGGGGCAGGGCGAGGTCATCACGCACGGCACCCCGGCACGCCCGGCCCGTTCAAGGGCCACGTCGCGGGCGTGCCAGGTGGGCGCCTGCTCCTGCCGGTGCGCCTCGTCGTGCTCGTCGATCACCAGGATGGCGGCGAGGTTGCCCACCGGCGCCCAGGCGGCGGCGCGCGTGCCGACCACCGTGGCGCCCGCGGCGCCGAGCGCCCAGTCCCTCGGGTGCAGCGCGGTGGGCACTCCGGCACGCCGCAGGGCGGCGCCGACCGCGTGCGCCGACGCCGCCGTGGGGCACAGGATGAGTGCGTTCCCCCGGGCGGCCGCGGCGAACACCACCGGGTCGAGCGGCGCCGCCGGGGGCAGCCGCATCAGCAGCGCCGGTGCAGCCGGCGAACATGCGGCGGACATCGCCCCCATGACGTCCTCGTCCACCGCATGTTCCGCCGCCGCTGCGGATGGACGCCGGGGCGCCGCCGGGAGGCGTGACACCACCCGCTCGGGCGATGCCGTCCGCAGCAACGAGGCCGGCCGGCCGGCCCAGCGCCACGCGGCCCATTCGGCCAGTTCGATGAGCTCCGGCGTCGGCCCGCGGCCGGACCACCTGGCCAGCGGCCGCAGCGCGACGCCCGGCGGCGGATCGACGTCGGTGGCGACCACCCATCCCCCGACCCGGCGGCCGTGCAGCACGACCCGCACGCGGTCGCCCACGCGCACCTGATCCCCGAGGCCGTCGGGGACCAGGTAGTCGAACGTCTTGTCGATCGCGGGCTCGTCCGGCAGGACGCGAACGACCCGCGGGCCGCTCAGAGGCCCAGCGCTGACTTGAGGTCGTCGACCCGGGTTGTCTGCTCCCAGGTGAGCTCCTTGTCGCTGCGACCGAAGTGTCCGTACGCGGCCGTCTTCTTGTAGATGGGCCGGCGCAGGTCGAGGTCGCGGATGATCGCCGCTGGACGCAGGTCGAAGATCTGCTGCACGGCGGCGCCGATGCGCTCCGGATCGACCGTGGACGTGCCGAACGTCTCGACCAGGACCGACACGGGGTGGGCGACGCCGATGGCGTAGGCCACCTGCACCTCGCAGCGCTGGGCGGCGCCGGCGGCCACCACGTTCTTCGCGACCCAGCGGGCGGCGTAGGCGGCGGAACGGTCGACCTTGGACGGGTCCTTGCCCGAGAAGGCGCCGCCACCGTGGCGGGCGGCGCCGCCGTAGGTGTCGACGATGATCTTGCGCCCGGTCAGGCCGCAGTCCGCGTGGGGGCCGCCGAGCTCGAAGCTGCCGGTGGGGTTGACCAGCACGCGGTAGTCGTCGTCCTGGAAACGCGGTGGCACCAGGGGCCGGATGACGTGCTCGATCAGGTCGGGCTTGATCAGGGTCTCGGCGTCGAGCCCGGGCTGATGTTGGGTGGAGATCAGGACCGTCCTGAGGGCGACGGGCATCCCGTCCTCGTACTCGAGCGTGACCTGCGTCTTCCCGTCGGGGCGGAGGTACGGCAGGATGCCGGCCCGGCGCACCTCGGCCAGCCGGTGCGCGAGCCGGTGCGCCAGCCAGATGGGCATGGGCATGAGGTCGTCGGTCTCGTCGACGGCGTAGCCGAACATCATGCCCTGGTCGCCCGCGCCCTGGCTGTCGAGGTCCTCCTCCGTACCGGCGGTGCGCTTCTCGTAGGCCGTGTCGACCCCCTGCGCGATGTCGGGTGACTGCGGGTCGATCGACGTCATGACGCCGCACGTGTGGCCGTCGAAGCCCACGGCCTCGCGGTCGTAGCCGATGCCCTTGATCGTGTCGCGGACGATGTTGGGGATCTCGACGTAGGCGTCGGTGGTGATCTCACCGGCGACGATGGCCAGGCCGGTCGTCACCATGGTCTCGCAGGCGACCCGGGCCACCGGGTCCTGCTCCAGGATGGCGTCCAGGATCGAGTCGCTGATCTGGTCGGCCATCTTGTCGGGATGGCCCTCGGTGACCGACTCGGACGTGAAGGTCCAACGGCTCACGGTTTCGTTCTCCTCTGTGTGACGGCATCGAACACGGCTCGGGCGATCGCCCGCTTGTCGGCCAAGGGCACCTCGCGCTCAGTGCCGTCGGCATCGATGATCACGACGTGGTTGGTGTCGTGCTCGAACCCAGCGCCCGGAGCGGTCACATCGTTGGCCACGATGAGGTCGATGCCCTTGGCGGCGAGCTTGGCTGCGGCATTCTGCCGCACTTCGTCGGTCTCCGCAGCAAAACCGACGATCGTCTGCCCGGGCCGCTTGCGCGTCCCCAGCCCGGCCAGGATGTCGGGCGTCGCCTCGAGGGTGACCTCGGGAACGCCCGCCTGCTTCTTGAGCTTGCGCTCGGCCACGCGGGCCGGCCGGAAGTCGGCCACGGCGGCGGCCATCACCACGACGTCGGCCGACGCCTCGGCCGCCCGCACGGCGTCCTCCATCTCGGCCGCCGTCTCGACCCGGACCACGTCGGCCTGAGGTGGCACCGGCTGGTCGACCGTCGTCACCAGCGTGACCTTGGCGCCGCGGGCCACCGCCTCGGCCGCCAGGGCGTGGCCCTGCTTGCCCGACGACCGGTTGCCCACGAAGCGGACCGGGTCGATCGGCTCGCGGGTCCCGCCAGCGGTCACGACCACGTGGAGGCCGGCCAGGTCGCGCCCGGCGCCGAGGGCGGCGTCCAGCGCGTCCACGATCGCCTCCGGCGCCGCCAGGCGGCCCTTGCCGACGTCGCCACCCGCCAGGCGGCCCTCTTCCGGGGGGACGATCCTGACCCCTCGGCGGGCCAGCGTGGCGAGGTTCTCCTGCACCGCCGGGTGCTCCCACATCTCCGTGTGCATCGCTGGCGCCACGACCACGGGTGAACCCTCGCGCACGGCCAGTAGCGTGGCCGTGAGGAGGTCGCTGGAGATGCCGGCCGCGTAGCTGCCGATGACCCGGGCGGTGGCTGGGGCGACCACGACGGCGTCGGCCGACTGGCCCAGGCGCGTGTGTGGGATGGGATCGTCGTCGTGGAACAGCGACGTATGGGTCCGCTCGGACGCCAGCGCCGAGAACGTGGCTTCGCCCACGAATCGCGTCGCACCCCGGGTCATCACCGGGATCACGTACGCCCCCCGATCGACGAGCCGTCGGCAGACATCGATGGCCTTGTACGCCGCGATCCCACCCGACACCCCCAGGACGATCCGCTTCCCCTCCAGCATGGAGGGGGGCCTACTCGGCCCCGTTGGACTCGTCGTCGGCCGCCTGCCCGCCGTCGTCGACGGCCTCGACTGCCCCGGCGTCCTCCGGCTCGTCGGCTGCGGTCTCACTGGGATGGGCCAGGACGATCTTGTCGCCTGCGATCTCCTCGAATGCGATCGACAGGGGCTTGCGCGCCACGGACGTGACCTGCGGTGGCACGATGGCGCCGAGGCCCTCGCCCAGCTGGTTGAAGTAGGCGTTGATCTGCCGGGCGCGCATTGCGCTCAGCGTGACCAGCGAGAACTTCGACCCGGCGCGGTCGAGCAGCTCCTCGATGGAGGGGTTCATCATCGTGTCTTGGCGTGAAGCCATGCGGGCGCGCACCTCGGTCCGGGCCAATAGATCGGCTGATCAGGGTACCGCCCGGGCCCCACGAAGGGTGAATCCCGGTTCCCGAACGGCGAACTTGCGGTGGTTACGGCCCGTGTGAGGGCCCTAGCCGCCGCCAGTTCGTCTGGGGTGGACGGGAAATCGCTTCTCGGCTGCCTCGACGATGCGAGCGGCCAGCGCCGGCGGCCGCAGCTCGCCGGAATCGAGCGCCAGCTCGTAGATGGACAGGTCGGCGAGGTCGACGCCGTACAGCGCCAGGTACCGGCCGCGCTCGACGTGCTGGCGCTCCTCGTTGTCCGCCAGTGCCCGCTCGACCGACACTCCCTCGCGTGCGGCCACCCGCTGCGCCCGGATGCGGGGGTCGCAGTCGATCCACACGACGACCGCCGCCAGCCGCTCGTTGTGCGCGATCCAGCCCGCCAGGCGCGATTCCACGACGGCGTCGCCGTCGCGGGCCCGCCGGGCGAGGCGGCTGTCGAGCTCGACGTCGACCTCGGGGTTGTCGGCGACGTAGAGCCCGAACTCCGGCAGGCTCATGCTGCGCTCCGCGGCCAACGCCCGGAACACCTCGCCGCCCGGCACCAACTCGAGCCGGAGCCGGTCGGCCACGCGCTGAGCGACGGTGGTGGTGCCCGAGCCCGGCGGGCCCGAGACCGTGATCAGCAAATTCCAGTGGAGGGCGAGACGGCCCTAGAACGCGTCGAGCAGCGAGCGGCGCTGCTGCTCACCCAGGCCCCGCACCCGGCGGGTGTCGGCAATGCCGATCTCTTCCATTGTCCGGCGGGCACGTACCTTGCCTACGCCGGGGAGCGACTCGAGCACCGCGAGTACCTTCATCTTGCCCACGATGTCGTTGTCGTCGGCCTGGTCGAGGAGCTCCTTGAGGGTCAGCGACCCCATCTTGAGCTTCTCCTTGAGCTCGGCTCTGGCGCGGCGTGCCTCTGCTGCCTTCGCGAGTGCTGCTTCGCGCTGCTCGGGAGTCAAAGTCGGTGGCTGCGGCATGCCGCGCACCCTAGCGCGACCCCGCAGCGCAACGGTGACAATCGCTGAGTGGGGCGCCCGTCAGAGGAGCGGTGCGACCAGCGCTCGAGCCGCCGCCACGGGGTCCGCGGCCCGGGTAACGGGCCGCCCCACGATCAGCAGGTCGGCGCCGGCGTCGAGCGCGTGGAGGGGCGTCGCCACTCGGCCCTGGTCGTCGATGCCCGCGCCCTCGGGGCGGATGCCGGGGGTCGCCAGCACGGCCGCGGGGGCGATCCGCCGGATGGTCTCGATGTCGGACACGGCACAGACGAAGCCGCCGCAGCCGCCGTCGAGGCCGGCCGTCACCCGCTGGTGCAACACGTGGTGCGATGCCTCGGGCTCGCTGGTCAGGACCGTCACCCCCATGGCCACCGGTTCGGGGAGATCGGCCCCGGCCGCGCCCTCGCGCAGCCCCTCCACCCCGGCGCGCAACATCGGCGCACCCCCCGACGTGTGGAGCGTCAGGTAGCGGGCGCCCAGTGCGCCGATCACGCGGGCGGCGCGACCGACGGTGTTGGGGATGTCCAGGAGCTTGACATCGCAGAACACGTCCAGGCCCATGCCCGCCAGCATCGAGATCGCCTCGGGGCCGGCGGCGGTGTAGAGCTCGAACCCCACCTTCATCGTCCCGAAGAAGGGCTGGAGCTGCCGCGCCAGGCGCCGCGCCATCACCAGGTCGTCGACGTCGAGCGCCAGCACCATACGGGTCCGCACGTCCTCGGGGACCTCCTCCCGCGTGGCCGCCGGCGGTCCGTGTTCGTCAGCCATCAACCCCTCCGATCACCTCGTCCATGCGGGCCACGCCCTGGCGCGAGGCCCACCCTTGCAGTTCCCGGAGCACCCGGTGCGGCGCCCGCGGGTCGGCGAACGTGGCGGTGCCGACCTGCACGGCGCTGGCGCCCGCCAGCAGCAGCTCGGCGGCGTCGGCGCCGGTGGTGACGCCCCCGACGCCGACGATGGGCAGGCCCGGCAGCGCCCGGTGCACGTCGAACACCGCCCGCACCGCGATGGGGTGGATGGCGGCGCCCGACAGGCCTCCCCCGCGGGGCCCCGACCCCAGGCGGAAGCGCCGTGTCTCGGGGTCGATGGCCATCCCCAGCACGGTGTTCACCAGCGTCACCGCCTCGGCGCCGGCTCCGTGCGCGGCGGCGGCGATCGCCTCGAGGTGCGCCACGTTGGGGCTCAGCTTGGCCCAGCGGGGGCGGCCGCAGCCGGCGGTCGCCTCGATGGCCGTCCCGGTGTCGTGGGCCGAGTGCGCGAACAAGTCGCGGCCCGCCTCGGTGTTGGGGCACGACAGGTTGACCTCGACTGCGACGACGCTGTCCGGCGCAGCGGCCAGCAGGCCAGCGGCGCGGCGGTACTCGTCGACGGTGCGGCCCCAGATCGACGCCACCACGCGGGCGCCCGTCGCCGCCAGCGCCGGCAGCTCGTGGTCGAGCCAGGCCGCCACGCCGGGCCCCTGCAGGCCCACGGAATTGATCATCCCCGACGCCGTCTCGTGGACACGCAGCGGGGGATTGCCGGGCCACGGATCGGCGTGCAGCGACTTCACGACCACCGCGCCCAGGGCCCCCAGGTCGCCGTACGCGCCGAGCTCGGCCCCGTGGCCGGCAGTGCCCGACGCCGTCATGATCGGATTCGCCAGCCGCAGCGAGCCCACCGCCACCGCCATGTCGACGGCCGGGCGTGCGGGCGCCCGGCCTCCCCGGATGCCGAGCCGCCCGATCATGCGGTCTGCCCGAGGTGGATCTCCTGCAGCGTGCGGACGCGGGCGTCGTGCTGCGACCGGTCGACCGCGCTCTCGGCGGCCGCCACGGCCGCCGCCGCGGTCGTCAGGCACGGGATGCGGTGGACGTTGGCGGCGCGGCGGATGTAGGCGCCGTCGGCCCGCGCGCCGCGACCCCGGGGGCTGTTGACCACGAGCTGGACCCTTCCGGCCGAGATGAGGTCGAGTGCGGTGGGGAGGCAAGCTTCCTCGTCGGCGTGCGCCGCCACCTCGTCGGCGGCAGCCACCTTGGCCACCCGCTGCGCGACGGGGACACCGTGGCGCTCCAGGTGGGCGGCCGTGCCCACCGTCGCCGCGATCTCGAACCCCTGCTCCACCAGGCGGGCCGCCGCGGTGACGCCGGCCGCCTTGTCGCGGTCGGCCAGCGACAGGAACACCATCCCGCCCTCGGGCAGCCTCTCCCCCGCCGCCACCTGTGCCTTGCCGAACGCCAGGCCGAAGGTCCGGTCCAGGCCCATCACCTCGCCGGTCGAACGCATCTCGGGGCCCAACAGCGTGTCGGCGTCGGGGAAGCGATTGAACGGCAACACCGCCTCCTTGACCGCGACGTGACCGCCGCCGAGCGGGTCGCGCAGCAGGCCCTCGGAGCGAAGCTGGGCCAGCGTGGCGCCGACCATCACCCGCGCCGCCACCTTGACCAGGGGCACGCCGGTGGCCTTGGCCGCGAACGGCACGGTGCGGCTCGCACGCGGGTTCGCCTCGATCACGAACACCTGCCCGCCCTTCACCGCGTACTGCACGTTGATCAGCCCCCTCACGTCGAGGGCGTCGGCCAGCCGCCGCGTGTGGTCCTCGATGAGCGCCACCGTCTCGGGCGACAACGAGTGGGGCGGGATCGAGCAGGCGGAGTCCCCCGAGTGCACGCCCGCCTCCTCGACGTGCTCCATCACTGCGCCGATCACCACGTCGCCGGCGGCGTCGCGGATGGCGTCGACGTCGACCTCGGTCGCGTCCTCGAGGAACCGGTCGATGAGCACCGGCCGCGACGCCGACAGGCCGCCCTCCCGGCCCAGCGTCCCGAAGCTGGCCAGCTCGGCCATGGCCCGCCGTAGGCCGTCCTCGTCGTACACGATCTCCATGGCCCGCCCGCCCAGCACGTACGACGGCCGCAGCAGCGCCGGATAGCCGACGCGCGCGACCGCGTCCAACGCCTCGGCGACGCTCGTGGCGGTGCCGCCCGCGGGCTGGGGGATCTCGAGGCGGGCGCACAGCGCGTTCCAGCACTCCCGGTCCTCGGCGGCGTCGATCGACGCGGGCGACGTTCCGAGGACGAGGCCCTCGGGGAGCGCCGACGCCAGCTTGAGCGGTGTCTGCCCGCCCAGCGCAACCACGACGCCCACCAGGTCACCGGCGGCCCGCTCGGCGTCGATGACGTTGAGCGTGTCCTCCAACGTGAGCGGCTCGAAGTAGAGGCGGTCGGACGTGTCGTAGTCGGTGGAGACCGTCTCGGGGTTGCAGTTGACCATCACGGTCTCGTAGCCGTCCTCGGCCAGCGCGAAGCTGGCATGGACGCAGCAGTAGTCGAACTCGATGCCCTGGCCGATGCGGTTGGGGCCGGAGCCGAGGATCAGCACCTTGCGCCGTCCGCTTGCCGCGACCTCGTCCTCGTCCTCGTACGTCGAGTAGTGGTACGGCGTCGACGCCTCGAACTCGGCCCCGCACGTGTCGACGGTCTTGTACGTGGGCCGGACCCCGGCCGCCAGCCGGCGCTGGCGCACGTCGGCGGCGTCGATGCCCCACAGCCAGGCCAGCTGGGCGTCGGCGAAGCCGAGCCTCTTGGCCCACCTCCAGTCCCGGCGGGTCAGCCCATCGGGCCCGGCGGCGGCCAGGTGGGCCCGCTCCTCCACGATGCGCAGGATCTGGTCGAGGAACCAGGGGTCGACCCTGGTCCGCTCGGCGAGCGCGTCGATGGTGATCCCCCGGCGCAGCGCCGCCTCGAGCTGGAAGGGGCGGTCGGGGGTGCCGACCGCCGCCCGGGCGACCAGCTCGTCGGCGGTCAGGCCGTCGAGCACCGCCTCGCCGGGATCGCAGTTGAGCCCGGCCCGCCCGACCTCCAGGCTCCGCAGGGCCTTCTGCAGCGACTCGGGGAACGTGCGCCCGATGGCCATCGCCTCGCCCACCGACTGCATGGAGGTCCCCAGGACGCCCGGGCTGGTTGGGAACTTCTCGAACGCCCAGCGCGGCACCTTGGTGACCACGTAGTCGATGGTCGGCTCGAAGCTGGCGGGCGTCTTGCGGGTGATGTCGTTGGGGATCTCGTCGAGCGTGTAGCCGACGGCCAGCTTGGCGGCGATCTTGGCGATGGGGAACCCGGTGGCCTTCGACGCCAGCGCGGAGGATCGGCTCACTCGGGGGTTCATCTCGATGATGACCATGTCGCCGTTGGTCGGGTCGAGCGCGAACTGCACGTTGGAACCGCCGGTCTCAACGCCCACCCGGCGGATGCACGCGAATGCCGCGTCCCGCATCGCCTGGTATTCGATGTCGCTGAGCGTCTGGGCGGGGGCCACCGTGATCGAGTCACCGGTGTGGACGCCCATGGGGTCAAGGTTCTCGATCGAGCAGACGACCACGCAGTTGTCGGCCCGGTCGCGCATGACCTCGAGCTCGTACTCCTTCCACCCGGCGATGGAGCGCTCGATCAGGATCTCGCTGATCGGGCTGGCGGCGAGGCCGGTGACGGCGATCCGGTGGAAGTCTTCGGGCGTCGTTGCGATGCCCGTGCCCTTGCCCCCCAGGATGAAGGCCGGGCGGACCACGACGGGCAGGCCTATCCGTTCGATGACGGCCAGCGCCTCGTCCACGCTGTGGGCCGTCGCCGAGGCCGGCACGCCGAGGCCGATCTCCTGCATGGCTACCTTGAACCGCTCACGATCCTCGGCGGTGGCGATGGCCTCGGCGGTGGCGCCGATGAGCTCGGGCATGCCGGGCCGGCCGATCGCCTTACGGTCCACCAGCTCCATCGCCAGGTTGAGCGCGGTCTGGCCCCCGAGCGTCGGGAGGACAGCGTCGGGCCGCTCCCGCTCGATGATGCGCTCGAGGTGGTCGGCGTCCAGGGGCTCGACGTAGGTGGCATCGGCGAACTCGGGATCGGTCATGATCGTGGCCGGGTTGGAGTTGGCGAGGATCACGCGATAGCCCTCGGCACTCAGGACCTTGCAGGCCTGGGTCCCCGAGTAGTCGAACTCGCACGCCTGGCCGATGACGATCGGTCCGGCACCGATGAGCAGGATCGATTCGAGGTCGTCGCGCCGGGGCACTCAACGCCCTCCCGGCCGGTGCGGGCGGGCCACCGAGGCAAGCGGGTCCCGCGGCCGGTGGGCGCGGCCGAACCCGTTGCCGCGCGAGCCGTCCATGAGCGCCGCGAACTCGCCGAAGAGATAGGCCGCGTCGTGCGGACCCGGACCGGCCTCCGGGTGGTACTGCACGCCGAACGCCCGCAGGCCCGCGCTGCGAATGCCCTCGATGACCCCGTCGTTGAGGTTCACGTGCGTGACCTCGACGCCGGCGCCCATCGAGCCGTCCACCACCGCGTAGTTGTGGTTCTGGCTGGTGATCTCCACCCGACCCGTGGCCAGCCGGCGGACCGGGTGGTTGCCCCCGTGGTGGCCGAACGGCAGCTTGTGCGTGATCCCGCCCAGGGCCGTCGCCAGCAGCTGGTGGCCCAGGCAGATGCCGAAGACGGGCACACGACCCAGGAGGCCGTGGATGGCCTCGACCGCGCCGCCGACCGCGGCCGGGTCGCCGGGGCCGTTGGAGAGGAACACGCCGTCGGGCTCCAGGGCCAGCACGTCGGCCGCCGCCGTGGCCGCCGGGACGACGGTGACCTGCCCGAGGCCGGCGAGGTGCCGGAGGATGGTCCGCTTGATGCCGAAGTCGTAGGCGACGATCCGGCGCGGTGGCGGCTGGGAGCGGCCGTTGCCCACGCCCACCGGCACCGTGTACGGCACCGCGCAGGTGACGGTGGCGACCAGGTCGCGGCCGTCGGTGCCGGGCTCGCCGGCGGCGGCCGCCCTCAACGTCGCCTCGTCGGCGCTGCCGAATGCGCCCGGCAGCGCGCCCGACTCGCGGATGTGCCGGGTCAAGCGGCGAGTGTCGACCCCCGCGATGCCGGGCACCTGGTGCCGCTGGAGGTAGCTGTCGAGATCGTCGCTGGCGCGCCAGTTGGAGCGGCGCCTGGCCAGGTCCCGGACCACGACCCCCCGGCAGAACGGCCGACGCCCCTCGTCGTCGTCGGCGTTGACGCCGTAGTTGCCGATGTGCGAGGCGGTGAACGTGATGATCTGGCCGGCGTAGGACGGGTCGGAGATGACCTCCTGGTAGCCCGACAGGACGGTGTTGAAGACCGCCTCGCCGGTGGCGACGCCCCCGGCAGGTTCGGCGCCGACGAGCTCGCCCTCGAAGCTGGTCCCGTCGGCCAGCACCAACGTCCCGTCCCGTACGGCTCTGGTGATCGGCTGGCCGGTCTGCATAGACATGCAATCTAACGCATACCCGGCGCTCACCGTTGGGCCTCGCCGTCGACCACCACCGGCTCCCCCGCCAGCAAGGTGTGGCGGACCCTCCCGGTGAGCGCCATCCCTACGTAGGGGCTGTTCCGGCTGCGGCTGGCCAGGGCCAGCGGGTCGACGGTCCATGTGGCCGCCGTGTCCACGACGCACAGGTTGGCCGGCCGCCCGGCCTCGATCGGGCCGCCGTGGCGATCGCCGGCCCCGAGCAGCGCGGCCGGGCGCCACGACAGCAGCGCCAGGACGTCGACGATCGGCAGGTCGAGGTGCGTCAGCGCCAGCGCCAGTGCCGTCTCCAGGCCGAGCATCCCGGGCGCCGCCTGGTCGAACGGCTGCTCCTTGGCCTCGGGCGCGTGGGGGGCGTGGTCGGTGGCGATGCAGTCGATGGCGCCCAGGGCGAGGCCCGCGCGAACGGCCGCGACGTCGTCATCGGTGCGCAGGGGCGGGTTCACCTTGAACACCGGGTCGTACGAGGCGCATCGTTCGTCGGTCAGCGTGAAGTGGTGGGGCGTCGCCTCGCAGGTCACGGGCAGCCCTTGGGCCTTGGCCGACGCCACCAGCTCAACCGACCGGCGGGTCGACAGGTGCTGGAAGTGGACCCGTCCGCCGGTGAGCCGGGCCAGCGCGATGTCGCGCATCACCATGAGCTCCTCGGCCTCCGCCGGCTGGCCGGGGATGCCGAGCCGCGACGACCATGCGCCCTCGTTCATGGAGCCACCGGCGGCCAGCACGTCGTCCTCGCAGTGCTCCGCCAAGGTGATGCCCAGGCCCCGCCCGTACTCGAGGGCCCGTCGCATGAGCCGCCCGTCCTGGACCCCGGTGCCGTCGTCCGTGAAGAACCGCACGCCGAGCGCCGCCAGCTCGGCCATGGGGGTGAGCTGGGTGCCCTGCCGCCCGACCGTGATGGCGGCCGCAGTGCGGACGTCGCAGCAGGCGTCCCGGCCGAGCTCCAGGACCTCGCGGGCGACTCCTGCAGAGTCGACGGGCGGATCCGTGTTGGGCATGGCGAGCGCGCAGGTAAACCCGCCGAGCGCGGCCGCGCGGGCCCCCGTGTCGACGGTCTCGGCCTCCTCCTGCCCCGGCTGGCGCAGGTGGGTGTGGAGGTCGACCAGGCCCGGCGCCACGACGCACCCTCCGGCGTCGAGCACCATGTCGGCGGCGAGGTCGGAGCCGTCGGCGACCACGGCGGCGATGCGACCGTCCTCCACGGCCACGTCCGCCATCCGCTCGCCGCCGGCGTCGACGACGCGGCCCCCGCGGAGCAGCACCGACTTCAACGTTCCCCTCCCGATCCCAGCAGCTCGAACAGCACGGCCATCCGCACCGCCACGCCGTTGCGCACCTGGTCGGTGACGACGGAGCGGGGCAGGTCGGCCACGTCGGCGGCGATCTCGACGCCCCGATTCATGGGGCCCGGATGCATCACGATGGCCTTGTCGCCCAGCAGGTCGACCCTCGAGCGCGTGAGGCCGTAGCGCGCCGTGTACTCCCGCAGCGACGGCACGAGGGCCTCGGTCATGCGCTCGCGCTGCATCCGCAGCAGGTACACCACGTCGACCTCGGGGAGCACCGCGTCGAGGTCGTGGCTGACCGCAACGGGCCAGCCGTCCAGGCTCGGTGGCAGCAAAGTCGGCGGCGCCACCAGGGTGACCTCGGCCCCCAGCTTGGTGAACGCCCAAGCGTCGCTGCGCGCCACCCGGCTGTGCTTCACGTCGCCGACAACGGCGATGCGCAGCCCGTCAACGCCGCCCAGGTGCTCGCGGATCGTGTAACAGTCGAGCAGCGCCTGGGTGGGGTGCTCGTGCCACCCGTCGCCGGCGTTGATCACGCTGCCCGACACCCAGCGGGTGATCTGGTGCGGCACGCCCGCCGAGCGGTGGCGCACCACGATCGCATCGACGCCCATCGCCTCGATGGTCTCGACCGTGTCGCGCAGGGACTCGCCCTTGTTGACCGACGACGCCGACACCGAGAAGCTCAGCGTGTCGGCCGAGAGCCGCTTGGCCGCCTGTTCGAAGCTGAGTCGGGTCCGCGTGGAGTCCTCGTAGAACAGCCACGTAACCGTGCGGCCCTGCAGCGCCGGCACCTTGGGCAGCCGGCGCCGGCTCACCTCGACGAAGGTGTCGGTCAGCTCGAGCAGGTGGTCGATGTCGTCGCCCTCGAGGCCCTCGATTCCGAGGAGGTGCTTCATCGCTCCCCGCTCTCGCCGCTTCGCAGCGGGCCGCTCGGGCTCCGGCGCGTTGTTCCCCGCTCTTGCCGCCTGCGGCGGCGGGCCGCCCGGGCCCACGGCTCGCTCTCTCGTTGTTTCCCCGTCACCCTCGACGGACGCTCGCTCATCGCTCCTTCACCACCTCCCCCAGTTCGACGCCGTCGAGTGTGGCGTTGACCATCTCGTCGCGCCTGGTGGGCAGGTTCTTCCCCACGTAGTCCGGCCGGATCGGGAGCTCGCGGTGGCCCCGGTCGACCATGACGGCCAGCTGGATCGCCCGCGGCCGCCCGTACGTGTGCACCGCGTCCAGCGCCGCCCGGATCGTGCGCCCGGTGTACAGCACGTCGTCGACGAGGACCACGACCTGGCCGGTCAGGTCGACCGGGATGTCGGTCACCGCCGCGGGCAGCACCGGCCGTAGGCCGATGTCGTCGCGGTGGAGCGCCACGTCCAGCGAGCCGAGCGGCGGCCGGGCCCCGTCGATCTTCTCCAGCGCGTCGGCCAACGCCTCCGCGAAGGTCACCCCGCCGGTCTGCAGGCCGATCAGCACCACCTGATCGGGGCCGTGGTTGCGCTCGAGGATCTCGTGCGCCATCCGCCACACCGCCCGGCGGACGTCGTCGGCGTCGAGCACCTCGGACCGGGCATGGAAAACGCCCCCATACGGGGGCGTCGTGCGTCGTTCGCGTTCTGCCATTCGGGGACCTCCCCGTGTCCTGTCCGTGCGGGTCTCGCAGGACCCGCTTCACGGTCAGGTCGGCACGGTAGCAGCCCGACGGGCACCATCCGTGGACCCTCGGCGGGATTGAAATGCGGAGGCCCGAGGCAATGGCGAACGTCCAGCCGAGCCCGAGGCGATGGGGGACGCCTTCCGTTCGCTATTGCCTCGTGGTGTCCGGACCGTTTGGCATTGCCTCGCGTGACCAGATGTCGGTGGCACCCGCGGCGCCCAGGCGGCGGAACCCCGCGGCCTCCGCGACGTGGGCTGACGCCTCGTTCGCGGGATCGATGCGCGCCCACACCTGCAGCAGCCCCAGCGGCGCCCCCAGGGCCCAGGCCGCGACCAGGCCGACGGCGGCGGCCGCAACCACCCGGCCGCGGGCCTCGGGGGCGAGCCACCAGCCGACCTCGGCGCGGCGGACGGCCGGGTCGAACCCCCGCAGCCCGACCTCACCCCACACGAGGTCGCCGCCTATCGGGCTGACCACCAGGTCCAGCGCCAGGCCTCGGCGCCGCCGCTCCTGCTCGCCGGCGATCCAGCGTCGGGCCCCCGCGGGCGACGGATCGGACGGGACCGGGTTGCCGGCCACCACGGACGGATCCCGCCACGCGGCCGCCAGTGCGGCGACATCCCCGGGGTCGTCCCGCCATGCACGCAACCGGATGCCGCGGGCCGCATCGCACAGCTCGGGCTCCGGCAGGCTCAGCGTGACGCGCTCATTCCGGGCGCACCTCGGACGCCACCGACGACAGGACGCCGTTGACGAACCGGGGCGAATCGTCGGTGCCGAACCGCCGGGCCAGCACGACCGCCTCGTTGATCACCAGGGCCGCCGATCGCTCGGGCACCGCCAGCAGCTCGTAGGAACCGAGGCGGAGGATCGACCGGTCGACGGCCGCCAGCCGGTCGAGCGACCACTTGGGGGCGATCAGGCGTTCGAGCAGCTCGTCGATCCGGTCGCGGTGCGCCTCGACCCCGCGGACGAGCTCGGTCGCGAGCTCGGCGGGCTCGATCGGCTGCTCGGCCAGCAACTCGCCCACTGTGACCCCCTTGATCTCGGATTCGTACAGCAGCTCGAGCGCCCGCTCCCGCGCCGCCCGGCGGCTCTCCACGTCGGTGGGCTCGAGACCGTTCACATGCGCCGCCGACTACGCCCGCGTCAGGTATTCGGCGCTCCGGGTGTCGACCTTGATCCGGTCGCCGGGGTTGACGAACAGGGGCACCTGCACCACCAGGCCGGTCTCGAGCGTGGCCGGCTTGCGGGCCCCCGACACGCGGTCGCCCTGGATGCCGGGGTCGGTGTCGGACACCGCCAGCTCGACCGCGGCCGGCAGGTCGATGCCGATGATCTCGTCCTTGTAGAACTGCAGCACCATCGTCGACCCGTCGACGATGTACCGGGTGGCGTCGCCGAGGGCTGCGGCCCCCACGTGGATCTGCTCGTACGTGCCGTTGTCCATGAACACGTGGTGGTCGCCGTCGTGGTAGAGGAACTGCATCTCCTTCTTCTCGACGACCGCCTGCTCGACCCGCTCGTCGGCCCGGAACGTCTTGTCGAGCTGAGCGCCGGTGCGGGCGTTGCGCAGCGTCGTCCGGACGAAGGCCGGCCCCTTGCCCGGCTTGACGTGCTGGAAGTCGACGACGTGGAAGAGCCCCTCGGGCAGGTCGAGGGTCATGCCCCGCTTGAGGTCATTGGTGGTGGTGGCAGCCATCGGCTCGGCTCCTGGGCGCGCAGTCGGATCTCTACAGGTGGGGCTCCTTGGGCGCCAGCGTCAGCGTGCGGCAGCCCTCGGAGGTGACCACGACGGTGTCCTCGATCCGGACCCCGCCGTGCTCGGCCAAGTACACGCCCGGCTCGACGGTCACGACTTGGCCGTCGGCCAGCATAGCGTCGGCGGTCCTCGCCACCCGGGGTGGCTCGTGGATGTCCAGCCCGACGCCGTGGCCCGTGGCGTGGAGGAACGCCTCGTCCCAGCCCGCGTCCCGGATCACCGACCGGCAGGCAGCGTCGACCGCGCTGGCCTCGGCGCCGGCCCTGACGGCGGCCACCCCGGCGGCCTGCGACTCCCGCACGACCTCGTACATCCGCGCCTGCGTGTCGCTGGGATCGCCGACCATGACCGTCCGGGTCATGTCGGAGTGGTAGCCGTCGACCAGCGCCCCGAAGTCGAGCACCACGAGGTCGCCCTCGGCGATGCGGCGGTCGGCCGCCCGGTGATGCGGCATGGCGCCGTTGGGGCCGGAGGCGACGATTGTCTCGAACGACGGCGCCTCGGCGCCGAGCCGCCGCATCTGCCACTCCAGCTCCAGCGCCACCTCGGCCTCAGTCGGACCCTCCCCCAGGCGGTGCCGCACCGCCGCCAGGGCCGCATCGGCCATCTCGCACGCCGCCTCGATGCGGGCGACCTCCCCCGCATCCTTGACCAGCCGCAGCGACTCGACCAGGCCGGTGGTCGGCACGAGCTGGGCGTCGGGGAACCAGTCGGCGCCGTAGCGGCGCTTCTGGGCCCAGGTGACGTTGTCGGCTTCCAGCCCGAGCCGGCCCAACCCCGCAGCGGCGCCGGCCAGCGCCTGGCGCCGGGCGTCCTCCTCCTGGCCGATCACCGTCCGGGCCACGACACCGGCGCGGGCCAGCTCGCTCGCGGCCTGGTCGCGGTAGCGGCCGTCGGTCACGAACACCGGCTCGGCGGCCTCGTCGGCGGGGACCAGCAGCAGCGCCGCCGATCCGGTGAAGCCGGTGAGGTAGCGGACGTTGGTCAGGTTGGTGACCAGCAGGGCGTCGCAGGGGAGCTCGGTGAGCCGCGACCGCAGCCGGGAGGCGCGGTCGGCGACATCCATCGGGGGGAGCGAGGCGGGATCGAAGCTCACCGTTCAAGGGTAGGTGGCCGATCCCCCGGCGCGGTCAAGCGCCGGACCGCCTCGATCGCCAGGACGTAGCCGTGGCCGCCGAAGCCCGCGATCGTTCCCGTGGCCACGGGGGCGACCACGGAGGTGTGGCGCCACGACTCCCGCGCGTTGGGATTGGAGATGTGGACCTCGACCACCGGTCCGTCGAATGTCGCCAGCGCATCGTGGATTCCCCAGGCGTAGTGGCCGAAGGCGCCCGGGTTGATCACGATGGCGGCGCACCGGCCCCGGGCGCGGTGGATCGCGTCGATGAGCTCGCCCTCGGCGTTGGACTGCTGGTGCTCGACGGCGAAGCCCGCCGCGTCGGCGGCCCGCCGCATCGCCGCGACGTGGTCGTCGAGCGTCTCGCGCCCGTAGATCTCCGGTTCCCGCTGCCCCAGCAGATTGAGGTTGGGGCCGCTGAGCACGAGGATCACCGGCCGCTCGGTCACGACAGGCCCCCGATCCGTTCGAGGACCAGCCTCGCGGTTCCCGGCTCCACGCCCGGCACCACCTCGACCCCGTCGGGCCCGTCGAGCACGAACGTGAGGCCGCGCACGGCCTTCTTGTCGCGGGTCATGAGCGTGACGAGCTCGGCGGGGTCGACGCCGGCTGGAAGGCACGAGGGCAGGCCGTACCCGGCGACCACCCGCCGGTGCTCGCCCACCCGGGCGCCGTCGATGCGCCCCAGCTCCGCCGCCAGCTCCGCGGCGTAGACGAGCCCGATCGCCACGGCCTCCCCGTGGCGCAGGTCGTAGCCGCCGGCCGTCTCGAGCGCGTGGGCCAGGGTGTGCCCGTAGTTGAGGATCGCCCGCCCGCGGGGATTGGTCATGACGGCCTCGCGCTCGTCGGCCGCCACCACGTCGGCCTTGATCCGCACGCAGGCGGCGATGCGCGCCACCAGGGGCTGCGCCGACAGGTCCTCGCCCGTCAGGAAGTGGTACTTGGCCATCTCCCCCAGGCCCGAGCGACGCTCGCGCTCGGGCAGGGTGGCGAGGGCATCGGTGTCGCACAGGACGGCGGACGGCTGCCAGAACGCGCCCACCAGGTTCTTGCCCTCGGGCAGGTTCACCCCCGTTTTGCCGCCAATCGCTGCATCGACCATGCCGAGGAGCGTGGTCGGAACGTTCACGACCCCCACCCCGCGGTGGTAGACGGCGGCCGCAAACCCGGCCGTGTCGGTGACCACGCCGCCACCCACCCCGACGACCTGGTCTGCCCTGGTGAGGCCCCAGCGCGACCAGGCCCGGCACAGGTCCTCGACCGTAGCCAGCGACTTGCCGGCCTCGCCGTCGGCGATCGGGAACACCTCGTGCTCCCGGCCCGGGTCCACCTCGAAGCCGATGTCCGGCTGCGTGACGATCGCCACCCGGCGGGTGGTGGGATCGAGCACGGTGGCCAGGCGGGCGCGGGCGCCCGCACCCACGACGACCGGATAGGCACGATCGCCCAGCCGCACGTCGACGGTGACCTCGTCGGTCATCTCGCCGGACATCCCATTGCTTCCCGCTCGGGCCGGGCCCGCAGCGGGCCGCTCGGGCTGTCGACGCGCTGTCTCGCGCTCCCACGGCCGCTCGAGCCGGGCTCGCTCTCTCCGGGACGATCGCTCATCCGGTCGCCTCGGCACGGACGCCCACGAGCTGTGCGATGTGGTGCGCAAGCGCGCGCTTGGGCTTGTCGTCCGCCGCGTGGAACGCCTCGACGTCGATGGTGGCGTCGGCGACCTCGGCGTAGAGCGGGGTCCGGGTCGCGACGAGGCGCCCAAGGGTCGCGGCGGGGTCGGGGTCGCCGGTGAGCAGCGGGCGGTGGGCGGGATCGGCCCGGGCCGCGAGGAACCCGGGCGAGGCGCGCAACCAGACGACGAAGGCCCAGCGTCCAAGCAGCGCACGGTTCTCGGGACTGACGACCACACCGCCACCCGCCGCCACCACCAGGGGATCCGGCCGGCCGAGCAGGTCGGCCAGGACCTCGGACTCGAGCCGGCGGAATGCCTGCTCGCCGTCGTCGCGGAAAATGATGGGAATGGTCCGACCCGCACGCAGCTCGAGCTGCTCGTCGGCGTCGGCGAACGGTCGCTGCAGCTCCCTCGCGAGGCGGCGCCCGACCGTGGTCTTGCCCACGCCCATCGGCCCCACCAGCACGACGTGCCGGGGCCGGCCGCCGTCGCCGACCGTGTTATCCATCAGGTCCCGCGCAACGAGGCGGCGAACGCGTCGCGGTTGCGGGCCACCTCGGCCAGGGAGTCGCCGCCGAACTTGCGGAGGGCCTCGCCCGCCAGCACCAGCGCCGCCATCGTCTCTGCGACCACCCCCATGGCGGGGACCGCCGTCACGTCGGTGCGCTCCTTGAAGCTCACCGTCTCCTCCTTCGTGACGACGTCGACGGTCGTGAGCACCGGCCGGTTGAGCGTCGCCAGCGGCTTCATCGCCACCCGGCACACGATCAGCTCGCCGGTGGACATGCCGCCTTCGATCCCACCGGCCCGGGTGGTCGTGCGCCGGTAGGAGTGCCGGTCGTTGTCCCAAGCGATGGGATCATGGGCCTGGCTGCCCGGGCGCCCGGCGAGGCCGAACCCATCCCCGATCTCCACCGCCTTGACGGCCTGGATGCTCATCAGTGCCTGCGCCAGCAGGCCGTCGAGGCGCCGGTCCCAGTGGACATGGCTCCCCAGGCCGACCGGCACGCCGTACGCGAGCACCTCGGCCACCCCGCCGAGGCTGTCGCCTTCCTTGGCGACCGCCTTGATCTCCTCGACCATGGTCTCCTCGGCCGCCGGGTCGAAGCAGCGCAGCGGCGACGCGTCGACCCGCTCGAGGTCGGCCGGCGCCGGCCGATCGTCGGACTTCGACCGCACCGACCCGAGCTGGATCACGTGGGAGACGATCTCCACGCCCAGTTGCCGAAGCAATCCCTTGGCCAGAGCGCCGGCCGCCACGCGCGCCGCCGTCTCGCGGGCAGACGCCCGTTCCAGCACGTCGCGGGCGTCGGTGAAGCCGTACTTCTGCATGCCGGCCAGGTCGGCGTGTCCCGGACGGGGCTGCGTGAGCGGCGCACGGGTCTCGCCCGGCTCCACCGCCATCTCCTCGTGCCACTTGTCCGAGCGCGACCACTCGGTGTTGGCGATCTCGATCCCCACCGGCGAGCCCAGCGTGCGGCCGTGGCGGACGCCGCCGATGAGGGTGATCTCGTCCTGCTCGAACCGCATGCGGGGGCCCCGGCCATAGCCGAGCCGGCGGCGGGCAAGCTCGTGGGCGATCTCGTCGACCGTGATCGGAAGCCCCGCAGGCAGCCCCTCGACGATCGCCACCAGGCCGCGGCCATGGGATTCGCCGGCGGTGAGGAACCGGAGCACACAGCGCAGAGTACGGGTCGGTCGAAGACCGACGCCATCAGGGGTGGCCCGTGGGTCGGGCAGGAACGATACCGACCGCCCTGTGGCTACAACGAAGCCAGAATCACCAGCGACGCCCCCAGCGCCAGGGACGGGCCGAAGGGGAACGGGTCGTTGCGCCGGCGCATGGCCAGCAGCACGATGCCGACCAGGGCCCCGATGAAGCCGCCCAGCAGGGCGGCGTCGAGCGCGTCCTCCACGGGCCCGAGGATGGGGTGCTCGGGGGTCCACGCCAGCCACCCGACTACGAGCCCGGCCACCGCCGCCAGCCGCACGTCGCCGAAGCCAAGCATGCGGGGGGAGATCAGGTGCAGCACCAGCAGGCCGCCACCGAGCACGGCTGCGCCGACCAGGGCCGCCCGCAGGCTGTCGGGATCGATGCCGCCGTCGACTGCAGTGCCGACCACGATCGTGACGCCGACCGCGAGCGCTGTGGCGTGAGCGAACCGGGTCGGGATCCGCATCGCCCAGATGTCGACCGTCGACATGGCGATCAGGCCGGCGAAGAGGCTGAGCACCGGGGGGAGCTTGGCGGACCAGCCCGCCAACGCTGCCGCCGATCCGAAGCTCAGCCCGATGGCCACCTCCACGGCCGCGCACCACCGGGGCCGGCCGGCACCGCACCCGGTGCAGCGTCCGGCGGCCGCGACCCACGGCAGGGATGCAGGCGCGAGCGGCGGTGCCAGGGAACGGCCGCACGTCGCGCAGCGCGCCACGGACCGGCCGAGCTCCTCCGACGCCGGCACCCGCCGGAGCAACTGGGGCATGACCACCCGCCAGCCGATCCAGCGAAGGATTGCGTGGTTGAGCGCGGGCCCGACGATCCCGACGCCGAGCACGACCACCCCGGCGACGACGGCCGCCCGCGACAGGTCGTTCAGCGGACGGAGGAAAGGAAGTTGATGAGCCTGCCCCGCTGGGCCACGTCGTCACCGGTGCTGGGCATCCGGGACCCCGTCCCGCCGCCGGTCGGACCGACGATCGCCTGGACCGCGGCCCGAGCCTCGGGGCTCATGGCGGCGAGGTGGGGTGCCAGCTCGCCGTCGGGGCCCGGCCGCAGCGGCCCGAGCGAGCTCAGCCCGGCAAACGGGGAGGTGACCGGGCCGGTCGGGCCGCCGGGCGCGTCGTCGTTGGCCGCCCAGTGCATCTCCGGGGGCAGCGCCGACGGCGACACCGCCCGGATCTGGCCCGTAGGGATGGCGTCGACTGGCGGGATCAGCCCGCCGCCGGTGAACGGTGACGGCTCGTCCCGCAGCGGGTTCCTGTCGGGCAGCGCCGGGAGCACGGGTGGCGCAGGCGGCGCGGGCGAGGCGGGCGGCGCGGGCGGCACCGCCGGCAGGTCCGTCGGCAGCCGTGACGGGAAGCCCGGGTCGGCCGGCGGTTCCGGCGATACGGGTGGCCTTGCCGAGCGGCCGCGGTCCGAGCGGGAGGCCGGGCGGCTGCCGTTGGATCCCGGCGCAGCCGACGGCGGGGGCGAGCCGTCAGCGTCGGAGCGACGAGCGCGCGGCCCCTGCCCGGCCGAACGACCCTGGCC
>JBKOUY010000145.1:0-13784 GCA_046723645.1 Actinomycetota bacterium | reverse complement strand
TGCTGCTCATCGTCCTCGTCGCCCTCGCCACAATCGCTGCCAAGAAGGTGCGCTCCGTCTGACGGGCGCGGCCGGGGCGCTGACGCGGGCCACCCGCTGGCTCGCGGCCGCCACTGCGGCCCAGACGGGGGACTTCGGCGGATCCACGGGTTTGCGCCGGTCCCAGAGCCACCGGGCCGCGACGCCTGCACCCAGCGCCGCGACGACGGCGCCCCCACCGAGCGCCGCGTGACGCGGGGCGTGCATCGGCACCCTCTCGCGCAGGGGAACGCGCCGCGAGAAGCGCAACACGTCCCAGTTCCGGGTGCGCGCGGCGCGAAGCAGTTCCCGATCGGGGTTCACCACCACGGGATGACCGACCGCCTCGAGCATCGGTACGTCGGTGGCCGAGTCGCTGTACGCGTACGACGCCGACAGGTTGATGCCGTCGCGGCGGGCGGCATCCTCCATCGCCGTCACCTTTTCGGGCCCGTAGCAGTAGCGCTCTGTCCTCCCGGTGTAGCGGCCGTCGGCGTCGAGCTCGGCTCGAGTTGCCAATGCCTCGTCGACGCCGAGGAACTGCGCGAGCGGCGCCACGATCTCCTCGGGCGAGGCCGACACGATGAACACCTTGCGGCCCGCGGCCTGGTGCTCGCGGATCAGGTCCACCGCCTCCTCGAAGACGATGGGCTCGACGACATCGACGAGTGTTTCGCGCACGATCGCGGCGATCTCGGCCTCTTGCCAGCCCCGCGTGAGCCGCAGGACCGAGTCACGCAGCTTGTCGAGCTTCGCCGGGCTCGCCCCGAACTGGGCATAGACGAGTTGGCCCCACGCGGCTCGCAGCAGCCGCCGGCGCGAGAGCAGCCCGGCGCGGTGCAGGGGACCGCTGAACGCCACCATCGACGCCTTGGCGATGACCGTCTTGTCCAAATCGAAGAACGCGGCGGAGCGCGAAGTCACGGCTGGCGACCCTAACGGCGAAGCCGGCCGACCCGGCGGGCGGCCAGTTCAGGTCCCTGGCATGGTTACAAGATGATCGATCTGATTTCCATGTATCACTCTGTGGTTTGACCACTTCAGATTTATTGTGTAGCTTTCCGCTCGCCAACCGCCTGGCTGCGGCGACAACAGTCGTATCGACGCCATTGGCGGCCTCCCGACTTCCCCCCTCGCATCCACTTCGTCGCGGAGGTCTCCCCATGCTGGTCGCCTGCTGGTCCGTCAAGGGCGGCGTCGGCACGACCGTCGTCGCGGCATCGCTCGCCCTTCTCCTCGGCCGGCGCGGCGGCCCGGGCATCGTGCTGGCCGACCTCGCCGGCGACGGCCCCGCGGTCCTCGGCCTGCCCGAGCCCGACAGCCCCGGCCTCGCCGGCTGGCTGGCGGCCGGCGACGACGTGCCCGCCGACGGGTTGGGGCGGCTCGAGGTCCAGGCATCGCCGAGCCTGGCGCTCTTGCCCCGTGGCCCCGGACGCCTGCTGCTCGATCGGGCCGCCGTCCTGGCCTCGCTTCTCGACCGCGGGTCGCGACCGGTTGTGGTCGACTGCGGCACGACGGAACCGGTGGCGGCCGCCCTCGCCGAGGCTGCGCAGCGGTCGATCCTCGTCATCCGCCCGTGCTACCTGGCACTCCGGCGAGCGATGGCATCGTCGCTTCGGCCGTCGGAGGTCGTCGTGATCCGCGAGCCGGGCCGCACGCTCTCCCGTCACGACGTCGAGTCGGCCGTCGGCGCACCCGTGCGAGCCGAGATCGAGGCCGATCCGGCGGTGGCCCGCGCCGTCGACTCCGGCCTGATGGCCGGGCGCCTGCCCCGATCGCTCGAGCGAGGGTTGCGCCATGCTGCGTGACCGTCGCACCGAGGTCGTCGAGCTCGATGCCCGGGTCCATCGCCGGGTGCTCGCGTCGGCGACCGACCGGCCGATGGACGATCCGGCCCTCGCCGACCTCGTGCGCCATGAGGCGCCGCTCCTCGGGGCCGACCAGGTTGCCGGCGTCGTGTCCCGGGTGCGAGCCCGGATCGGCGGCCTCGGGCCGCTCGAGCCTCTCCTCGCCGACCCTCGGGTGAACGACGTGCTCGTCAATGGGCCGGGTCCTGTCTGGGTCGAACGATCTGGCCGACTTGAGCGCACCCAGCTCGAGCTCGATCGACCGGCCATCGACCTACTCGTCGAGCGAGTGGTGGCGCCGCTGGGCCTCCGGGCCGACCGCACGAGCCCGGTCGTCGACGCTCGGCTGCCCGACGGGTCGCGCGTCCATGTGGTGCTGCCCCCGCTGGCGGTCGACGGGCCCGCGGTCACCATTCGCCGCTTCGGCGCCGCCGCCATCCCTCTCGGGGAGTTCTGCTCGCCGGGTGTCGCCGACCTGCTCGCGGCCGCCGTCGACGCCGGCCTCAACATGGTCGTCTGCGGCGGCACCGGCGCCGGCAAGACAACACTGCTCAACGCCCTGTGCGGCCACCTGGCGTTCGGCGAACGGGTCGTCACGGTCGAGGACACGGCCGAGCTGCGCCTGCCGGGTGAGCATGTCGTGCGCCTGGAGACCCGCCCGCCGAGTCCTGACGGGCTCGCCGCGGTCGGTGTCCGTGAGCTCGTCCGGGCCGCGTTGCGCATGCGGCCCGACCGCATCGTCGTCGGCGAGGTCCGGGGGGCCGAGGCCCTCGACATGCTGCAGGCCATGAACACCGGGCACGACGGGTCGCTATCCACCGTTCATGCCAATGGCACGGGTGACGCATTGCGCCGCATCGAGACCATGGCGCTCATGGGGTCGATCGACTTGCCGCTGCCGGCCGTCCGCGAGCAGGTCCTCGGTGCCCTCGACCTGTTGGTTCGTGTGGTCCGGGGTGCGAGCGGGGCACGGCTGGTGGCCGAGGTTGCCGAGGTCGTCGCCGGCCCCGGCGACACGGTTGCGACCCGCCCACTGGCGGTCGGCCGCAGGTGTGTGGCCCGCCCGACGCGTCCCGCCCGCCGGCCCGATGTCGCGGTCTGGGTGAGTGGCGGGCACGGCAGCACGGGCCACGCTGCCGACCCCACGCAGCAACGTGCGACCGGGCAGCCGACATGACGCCGAACGCACTGCTCGTGGCCGGCTGCCTGGCGATCCCGCTCGGGTGGTCGTTGCGTGGCTGGTGGTCGTCGCAGCGCGTTCGGGCCCGCATCGCCGCCTCCTCGCGTCCGGAGTGCGAGGCCGCCGACGTGTCGGTGCGACCGGCGACGCGGGTTCCGCCCGCCGCCGTGGTCGGCGGCGTGGCCGGCACCGCACTCGCGGTTCTCGTCCTGGGGCCGGTCGTCATGGTTCTCGTGGTGCTCGGCTTGGTCGCCACGCCCCTGCTCGCCCGCCACCGGCGACGCGTCCGGGCTCTGGTGGCACGACGCGGTCAGCTGCCGCCGGCTCTGGAGCGGCTCGCGGCAGCCCTGCGCTCCGGGTCTTCGCTCCCGGTCGCGCTGGATGAGGCCGGCCGGGCGACCCCGCATCCGCTCGGCCCGGAGCTTCAGGCGCTGGCGCTGGGCGCCGGCCGCGGGCAGTCGATGGCCGCGGTGCTCGACGGCTGGACGCTTCGGCACGACGACGCCGGCACCCGGCTCGCGGCGACGGCGTTGGTGCTGGCGACCGTCGTGGGGGTGACGCCAGCGCGAGCCGTCGACGGGGTGGCGTCCACGCTGCGCGAGCGTCTCGAGCTCAGCGCCGAGCGTCGGGCGCTCGCGTCGCAGGCCCGCACCAGCGCGGTGGTGCTGTCGGCGGCCCCCGTGGTGTTCGCGGTGTTGTTGGGGATGGGCGACGGGGCGGCTGGGCGCTTCCTGCTGCACTCGCCGGCCGGGTGGGCGTGCATCGCCGGTGGGTTGGGTCTCGACGCCCTCGGCGCCTGGTGGATGGCGCGGCTGACGCGAGGCGAACCGTCATGATGGCCCTCGGCCTGGGCCTGACCTGGGCGGCCATGGTCGCCGTGGTCCTCGGCGGACATCGCATCCCGGCTCGGTACCCCAACCCGACGCCGCCGACGTTCGCCACCGGCCGCGTTCTCTCGATCGTCGGCGACCGCACCAGCGTCGGCGGCGCAGGGCCCAGCCTCGTGACCGCGATCGGCGCCTGGCTGCGACGCCGGGCCGGGCGGCCCCCCGACCCCGCCGCTGACCGCCGGGTAGGCGGGGCCATGCTGGTATCAGCGGCCCTGGCGCCGTGGGCACCCCCCTTGGCCATCGTTCCGGTGGCGTGGTCCGTGCTCGCCCCCACGCTCGTCGCCCGTCGGACCAGGCGAGCGCGCGAGGCCGCGGTCACCGACCAACTGCCCGACGTGGTTGACCTCCTGCACCTGACCACGGCCGCGGGCCTGCCGATCGCCACCGCGGTGTGCGCGATCCGGCGCCGGCCCGGCGGACCGCTCGGCGCTGCCCTCGAGCGGGCGGCCGCCCACATCGAGCGGGGAGGAACCACCTCCTCGGCGCTCGGACTGGTCGTCGACGACGCGGGAGCGTCGATCCGGCCGCTCGTCGACGCCTTGGCGGCCCACGACCGCTACGGCACGCCGCTCGCGCCCTCGCTCGAGCGCGCCGCAATCGAAAGCCGGCTCCGCCGCCGGCGCCAGGCCGAGGAGGCCGCGCGCCGGCTGCCGGTCACGCTGCTCTTCCCACTTGTGCTCACCACCTTGCCGGCCTTTGCTCTGCTCACGCTCGTCCCGCTCCTGGCGGGATCCTTCGGCTCTCTGAGCCTCTGAAGCCCCTCCCCCTGACGCAGCCCCCACGCCACACCGTGGCGCGACCCCGGAGGTCGACATGTTCATCCACCCCTTGCTCTACGCCCAAGGGCTCGCATCGCGAGCCGCCGGCCGCGTCGGTCGCCGGCTCACCGACGACCGCGGGCAGGCCACGGCCGAGTACGGCCTGGTCATCCTGGCGGCCGGCGGCATCGCCCTCGGCGTCATCGCCTGGGCCGCCCAGACCGGCAGCTTCACCGACCTGTTCGAGTCGGTGATCGAGAAGCTGACCGACAGCCTCTAGCCATGCGACGACCCGGGTCCGGCGCACGTCGCGAGGGTCGTGCGCCGGAACGCGACGCCGGCCAGGCGACCGTGGAACTGGCCCTGGTCATGCCGCTGGTTGCGGGCCTGCTCCTGGCCATCATCCAGGCCGGGGTGCTGGCGCGCGACCAACTCCTCGTGACCCACGCCGCCCGCGAGGCCGTGCGCGCCGCTGCAGTCGACGACGATCCTGCGGCCGCACGGCGCGCGGCCGAGCAGGCGGGCCCTCTGACCGCCGACCGGCTGGACACCGAGGTGGTCGAACGGGGGGACGTGGGCGGCAGGGTCAGGGTGGTCGTGCACTACCGGGCACCGACCCGGATCCCCCTCGTCGGGACCCTGGTCCAGGACGTCGTGCTCGACGCTGCCGCCACCATGCGGGTGGAGCGGTGATGGACGCCCGCTCGTCGTCAGAGCGCGGCGCGAAGCAGGGCCAGGGCACCGGCCTTGTCGAGCGGCTCGTTGCCGTTGCCGCACTTGGGCGACTGCACGCAGGACGGGCAGCCGCTGGCACAGGGACACGACTCGATGATCTCGGCCGTCGTCGCCAGGTGACGGGCGGCGGCTTCGTACCCGAGCTCGGCGATCCCGGCGCCGCCCTGGTAGCCGTCGTAGATCACGATCGCGGGCGCCCCGAGGTCGGCCTGATGCAGCGTCGACACCCCACCGACGTCCCAGCGATCGCAGATCGTGAACAACGGCAGCACACCGATCCCTGCGTGTTCGGCGGCGTGGAGGGCACCGGGGCCATCTGCCAGCCCGATCCCCGCCCGCCCCAGCAGGCGCTCGGGAACCTCGTACCAGAACGCCCGCGTGCACAGCGTCGAGCGGGGCAGGTCGAGCGCGGTGATCCCGAGCGACTCGCCGGTCAGGGCGTCCTTGCGCTGGTAGCCGATCACCTGTTCGTGCACCTCGACGGTCCCCAGGCCGACCTCGAGCTCGCCCAGCCGGCGGGCGGCGTCGCGACCCACGATCCGGATGTCGATGTCGGTGCGCGCCACCGTGTACGTCGACCCGTCGTCCGGTTCCACGACGGCGGTACGGCCGTCGAGGTCGAGGGCCGTCACCCGCCAGGTCTGCCCGGCGTGCAGGTAGGAGGCTCCCGGGTGCACTTGCCCGCAGGCGCGGGCCAGTTCAACGGTCCCAACGGGCTCTCCGTCCGCCGTCCGAATGCTCACCTCGCCGCCGGCGCCGACGCGGAGGCCGACCCCGTGGGCCGGCCAGCCGCCACCCGAATAGAGCGCCTGGGGGCCCCGCCCGCGGATCTGCTGGCGCACCACCACGTCGTCGGCGCGTGCGAGGCGCAGGACGACCTCGTCGAGGAAGCCCGGCCAGTAGCGCTCGTCGGCGTGGGTGAGCGGCATCTCGTGGGCGGCACAGCGCAGGTGGGCGTCGGCGACGAAGGGATTGGCGGGGTTGATCACCGCCGGCTCGGGGGCTCGCTGCACCAGGTCGTCGGGATGGGTGGCGATCCATTGGTCGAGCTGGTCAGCGCCGGCAACGAGGACGGCCGCAGACGCCTGCCCCGATCGTCCCGCTCGACCCGCCTGCTGCCAGAACGAGGCGATCGTGCCCGGGAACCCGTTGAGCACCACGGCATCCAGTCCACCCACATCGATCCCCAGCTCGAGGGCGCTGGTCGCAACGACACCGTCGAGGTGTCCGCTGAACAGCTCCTCCTCGATCTCGCGGCGTTCACTCGCCAGGTAGCCGCCGCGATAGGGCTTCACCCGTCGCCGGCGGGCGGGGGGCAGGCGACGCCGGGCGTCGGAGGCGACGACCTCGGTCGATCGCCGGCTGCGGCAGAAAGCGATCGTCTTGTGTCCCGACCCCACGAGCTCGGCCACCAGACCGGCGGTCTCGCGGTTGCCCGAGGCCCTCACCGCCATTCGCTCGTCGAGTCGTGGGGGGTTCCACACGGCCACCAGTCGGTCGCCCTGCGGGGAACCGTCGTCCTCCACGGCCTCCACCGGCAGCCCGCACAGGTCCGACGCCAGTACGTCTGGCTGGCCGATGGTGGCGGAACAGCAGATGAAGGTGGGATCGGCGCCGTACCGGAGGGCCAACCTGCGGAGGCGGCGCACCACGTGGGCGACGTGGCTCCCGAATATCCCGCGGAAGGCGTGGAGCTCGTCCACGACCACATACCGCAACCGACCGAGGAACGTCGCCCAGCGATCGTGGTGGGGAAGGATCCCGCTGTGGAGCATCTCCGGATTCGTGAGCACCGCGGTGGCATGACGTCGGATCCAGGCGCGCTCCTCCGGACCGGCGTCCCCGTCGTATGCCCCCGCGACGACGTGGGGGAATCCCAGCTCTCCGAGGGCCCGCAGCTGATCGTGGGCGAGGGCCTTGGTGGGGTACACCAGCAGGGCGGTGCCGCGGCGCACCGGCGCCTGGGCGGCCTCTGCGATCGGCACCTGGTAGCAGAGCGATTTACCGGAGGCGGTGCCGGTGGCGATGACCACCGAGCGTCCCGCACGAGCCAGGTCGATCGCCGCGGCCTGGTGCGACCAGAGATGCGGTACCTCAACGCACCGCAGGACCTCGGGTGGCAGAGGGCGCGCGAGCCGTCCAGGCCGCCCCGGGCGTCCGGCGACCCGCTGCACATGGACCAGAGCGGAGGGCCCACCGCCGACTTCGCCAGCAACGTCGCGGCCGGCCAGCGCCCCGAGCAGCACGTCCATCGGGTCGGCCGCCGTGGCGCGGGGCGGGTGCCCGGTCGGCTCCCCCACCGGTCCCTCGAGCACAGACGACACGTCGACGAGGGTCATGACCTGATCCCAGGTTACGCCCGTGGAATTCCACGGGTGTCACCCGGGCCATGTTGCCCCGCGTGGGTTCGAGAAGCCAGGGGCTAGGGTCAGCGGGCCATGGAGCTGCGCACCGAGGTGTCCGAGATCGAGGGGTGGACGGTCGTGACGGTCCACGGTGAGATCGACGTCGCCACCTCTCCCGCCTTGCGTGAGCGCCTGATCGGCCTCGTGACCGATGGATCAGCACGGCTGGTGCTCGATCTCGAAGCCGTCGACTTCCTCGACTCCACGGGTCTCGGCACCATCGTGAGCATCCTGAAGCGCGCCCGAACCCACGGTGGCGACCTTCGCCTGGTGTGCACCGAGGCTCGGATTCGGCGTCTGTTCGAGATCACCGGCCTCGACAGCGCCCTGCCACTCCACGCGTCCCTCGACGACGCCATCTCCGGCGGGTAGCCGCATGGCGGTCGTGGAGCTGGAGATCCCGGCCCGCTCCGCCTATCTCTCGCTGGTCCGCTTGGTCGTCGACGCGGCGGTCGGGTCGCTGGCGCCCGGGCTGAGCCAAGCCCGCCTCGATGACCTGAAGATCGCCGTCACCGAGGCGTGCTCCAACGCTATCGAGGCCCACGAGACCAACTGGTCCGACGGTCCCGTGATCGTCCGCTGCACGATCGGCGACGACGAGGTCCGGGTGGAGGTCATCGATCGGGGCTCCGGGTTCGACCCCGACGACGTCGAGGCCCTGCCCGCCGTCACCGACCCGCGGCGCCTGCGGCACGAGAGTGGGCTGGGAATTGCCCTCATGCGCACCCTGGCCGACGAAGTGAACTTCACCCCGGCGCCCGACGGGACCCGGGTGAGCCTTGTCGTCCGCCGGCCGCCGACCACCGCAGGGTGACCGCCCGCGGGTTTGTCCGACGCGCGCAGACCCTCAGCACTTCTCGTCGACGAAGTCCCCGACCGTGTTGAACGCCTCCTCCGCTCGCGGGAGGTCGTCCCGCACCTCGTTGACGGCGTTCTGATCCGTGACGTCGATCTCGGAGAGCCTCTCGAAGCCCTCGAGGACGGTCTCATACTCGTCGGCGATCTCCTCGGGGGGATCCAGGTCTCGCAACATGTCGAGAGCCTCCCTGAGTGCGTCCGGGTTGGTGACCGGGTTGATGTCGGAGAACTGCTCGTTGATGCGATTGAAGCCCTGGCAAAACTCTTCGGTTGCCTCGCCCGATGTGCCGCCGCCATCGCCGTCGTCGTCGCCACAACCGGCGGCGATCAACAGGGCCGCGACCGCCACGCCCGCCACAAACCGTCTCATGCCCGCGCCTATGCCTCCTCGTACCTTCGGAGCTCGCGCCGTGCCACCGACATGCGATGCACCTCGTCCGGGCCGTCGGCCAAGCGCAAGGTGCGAACGTGCGCGTACATCGATGCCAGCGGAGCGTCATCGGACACGCCGAGCGCGCCATGCGCCTGGATCGCCCGGTCGATGACCCGTAGTGCCACGTCGGGGGCTGCGACCTTGATCGCCGAGATCTCGATGCGGGCACCCTTGTTCCCGACGGTGTCCATCAGCCATGCGGTCTTGAGCACCAGCAGGCGCACCTGCTCGATCTCGATCCGGCTGTCGGCGATCCAGTGCTGGATCACGCCCTGCTCCGCCAGAGGCTTGCCGAATGCCGTGCGCGCCCTCACGCGCCGGCACATCAGCTCGAGCGCCCGCTCGGCGACACCGATGGCCCGCATGCAGTGGTGGATGCGGCCGGGGCCGAGCCGGGCCTGGGCCATGGCGAAGCCTCCGCCCTCCTCCCCGAGCAGGTGGTCGACGGGGACCCGGACGTCCCGGAACACGAGCTCGCAGTGCCCCTCGTTGTCCTGGTAGCCGAACACCGGGAGGCTGCGGAGGTTCTCGAGGCCGGGAGCGTCCATGGGCACGAGCACCATCGACTGCTGTCTGTGCGGGGGCGCGGCCGGATCGGTCTTACCCATGACGATCGCCACCCGGCAACGCTCACGGGCGGCTCCGCTGATCCACCACTTGTGCCCGTTGAGCACGTAGTCGTCACCGTCGCGTTCGATCCGCAGCGCGATGTTGGTGGCATCGGAGCTGGCGACGGCCGGTTCGGTCATCGCGAAGCACGACCGGATCTCGCCCTCGAGCAATGGGCGGAGCCAGCGCTCCTTCTGCTCGTCGGTGCCGAACATCGTGAGGAGCTCCATGTTGCCGGTGTCGGGAGCCGAGCAGTTGAGCGCCTCCGGCGCCAGCGGACTGCGGCCGGTGATCTCCGCCAGCGGCGCGTAGTCGAGGTTCGACAGCCCGTCCGTCCATTCGGTCTGGTGCGGGAGGAAGAGGTTCCACAGCCCCCGTTCCCTCGCCTCGACCTTGAGCTCGTCGAGGACCCGGGCGTGCACATGGGGATCGCCCGAGTCGGCGATCTGTTGGTGATAGAGCGCCTCGTTGGGATAGACGCACTCGTCCATGAACGCCTCGAGCCGCTTGCGGAACTCCTCGGCCCGAGGGCTCAGTGCGAAATCCATTGCGCGACCCTAGACGAGCCCGTCATGTCCCCGATCCCGGTGGGTCGATCACGTTTAGTGAGCTTATTGACGCGTAGTGCGTTCGGCTAGCGTATCCGTCGTTACAGGTGTAACATACGTGCAACGTTGCAGCGGGGGGCTACGCGGGGATTTGCGTTAGTGCTTCGTGTGCTGGTGTTTCCAGGTGTGCCGGTCCGATGGTCGGTCCCGTCCGCCCGCCTCGATCGTCGGGCCGGCGCACCTGGGGACGCGGGCGGGGGGACCGTTGCGGGCGTCGGCGGCGGTGGGCCAGGGCCAACCTGATCACGCCTCGACGTCGCGCCGTCCTTCGAGCGCCCGGCCCAGGGTCAGCTCGTCGGCATACTCGAGGTCGCCGCCGACGGGCAGGCCGCTGGCGATGCGGGTGACCCTCAGCCCAAGGGGCTTGAGCAAACGGCCGAGGTACAGCGCCGTGGCCTCCCCCTCGAGGTTCGGGTTGGTGCACAGGATGATCTCGGCGATGCCCTCGCGGCCGATGCGATCGAGCAGCTCACGGACGCGGAGCTGCTCGGGTCCCACACCCTCGATGGGGCTGATGGCGCCCTGCAGCACGTGGTAGCGCCCGTGGAACTCGCCGGTCTTTTCGACCGCCACCACATCGCGGGGCTCCTCGACGACGCACACGACCGTGGCGTCGCGACGCGCATCGGCGCAGATCCCGCAGGTGTCGCCCTCGGCCACGTTGAAGCAGGTCTGGCAGAACGCGACCCGGTCCTTGGCCTCGGTGATCGCGTTGGCCAAGCGCAGGGCGTCGGCCTTCGACAGCTTGAGCAGATGGAACGCGATCCGCTGCGCCGACTTGGGGCCGACGCCGGGTAGCCGGCCCAGCTCGTCGATGAGGTCCTGGACGGGACCGGCGTACACGGCCACTATCGCTCACTGACCCTTCGCGGGACCGGGGCCGCTGCCCGGGTCGCCGAGCAGGCCGCCGAGCGCACCCCCGAGGCCCTCGAGGTCGAGGCCGCCCAGCGCACCGAGTGCGTCGCGCTGGAGCGCGGCGACCTTGGCGCCGGCGTCGTGGAGCGCCGCCACGATGAGGTCCTGGAGCATCTCGATGTCCTGCGGATCGACGACCTCGGGTGCGAGCTTGACCGAGCGAACCTCGCCGGTGCCCATCATCTCCACCGTCACCACGCCGCCCCCAGCGGTACCCGTCACCACCTCTTCGGCCGTCCGCGCCTGCGCCGAGAACGCTTCCTGTGCCGACTCGAGCAAGCCACCGAGGTCGCCCAGGCCCGCCAGCCCGGCGGACTCCGGCGGCTCCGGCGCGGGTGGATCGGACGGAGCGTCGGACATCAGTGAGCCCTGACTCCGGCGACTGAGAGCCGGTTCGACGATGGCAAGTGTGGCGTCATGGCGTCCTCCGCGAGATCAGGGGTCAGTCCTCCTGGATGAGCTCGCCGCCTCCGAACGTGCGCACGACCAGGTCCAGGCCCGAGCCCGCGGTGTCATCGGCATCGCGCAGTTCGGCCGGGTCGATGTGCTCGACGTCGTCGGGCGGCGCCGCAGCCGTCGAGGCCCCGCCGGCCGGCTCGCCCTCGACCACGATCGCCACCGGGACGGGACCGCCGAAGTGTGCCAGCAACGCCTCCTCGACCTCGCGCCGCGACTCGTCGCATGCGCGCTGGTGCCACTCGTTGGAAACGGCGAAGCGGACGGCACTCGTGTCCGGGGCGATCCAGCGCCCGCCGCGCCAACGGCTCCGGACCGACTTCGGCAGTGCGGCCAGCACGGCATCAGTCCAGGCCGCGGTGAGCTCGTCGAGTTCCGGGATGCGCCCGGCCGCCACCGCCCCCGGCGGCTCCGCCGCGTCCCCACGCTCCCCCTGCCGGCGGGCCACGGCGCCGAGGGTGGGCTTGTCGCCTGCGGGGCCCGTCGCTCCGGCCGATGTATCCGCCGGCCGCTCTGCATCGTCACGGCGCCGGCCGGACAGTGCCTTGCGGGCCGCGGCCGCGCCCCCGGCCGGGGCGGCTGTGTCGGATCCGCCACCACCAGATCCACCGCCACGGGGGCCATCGCCGCGCTCCAGCCGGTCGAGCCGGTCGAGGATCGCGTCGAGCGTCCGATCGGTGCCCGGCTGGGTGAGGCGAACGAGCGCCACCTCGACCACGACGCGCGGGTCGGGCTTGCGCGCCAGCTCGATCAGCGACTCCCCCAGCACGTCGAGCGCCCGGGTGAGGCCCGCCGGCCCCAGCCGCTGGCCGACGCGGGCCGCCCATTCGCGCCGGGCCGGCGCCACGTGCTCGTCGGCCGCACCCATGACCGCGAGGAAGGCGTCACGCAGGGCGGCGATCAGGTCTTCACCCAACGTGCGGGGATCACGCCCGGCCGCCAGTGCATCGGCGACGGCGACCAGGACGGCTCCGGCGTCGCGGTCGCACAGGGCGTCCAGCACTGCGTCCACGGGCTCGGAGACGTCGAACACCTCGCCCAGGGCCGCCACCTGGTCGAGCGCCGACAGGGTGTCGCGCGCGGAGCCGGCGCCGCTGCGGATGACATGGTCGACGGCGCGGTCCACCGCCTCTGCGTCGAGACCGAGGCCCGCGTCGGCGATGACGTGGCGGACGTGTTCGGCCAGTACATCAGGGGACAGCAACCGGAACTCGAAGTGCTGCGTGCGGCTGCGGATGGTGGGGCGCACCTTCTGCGGGTCGGTGGTGGCGAGCACGAACACGACGTGCTCGGGCGGCTCCTCGAGCGTCTTGAGGAGCGCGTTCTCGGCCCCCTGGCTCAGCATGTGGACCTCGTCGAGGATGATGACCCGGCGCTTGCCCGAGGTGCCCAGCGGCACGCGCTCGATCAGGTCGCGCATGTCGTCGACCTTGCTCTTCGACGCCGCGTCCTGCTCGAGCAGCCAGTCGGTGACACGCCCCTCGGCCACCGCCACGCAGTTTTCGCACTTGCCACAGGGCTCCCCGTCGGCCGGCGCCTCGCAGTTGAGCACCTTGGCCAGGATGCGGGCGGTCGAGGTCTTGCCGGTCCCCCGCGGGCCGCTGAAGAGGTAGGCATGGCCGACGCGGCCATCGCGCACGGCATTGCGCAGGGCCTTGGTCACGTGCTCCTGCCCCAGCACCTCGTCGAAGCGCTGCGGGCGGTAGCGCCGGTAGAGAGACTTGTACGCGGCCATCGGCCGGATGCTATCGGCGGCAGGTGCGGCGCCAGCGGCCGCGCGACGAAGTGGCCAAGAGCGGGAAACACAGAGCCCGTCACCGGAGGTGACGGCCAGGCGGTCTGCGGCACACCACAGGTTCCGCTGAGAGCTGCTGCCTCCCGGCCCTGACTCGGTTCACGGGCTGCAGTTGCACAGGACCCGGCCGCCACCTGCGGTCACGGGCGCGGCACACGATAGCGTGTGCTGCCCCGGGCACCACCCGAGGAGGGATGCGAGAGCGGCCGAATCGGCACGCTTGGAAAGCGTGTGTGGGTCCTGCCCACCGTGGGTTCGAATCCCACTCCCTCCGCCC
>JBKOUY010000185.1:0-9657 GCA_046723645.1 Actinomycetota bacterium | reverse complement strand
GTGGCGGGGAAGACCTGGGCCGTGGTTTCGGCCCCGCCTTCATCAGGATCCATCCCGAAAAGGTGAACAGCTTCGGCATCGACTGAGCGCCTCGAGGGCCCGGGGCCCACAACCCCGTCCGTAGATCGTCTGCCTAGTCCCCCGATGGCAGCGCGCGACGCACCAGGCACGACCCGTAAGGACCACCTCCTGTTCCCGAACGTTCGACACGGCGCGCTGCGGGTGGCGTCGCGTCGCCGGTTGTTGGAGCACCCGGCCCGGGATCCAGCCCGGGTTCGGAAACGACTCAAGACGGTCCGCGATCATCAGGCCAGAAGCACGTCGGCTCGCCGATGGTTGCTCTGGGCCGCGTCGCCCGCGGCCAGGGCCATCTCTGAGGTTGCGGGGGCCTGGGCGGTATCTGCCGTGGGCGATGGCGGTGCGATTCGGCGAGACGATGCGTCGTCGCGCCCGGCACCGAGGACACCGTGGCAGGTCGGGTCGCTGCACGCTAATGAGGCCCGCCGAAATAGAAGCGTCGCAGAGCGCTATCGCCCGGCGGCGGCACGCTGCCTGAGCGCAGGTCTGACCCGGTACAGGGCGAGTGGATTGTCGACGCCGCGCATCATTCTCACTCCGAGCTCTTCGACCTCGATTCCGGCCTTGCTCGCCGCGGTAGCGACGGGTTCCGTGAGGAGGATCTGGCCGGGCATGGCGGAGTTCACGACGCGTGACGCGACGTTGACGGCGCTGCCGAGGTAGTCGCCCGTGCGGTACAGGGCGGGCCCCGTGTTGATGCCCATGCGGATCGCAGGCAGTTCGGGATCGCGAGCCAGCTCGGCTTGGGTCGCGACCGCGAAATGCACGGCGGCGGCAGGATCGCGGAACGCGAGCATGAAGCCGTCACCAACCTGTTTGACGAGCTTCCCGTCGCGCTCCACAAGCAGCGACCGCACGATCGTGTCGATCCGGTCGAGTACGTGCATCGCAGCGTCGTCGCCGCTGGCTTCAGCGAGAGCCGTGAACGAGGCAATGTCGACGAAGGCGATCGTTGCCTCGACCGAGCCGAGTTCCCTGGCCTGCGTCTCCGAGTGGGTGAGATGGAAGAAGGCGTCCTCTATCGACGCTTCGAGCAGATACTCGCGATGCAGCCACTGGAGCATCGGGTCCATGAGCGGAGCGAGGTTCTGCTCGATTCCATAGATCAGCCGCTCCACCTCCTCCTCGGACGCGCCCGCGGCCATCAGACGTTCATGGATGTACACGTGGACGAGTCGGATCTCGCTATCAGCGATGCGGCGGAGCGAGTCGCCGAGTACGCGGGTGACGCCCAGGATCGCCTCCCACGGCAGACCGGCGTCGCGCGCCACCCGGAGCACCTCGAGGATCTCCACGTCGGACTCGCGCACACCCCAAGAGAATCCCAAGGCAGACGTGAGCTGCCGCAGCTGGTCGGCTTCGAGACCGACTCGCGCTGCCGCCTCGTCCAATCCCAGTGGTGAGCCGGCCTCGAAGAGCCGCCTCCCGTACATCGACTCGACGCGACCCTCGCGGATGGCGGCGGCAAGGCTCTCAGGACTGTACGCGTCCTGAGTGAGCCGGTGGCGCACGAAATACAGTCGAACCAGGTCGACGTCGTCGAGCAGGCCGTCCTCCTCGGGATCGAGCAAGCCGAGAGACCGGTATGTCTCGACCTCGCCGCGTGAGAGCCCAACCAGGTTTGCGAACTCCTCCGAGGTCATCGCCCGATGCACGGCAAGAGCCTAGGCCCGCTCGTCGCGCGGACTCCGCGCCGTCGACGGGACGCCTTCTATGTCGCCCGGCAGCGACACGTGGCCTCGCAGCGTCGACCTGCAGCCCTCCAATCAGGGCCCAACGCCGGCATCCAGCGGACCTTCGCGCGCCGGAGCAACCGGGCGCTGCTCACTCGGTGAGCGACCGGGCAATGAACTCGATCTCCCTGTTACGTGATGTCGGTTTGCCGGAGGTTCCCTGTAGGTAACGTTGGAAGGCGTCGTCATGGCACATGCTGGTCATGATCGACGCCGCGGCGGAGCAGTCGGCGTGGGGAGCGATCCGCCCGAGCCTGCGTTCGGCAAGGAGGTACCGCTCGACGACTCCCACAGGGTCGATCAGGGGATCGACCGCCGTCATCTCGTGGCGAACCGCGTCCAAGAGGTCCCGGTCAGAAAACGCAGCAGCCAAGGTCGGAACGAGTTCGTCGAGCACCGCCCGCGCCTTCCGTACGAAGTACCGCAGGTTGACCTCGACGGTGCTCCGACCGGCGCGCGACGGAAGCGCAGCGACAGGATCAGCGAGCGCTTCGGCCTGGTTGATTATCGACTTGGCCACCAGCTGGACGTGGTTCTCGAAGTAGTTGTAGAGAGTGCCTCCCGATATGCCTGCTTCCTCGGCGATCGCGCGTGTCGACGCCGCCGTGAGACCCTCGTTGGCGATGACGCGCCACGTCGCTTCCATGATGTGCCGCCGGATCGCATCAATGTCGTTGCCCGTGGCGGCCACCACCGCAGGCGGAAGCGGCCTAGGCACCGCAATACCTGGCACCGGAGTGGGTGCCGACAGGCGCGAGCCATCGAAGTGATGTGTTGCCGATCGACCTCACATGGGCCTCGTCTCGGTCATCCTTGGGTCTCCGTCTGAGCGCACGCGATCGACCAACGACAGCGGGTCACGCGGTCTTCTGATCAACTGCTCACTACTTGTCTAGTCGCTATGGCAGCGGAACCCCACGTAGGCGTCCGTCTACACGAGCAGTGCTGACGGACCACGTGCACGTCACCGTGTGGGTGTGCCTTCGGCACATCCGACTTGACATGGTTATGAGCGTGTGCTCAGAATAGGACTGCTCGCTCGCCGAGGACACCCCGTGTGCTCGCCGGATGAAGTCGGCTCGTCGCTCGTTCAGGTGGCCGAAGCACTCGACAGGGGCCTCGTCGGCGGCGGGTTGGTCCCGTGGACCCCTCCACATGGGAGCACGACGTCGCGAGAAAGGACGTGCCATGACGAAATTCGATGTGAGCGCCCGGATGAAGGTCCGCGAGGGCCTGCTGGACGGGTTCAAGAAGCAGGCCGCCGAGTGCGTCAGGGTTACGAGGGAGAATGACACGAGGACGCTTCGCTACGACTGGTTCCTGAGCGAGGACGAGACCGAATGTGAGATCCGTGAGGCCTATGTCGACGCCGACGGTTTCCTCGAGCACCGGGCGCACGTCGGCGAGGCGCTGGACAAGCTGTTCGCGGAGTTCGCGGACGGACACAACGTGACTGTCTACGGCGAGGCATCGCCCGAGCTCGTCCAGTTCGCCAACGCCAACATGCCGCCGGGAAGTGTGCTCTGGTATCGGTTCCTCGAGGGACTCGAGTCGGTGCCGACTGCGCCTCGCTGATCGCCCGCATCGTCTCGAGACTGATTGGAGGAAGCGATGACAGGAGTAGAAGTCAGCGTACGCATGAAGGTCAGGGACGGGCAGTTGGCCGGCCTCGAGGAACAGGCCACCAGGTGCATCGAGCAGACGAGAGAACGCGACACCAAGACGCTGCGCTACGACTGGTACCTCAGCCGCGATGGCACGCGGTGCGAGATCCGTGAGGCCTATGTCGATTCCGATGGGGTGATCGAGCATCGCATCGAGAACGTTCGCGACGCGACGAACGAGCTTTTCAGCACGTTCGCCGAGGATCCGGTGGTGACGGTGTACGGAGACGCGTCATCGAAGCTGGTGGAGGTCGGCAACGCGCGGATGGGCGAGTCCATCAGATGGTTCTCGTTCCTCGACGGTGTGGATTCGTAGCGCGCGACACTTGGCTCCGAAGACGGGCCGACCTCGCCGACGATCGCCTCCGCAGTGCGCAGAACCGCCGCCCGCCCTCCGTCGCCTCTCGGGTGCACGAGCAGGTGCAACAGCCCGGCCAACTCCCTGGACGACCAACACCGGCTGGACAGACCTGCCGAAGCCACCAGCGCAATGGACTGGAGCAGACGCCCTAGACGCCCGGTCACGGTCTCCTAAGCGGTAGGCCGCACGCTCGAGTCCTACCGGGGGCACCACTCGAACCCAAATGGAAGGGCGGCGCCTCGGGGTTCGGCGCAGGCCCGGGGTGGCTCGGGCCTGTCGGTGACGTGAGTGCCGAGCACGAAGCCGGGTAGCTATCCGGACGTGAGCAATGCCGCCCAGGCGCCCGGTGCGACGGATGTGAACCCACTCGAGCGGGCAGTTCGGGCCGTCGACCTGTACCAGCAGCGTCATACTCCCGTCGCGTTTGTGGTGGCGGTGATCCGGAAGTTCGGTGACGACCGAGGCGGCACTCTCTCGACGTCGCTCACCTATATCGCGTTTGTGGCTGTGTTCCCCTTGTTGTTGCTGTTTGTCACGATCTTGGGGTTCGTGCTCGGCAGCAACCAGGACGCCGAGGACGCGGTCTTGCGCTCGGCCTTGGTCGACTTCCCCATCTTGGGTGACCAACTGGTCCGTTCGCTTGGATCATTGCGGGGCAGCGGGTTGGCTCTAGCGGTCGGCCTAATGGGACTGGCCTGGGGGGCTTCGGGGTCACCCAGGCCGCGCAGCACGCCATGGCCGAGATCTGGAACGTCCCTGGCGTTCACCGGCCCAACTTCGTATCCCGGATGGTCCGCGGCGTCGTCGTCCTCGGCCTCGGCGGGATTGGCGTCGTCGCCACTTCGGTCCTCGCATCCGTGTCGACGTTCACCGGCGAGCTCACGCCCGGCCGCGCTGCTGCCGGCGCGGCGTCCGCGGCGCTCAACGTCACCCTATTCGTCGCCGCGTTCCGGATAACCACCGTACGCACGATCCCCACGCGCCAGCTGCTCCCCGGGGCCGTCATCGGCGGCGTGGCCTGGACGCTTCTCCAAGCACTCGGCGGCTACTTCGTGGGCCATCAGCTCCGCAACGCGAGTGAGGTCTACGGATTCTTCGCCACCGTGCTGGGTTTGCTGTCGTGGATCTTCCTCTGTACTCGCGTTGCGCTCTACGCGGCCGAAGCGAACGTCGTCCTCGCCCGGCGGCTGTGGCCCCGCAGCCTTGTGCAACCGCCGCTCACCCCGGCCGACAAGCAGGCCTTGTCGGACATCGTTCGCCAGGAAGAACGCCGCCCCGAGGAGTCGGTCGACGTGTCCTTCGACGACGCCGCCGACGAGCCAGCGGTTCGCTCTGAAGCGCCTGGCGAGGACTGAGCACAGGCGTTGATGTACAAGCGCTCCGCTGGCCAGGACCAGGTCTGTCCACCGCGTGGCGCTTTCGTGTGGCGCTCGGAACGCCCATATCTTGCCGAGCGGAAGGGTGGAACAACCGACGGACTGGTCGCCGGCATTGCATCCCCGCGGCGGGCTCGTCGTGCCGTCGTCGCGCTCTGCGCGCTGTTGGCACTCGACGAGCTGTGTGCCAGCCGCCCGCCTTGGCTGCCCGACTGGGTATCAAAGCGAGGCGATGGGCCCGACACCGGGGTCCAGCACGGCATCGCGGCACGACGATTCCGCCGGGCCGGGTCGTCAGCTAGCCGCGAGCGCGTCCCAGAAGAATGGGAACGCGAAGCACCCCAGACCGGCCGCCAGGAAGGACACCTTGCCCCTCTGGTAGCCAATGGCCGCCAACACGAAAAGGACCACGGCAGCGCCGAAGAAGATCATCTTCCAGGTCGCGTCCAATGGTTCGACCGCAACGATCATTGTGGTTCCTCCCCCAACAGGTCCGGTCAGCCAGCGGAACGTACCCCCCAGGCATATGCCGAGGAGCGAGCCGTTGAAGATCGTCACAGGGGTGCAAACTGTCGTGGTCCCGGGCGCGCTCGAAACGGTTAGATGACCACGCTGGGGGATGGTCCCAGGCAGGGTGCCGGTGCGATTCCGCCCGTGGGCAACGACCGCGTTACCAGAACGCCCACGTACCAAGTCCACCGGTGCGGCGTTTGACGACTCATGCTTGCCAAGTGGACACATCGATGAAGCGCGCCACATGACCCACGGTTCAGACAGGCGCCGGTCGGGGGACGGTCGACTTTTCGACAGACATGGCGATCACCTGAGCCAGCGCGTTCGGCACTGGCGCTGCCGCCCGGGCGCCTCGGCCCGCGATCGACCTGCGGATCCTGGCACTGCGTCGCACGCTGATCGCCTCTATGTGACGAGGCGCACCCCCCGGGATTCCCCCCGGTGCGGCATGGCGCCTTCGATGCCAGCCGACCCCTACGGGCCCGGCGTTTCGTGCACGGTCCGGATTGGCAGACGCCCGGAGGGGTACGGACTCGGCATGAGCCCAACTCTGCTCTGGGTCCTCGCGGTGATCCTCGTCATCGTGGGCATCATCATGCTCGTCCAGGGACAATGGATCCTCGGGATCGCTTTGATCCTGGCGGGTCTCCTGGTCGGGCCTGGCGGCGTATCTGTCTTTCGGAGTGGGCGACGCGCACGGTAGTGAGCGTGCAACCGCCGATCGCAGTCGCTTCGACGTTGCCACCGTCGCCGGCGCTCGCAGTCCTTCGATGGGAAAGGGAGCCCACGTGCTGGATGACGTCCGCACTAGCGATCGAGGAGCTCACGCAGGAGGCGGGGCCACCCCCGCGAGTGGTCGACATCGGGGAAGATGCCAAGTAGGTCATCGGAATGCTGGCATCGGGCGCCGTAGCAGGTGACCCAGCGCTGCCCGCCGACGAGGACGTCGTGTTCGTCGTCGTCGAACGGTGCACCGCGAGCCGCCTCGTAGTCGGCGACGAAGCCGTCGAGCTGTTCAAGGGTGGGCAGCGGGTCGGGCTGCTCGAGCCGCCAGTCGACCGGGTGGATCACCGACGCGCTGCCGACCAACGCCGCTTCAGGAACGAGGGCGACGGAGTCCCAGTCGTAGATGGCTGACACCCTGCTGCCGGCGAAAGCCAAGTTCTGTACCCGCCAGTCGAGGTGCCCGACGACGTTCGGGACTGCCGTTGCCATGAGCGTGGCTCGGGCGTCCCGGGCGGCGTCGTCGATCCACTCGGCGCCGGCGGCGGTACCGGCGAGGTCGAAGCGGAGGTCGTGGGGCTCGGGCCACAGGTCGTCGATCACAGGTTCGCCGAGCCATGTGCCGAGGCAGCCGCTGCCCGCGTGTGGGCGGGCTGCGTCGACGAAGTTGTGCAGGGCTGTCGCCATGCCGCGGCGAACGTCGGGGTCGTACCCGAGGGCGGAGGCGCCGTCGCGGTGTTCCTCGACGGTGAGCCAACCATCGCCGAGCACCAGCGGACCGGCGAGCGGCGCCGGCGCCGGCACACCGGCGGCAACGAGGTCGGCCTGCAGGCGTGCGATCGTCGCGAGGCGCTCGCGCGGTATGAACGTCGCCCGGTGCAGCTTGGCGACGACCGCTCGACCGTCGGCCAGCTCGAGGCCGGCGACGACTCCGACCCCGGGTTCGTAGAACCGGGCGGCGACGACTGGCACGGCGAGGGCGGCGGCCACGGCCGCGGTCAGCGCCTCGGCGACTGACACCGGGTCGTTCGTCCCGAGGATCGCCTCCACCACCGGCGGCATCCACCGGTCGTGCCCGTTCGCGATCAGCTCCGCGAGCTCCTCCACCACAGCGGCATCTTCGCGCCCGTTTCCAGTCCATTCGTCGAGGGCTGCGCCAAGACGCCGGTCGGGCGGCACCCTCGCGATCGTCGGCGAGGGCAGGAACTCGCAACGCTGAAGCACTCCCCGAACCTCGCGCTCACAATGGCCGTGGGACCGGCAGATCCAGCGCCCATCCGACGAGGGCCGGACGTTCAATCGGGTGATGCTGGGTGAGAATGATCAGTGCGAGACGGCTGGGACGGAGTATCAGTTCGTCGATGAGCTGGTCGACGGGTGTCCTGTGGGCCCGGCCGGTTGCGCTGGCACCTCGGCAATGACCGTGTCGTCCTGGTGACACGGTTGGCCACGGCTTGAATCGGCTGTGGGTCTCAGTGACCGAGCTACGGCCGCCGCTCCTCGACGTAGTTCTCGTCGAACGGCCACTGGTCTCGACCGAAGTCGATGATCGTGCTGCATCGGAAACGCAACAGGGAGAGCTGGTCGGCGGGCGGCAGCTTCTCCGTGAACGAGTGCTTCGGCGGCCCCGAGTGATCGACGTTGTAGTGAAGCTCGTCACCGACGACGTAGTCCCGCCGGAACTCTGTGCCCCACTGGGAGTTGCCGCCCCATCCGTGGGACAGGTCGACCGCGATGCGATGCCGCCGCCACCACGCCCAGTAGAGCGCTGAACGCGTGGCGACCGCCGGGTCGAGGACGTGAGCACCAGCCCGGACGGACACACCGGCCCGCACGAGCAGCATCGACCCGACCAGGTAGCCCGGCCAGATCTCCCCGACCAGCTCGCAGGGGTCGTCGGGATCGTCCGCGGGCTCCACTTCCACGATCTCGTGGAAGAACGGGTGGAAGCGGTGCTCGGCGACGCGGGTGCAGCCCATCGCGTCCATGAACCGTGGATAGGCGTCCCTGGACGGGATCCGGCCCTCCCACCACGGGCGCCGCGGCCGAGGGACCCAATTCAGGATGTCGGGGTCGTCATTGACCTCCTGAAACGGCGAGATCAGCACATCGAGCACTCGGCTCAGTGCGTACAGGCCCCAGAGGTACGAGAAACCCCTCGGCCCCCGATCGACGGGAATACGACGGCTGTCGGGCGCGCCGATCTGATGGAGCTCGGCGGACAGTTCGGCGACGCCCTCCACCCAGGGCAGCAGGATGTCGTCTGCCCAGTCGTCGCCGGTGTAGTCGAGAAGGTGGTCGAAGAGGATCCGCCATCCCACCTGCTCCCATTCCCGGCTCACCCGGGTGACCCTATGCCTCTCCCGGGAGGTAGCGACGTTGCATGACGGGGCGCCGGCGAAGGCGAGGACGTTCGCCGGCGCCGCCGCGACGACGATCAGCGACCAGAGCGACATCGTCTGTGACGCGCAAGCCTGAAGCGTTCCCCGAGATTCGCGCTCACCCTTGGCGGGCGGCTGGCTGAGTCAGGGTTGCGCTCGGCGCACGAGTTCTACGCCCCTACCGGCACTGCGCGGGCGGGTCATTCGGGGCGTCAGGAGTCGGGTTACCTGGGCAGGGCGTCTCCCGGGAAGCCGTGGCACGAATGGACCTCGCAAACCATCACTCCGGCCCGTACGCATGGATCCCCGTCCATCACTTCCCCGGCTTCTTCGGGCGGCAGGTTCATGATCGCGACGCCGGCGAGGGTCTCGGAGCCGACGGGGCAGAGGATCGCGATCACCGCGTCAGCGCGCAGCGACACCATTCGACGTTGGTGTTCGAGTTCGATCGCTTCGGCGCCGTCCATGTGCCGTTCCGGACCCCACCACAGAAGAGCCAGGCTGTAGGGCTTCGCCGTTTCAGCAAGCTGTCGAATCTGCTCGTCGGTGACGGTTGTGGTCATGATGCTCTCCTCGATCCTCGTCGCGGTGCTCCGGCCGGGGTCGTCGGCGCCGCACGATAGGGCCGACTCGCCGACGGCCGAGTAGCCGGCGGCGACGATCCTCGCTCGGGATCTCGCGCAAGGTGTCGACCGAGCGACTCGATCACCGCGCCCAGGGGGCGGACCATCCCCGATCGCCCGATCCGCAACGATCGCGATCGTGACCGAGCGGCACATGGAGCGCACGCGGCCTTCCCGTAGCGCTGGGGCTGGTGGATCCGGGCCT
>JBKOUY010000194.1:0-12673 GCA_046723645.1 Actinomycetota bacterium | reverse complement strand
CAAGGCGGCTGCCTGCTCACGATCGTCGTCGGCATCCTCGGTGGTGTCATCGGTGGGGCACTGTTCCAATTGGCCACCGACAGCGACAAGGGCGCGATGGACGACTTCGACATCGGCTCGGTGTTCGTGGCGTTCGTCGGGGCGGTGCTCCTCCTGCTCGTCCTCGGGGCGATCAGCCGCGAGCGACACTGGTGATCCCGGGGCGGGCGGATCTGGCCGGCGAGACGCCACGATGACTTCCGCGAGGGTCCACAGTGGACGCTCGCGGAAGTTCCGTGGATGGATCGCCGTGTCAGATCCGTCGCTGGCAAGGACGCAGGAGGAAGGCGCAGCCGTAGCTGCGGCGACGACGAGGACGACGTCCAGCGGCGGATCTGGCCGGCGAGACGCCACGATGACTTCCGCGAGGGTCCACTAGCGTGACGTCCATGGCTGACGTCGTCATCGTCGAGGCCGTGCGCACGCCCATCGGGCGCCGCAACGGCGGACTGTCCACCGTTCATGCCGCCGACCTACTCGGCACCGCCCTCAGCGAGGTCGTGGGTCGCTCGGGCATCGATCCCGCCGAGGTCGAGCAGGTCGTGGGTGGATGCGTCAGCCAGGTCGGCGAGCAGTCCTTCAACGTCACGCGTACCGCGTGGCTGAGTGCCGGCCTGCCGCTCGGCACCGCCGCCACCACCGTCGACACCCAGTGCGGCTCGTCGCAGCAGGCGACCAACGTGGCCACGAGCCTGGTGGCGTCCGGCGTCGTCGACGTCGCCATCGCCTGCGGCGTCGAGCTGATGTCCCGGGTTCCGATCGGGTCCAACTCGTCCAAGCAGCTCGGCCTGGGCGTGCCGATCCCCAAGACCTACTTCCCCCGCTACGAGTTCACGTCGCAGTTCGAAGGGGCGGAGCGCATTGCCGACAAGTGGGGCATCACGCGCGGCGACACCGACGAGTTCGGCCTGGCGTCCCAGCAGCGGGCCGCCCAGGCGTGGGCGGAGGGCCGCTTCGATACCCAGGTGGTCCCGGTCGACGCACCCGACGTCGACGACGAGGGCAAGCGCACCGGCACTACCCACCACGTCGCCCGCGACGAGGGCCTGCGCGACACGAGCCTCGAGGCGCTGGCCGGCCTCAAGCCGGTGGCCCGACCCGACGGCGTCCACACGGCGGGCAGCTCGTCCCAGATCAGCGACGGCGCCGCCGCGCTCCTCATGATGACCCCCGACAAGGCCGCCGAGCTGGGGCTGCGGGCCCGGGCCCGGATCGTCGACACCTGCCTCGTCGGGGTGGACCCGATCCTGATGCTCACCGGGCCGATCGACGCCACGCAGCGGCTCCTGGCCCGCACGGGGATGGCGCTGGCCGACATCGACCTGGTCGAGATCAACGAGGCCTTCGCCTCCGTGGTGCTGGCGTGGCAGCGCGAGCTGGGCGCCGACCTCGACCGCACCAACCCCAATGGCGGGGCCATCGCGCTCGGCCACCCCCTGGGGGCGACGGGGGTGTTCCTCATGACCAAGGCCGTCCACGAGCTCGAGCGCACCGACGGATCCACGGCGCTCATCACGATGTGCTGCGGCGGCGGCCTGGGTACGGGCACGATCATCGAGCGCTCCTAGTGGGCGCGAGGGTCCACTAGGCCGTCCGGGCTCTCGCCCCGGCCCATCGCCCCTCGCGACGCCCCCCGTATCGCGGCCCACAGGCCGCCACCAGGCGACGCCGGCGACCGGGGGAAGCCCATGTCCACGAGTCCAGACCGTCGCCCCGGCCGGGCGCGCCGGGGGCGGCTGGTGGCCGTCATCGGCGCCACCGCTCTCGCCGCGGGGCTGGCGTTCCAGGCGTTTCCGCGCCGCTCCGGCACCCAGGGACCCACGGGCCTGGCGACCGTCGTGGAGGTCATCGACGGCGACACGCTGGTGGTCGACATTGCCGGGTCCGATGAGCACGTGCGCCTCATCGGCATCGACACGCCCGAGACGGTCGCCCCCGACCGCCCGGACGAGTGCTTCGGGGCCGAGGCGTCGCACCACCTCGCCGACCTGGCGCCGCCCGGCACCCCCCTGCGGCTCGAGCGCGACCTCGAGGCGCGCGACCAGTACGACCGCCTGCTCGCCTACGCCTACCGCGCCGGCGACGGCCTGTTCCTGAACCTGGCACAGGTGACCGGCGGCTTCGCCGAGCCGCTCGCCTATCCGCCCAACACCGCGCATCGGGCCGACTTCGAGGGGGCTGCGCGCAACGCCCGGGTGGCGGGCGCCGGCCTCTGGGCGGCGTGCGGCAGCGCCGACGTGCCCATCCGGTGAGAGGCCGACGGGGACCAGCGGTAGCCTCGGTCCGATGGTGACGCTCGCCGAACGGCTCGGCTACGCCCCCGACGACCGGGTGCTGATCATCAACTGCGACGACCTCGGCTCGTGCCACGCCGCCAACGTGGGCGTGTACGAGGCGCTCCGCGACGGCGTCGCCACCAGCGCCTCGCTGATGGTCCCCTGCCCGTGGGCCCGCGAGGCCGCAGCGCACTACCGCGGCGAGGACGTGGGCGTGCACCTCACGCTCAACGCCGAGCACGACCTGTACCGGTGGGGCCCAATCACCCACGCCCCGTCCCTGCTCGACGGGGACGGCGGCTTCCCTCGGACCCTGCGTGACGTCTGGGAGCACGCCGACCTCGACGAGGCCCGGCGCGAGCTGCGTGCCCAGATCGAGCGGGCCATCCTCTGGGGCTTCGACGTCAGCCACCTCGACAGCCACATGGGGACGCTCCAGCTCAAGGCCGAATTCTTCGACGTCTACCTCGACCTGGCCGTGGAATTCGGCCTGCCCATCCGCCTGTCGGGTGCCTCGACCGAGCGCACCATCGGCTTCCCGTTCCGGAAGCTCGCGGAGCAGGAGGGCGCCGTCTTCCCCGACCACTTCGTCTACGTCCGCGGCGGAGTCGGCAGCCGCCGGGACATCGAGCGGACCGTGCACGACCTCCAGCCGGGCGTGACCGAGGTCTACCTCCACCCGGCCGTCGACTCGCCCGAGCTGCGGGCACTGACAACCGACTGGGCGGCACGGGTCGACGACCACGACCTCGTGGTCACCGAGCGCAGCCTGCGCACCATGCTCGAGCGGGCCGGCGCGAACCTCATCGGCTACCGCGAGCTGCGCGACCTCCAGCGAAACGGCTAGCGGCGGGCCGGACCGGCCGACCGGGGTCAGCTGGCGCCACCGGCATCACCCGCCTCACCCGGTTCGGCCGTGCGCTCGTGCAGGGCGGCCCGTGCGGCCCGGAACTCCCGGCTCCGGGTGGCCGGCAGGATCGCCAGCAGGGCGCGAATCGACCCGGCAACCTTGGCCCGCCCCTGCATGACGGCGACGCTGAGATCGAGGTCACCGGACGCCAGGAGCAGCGTGTCGGCATAGGTCGTGGTGATCGTGAGCTCGGCGTCGGGATCGGGCGGGTCGCCGACGGCACGGGCTGCGTCCACCAACCGCCCGTCCTCGAACGTCAGCGTCAGCACCACGTCGCCGCCGGGCACGCCGGTCACCACCCGCTGGATGCGTGCCGTCGCGCCCGCGCACGGGCCCACGTTTCCGAACAGCTCGCGCGCCAGCGCCAGCCACTCGGCCCCCAGAAAGCCGACCCCTCCCACGACGGATCCGTGGCTCGCGCGCCCGCTCAGGCGCGTCGGCCGACCTGGGTGCGGATGCCCGCGAACAGGTCGGTCTCGGGCGGCTCGATGTCCAGCAGGCTGCGGGCGAGGATGTAGTCGTCGTACGGATGGATCGCGGCCTGCTCGTCCCGCGGTAGGCCGAACCAGAACGGTGAGGTGGGGTCGACCTGCGTCTCGTGCGCGAGCAGTGCGTCGAAGCGCACGTCGTTGTAGCCGGCGAGGTCGACCGACGTGGTGATGCGGTCGTCGTGGGACGGGCGCTCGAACCACTCGGGGCTGAACGGCGACTCGAGCCCGAGCTCGCCGAAGCGACGATGCAGGGCCTCGATGCGCCGCCGCGACCACACCGAGTAGTAGAGCTTGAGCGGTTGCCACGGCTCGCCCGCCTCCGGGTACGCATCCGGGTCACCGGCGCGCTCGAACGCAGGCACCGAGATGTCGTGGACCCGCAGGTGGTCGGGATGCGGGTAGCCGCTCTGGTCGTCGGGGTACGTCACGATCACCTGCGGCCGCTCGCGACGGATGACGGCGACCAGGCGACCGACCGCCTCGTCGAGCGGGGCGTTGGCGAACGCATCCGGATGCCGGTTGGGCTCGGTGTCGGGCATGCCCGAGTCGCGGTAGCCGAGCATGACCACCTCGTCGTACCCGATGATCTCGGACGCGCGGGCCAGCTCGCGGAGCCGGACCGCCGGCAGGTCGGCGGCCACCTCGGGCCGGTCCATGGCGGGGTTGAGGATGTCGCCGGCCTCGCCCCCGGTGCACGTCACCAGCACCGTGCGCACTCCCTCGGCGTGATACCGGGCGACGGTGCCGGCCCCCTTCGACGCCTCGTCGTCGGGATGGGCGTGGACCGTGAGCAGGCAGAGCTGGGGATCGGACATCGGGGGTCACGCTATCGTCGCCGGACCGCGCCCAAACCGACAGCACACGCCACAACACCTCGTGTCCGGGGACGGGTAGATTCCCTGGTGTAGGGGACATTCGTTCCCAGTTCCGGCGACACGGAGCGCACGAGGCGACCAAATGGACAGTCCCGAGGACTGGCGCTGGGTCTGGATCATCGCTACGGCGGTGTTCACGATCGGTGAGCTGACGAGCCCGGGATCGTTCTTCATGCTGCCGTTCGCCATCGGGGCGCTCGCGGCCACGGTGCTGGCGTTCCTCGGCGTCGACGTCGTCATCGAGTGGCTCGTCTTCGTGGGGGTGTCCCTGGCGGTCTTCGCGGCGCTACGCCCGGTGGCGCGCCGGCTCAACCGCTCCGTCGACGACACCGGCGTGGGATCGCGACGCCTGCTGGGGCACTCCGCAGTCGTGGTCCGCGAGATCCCGCCGGGCGGCGACGTCGGCCTGGTGCGCGTCGACCGCGAGGAGTGGCGCGCCCAGTCGACCGACGGGGCGGCGATCCCGACGGGCACCGCCGTCCGGGTCGCCGACGTGCAGGGCACCCGGGTGATCGTCGCCGCCGTCGACCAGGTTTCGAGCTCGGCTCCCGAGGAGCTCGAGCCATGAGCGTCTCGACCAAGGAGGCGTCGCCATGACAGCCCTGACGGTCCTGCTGATCGTCTTCGCCCTGATCGTCATCGTCTACGTGGCGGCGGGCGTGCGCATCGTCCGGCCCTACCAGAAGGGGCTGGTCGAACAGCTCGGCAAGTACAAGGAAACGGTCGACCCCGGCCTCCACCTGATCGCGCCCTTCTACCAGACGCTGCGGCCGGTGGACATGCGCGAGCAGGTCGTCGACGTGCCGCCCCAGGAGGTCATCACCGAGGACAACGTCGTGGTCTCGGTCGACGCCGTCATCTACTACGAACCGACCGAGCCCCAGCGCCTCGTCTACAACGTCGCCAACTTCATGCTGGCGGTGACGAAGCTGGCGCAGACCAACCTGCGGAACCTGATCGGCGACATGCAGCTCGACGAGGCGCTGACCTCCCGCGAGAAGATCAACACCGAGCTGCGGGAGATCCTCGACGACGCCACCGACAAGTGGGGCGTGCGGGTGGCCCGGGTGGAGATCCAACGGATCGAGCCGCCGGCCGACGTCATGCACGCGATGCACGAGCAGATGAAGGCCGAGCGCACCCGCCGGGCGGTGGTGACGTCGGCCGAGGGCGAGCGGCAGGCCGCCATCACCCGGGCAGAGGGCGACCGGCAGGCGGTGGTCCTGCGGGCCGAGGGCGACAAGCAGCAGCGCATCCTGCGGGCCGAGGGCGAGGCGGAGGCCATCCAGCGGGTGGCGCAGGCCGAGAAGTTCCGCCAGGAGACCGTCGCCGAGGGTGAGGCGGGGGCGATCCGGTCGGTCTACGGAGCGATCCACGAGGGCGCGCCCGACACCCCTCTGCTCACGATCAAGTACCTCGACGCACTCCGGGCCATGGCCGACGGGCGCGCCACCAAGATCGTGGTGCCCACGGAGCTGGCCGGCATCGCCGGCTCGCTCACCGCCGTGGCCGACCTCCTGGGCGGCAACAGCAGCAACGGGACCGGCGACGACCGCGCCGAGCCGCCGCCGGTGCCCGACACGAGCGCGGGCTCTCGTGCCCCCCGTCCGCCGTCGTCGGATCCGCCGATCGGCCCGCCGCCCGACTGACCCGCCGGAACCTCGGCGCCCCGAGGAGGTCGCCGTGCCCGATCAGTCCGCGATCGACGCGGTCAACCACTACTTCACGGAGGCGGCGCGGGTCATCGACCTCGACGACGACCTGTACGGCATCCTCACCACCAGCTATCGCGAGGTGGCGGTCCAGGTGCCGGTGCGGCTCGACGACGGCGAGCTGATGGTCGCGCGGGGCTACCGGGTGCAGCACAACGGCGCCCGCGGGCCCTACAAGGGCGGGGTGCGGTTCCACCCCCGGTCCGACCTCGACGAGGTGCGCGCGCTGGCGTCGCTGATGACGTGGAAGACCGCCCTCATGGAGCTGCCGTTCGGCGGCGCCAAGGGAGGCATCGAGGTCGATCCGACCGGCATGAGCACCGACGAGCTGCAGCGCATGACGCGGCGGTTCACCCTGTCGATCCATCACGTGCTCGGGGTCTACCGCGACATTCCCGCACCCGACCTCAACACCAACCGCCAGGTGATGGCGTGGATGATGGACGCCTACTCGTCGGTCCACGGCTACAGCCCGGCGATCGTGACCGGCAAGCCGCTGGACCTGGGCGGGGCGCCGGGACGGGACTCCGCCACCGGCCGCGGCGTCGTCTACGTGCTCGACGCCTGCTGCCGCCACCGGGACGTCGAGCTGCGGGGCCAGCGCGTGGCCGTGCAGGGGTTCGGCCAAGTCGGCAGCTGGGTGGCCCACGAGCTGGCGGAGCGCGGTGCGGCCGTGGTGGCGGTCTCCGACGTGGGCGGCGGCATCGTCCGCCCCGACGGGCTGGACGTGCCCGCGGTCATCGCCATGGTCCGGTCCGGCGGAGCGCTGGCCGACCTCGCCGGCACCAACGGCATCGAGCCGCTGACCAATGCGGAGCTGCTCGAGCTCGACGTCGACGTGCTCGTCCCGGCCGCCGTGGAGTCGGTCATCACCGAGGACAACGCCGACCGGGTGCGCGCGCGTATCGTCGTGGAGGCCGCGAACCACCCGACCACGCCCGGCGCCGACAAGATCCTGCGCGACCGCGACGTGCTGGTGATCCCCGACGTCCTGGCCAACGCCGGCGGCGTCACCGGCTCCTACTTCGAGTGGACGCAGAACATCCAGCAGTTCACCTGGAAGGAAGACCGCTTCCTGGCCGAGCTGTCGGACCGCCTGGCCAAGGCGTCCCACGACACGCTCGCATTCGCCGAGGAGCATGGCGTGACCCTGCGCCAGGCAGCCTTCGCCATCGGTATCCAGCGCGTCGCCCAGGCCACGCGCCTGCGCGGCTACATCTGACCCTCCCCCCGAACGTGCGGCAGTTGGAGCCCTCATGGGGGCGCTAGCCACCGCAAGTTCGGCGTTCTAGCTGACGCCGGCCAGGGGTTCGAGCCGCTCCTGGCCCGTGTCCTCGTCCTCCTCGAGCCGCCAGCCCAGGCGGGCAGCGAGCAGCGGGTGTCCCTCGTCGGGGCCGCTGGCGATCAGCTCGTCCCCCGCGTGCAGCTCGACGTGACCGCGCGGGGAGTAGATGTAGCGGCCGCCGCGCCGCACAGCGAGCACGTGGAACCCGGGATCGACGTCGAGCTGGAGATCGTGGAGGGTCGCACCGTCGGCCGGCGATGCCAGGGCGACGGGCACCCGCACCACCACCTCGTCGCTCTCCCCCAGCGCGATCTTGATGATCGGGTGCACCTCCTCGTGCTTCTCGATCAGCCACACCATCTGCTGCGCCGCATCGCCCAGGTCCTCTGCGGCCTGGGACAGGTGCAGCAGCCCCCGCAGCGGCGACGGGTCGATGTCGCCCGAGCTGGCGCGGAGCACCCAGAGCTCGAGCCGGTCCTTCATCTCGTCGAGCCGGTCCTCGAGGTGCCGCACCTCGGCGGCGAGCCCCAGGTCGCGCAGCACCAGGGCTGAGTACGCCAGCCCGACGGCCGTCTCCGAGACGTTCTTCATCTCGACCAGCACGTCGATGGCCCGGTCGAGGTCGGTGAGCGTGCCGTCCTCCGGCGGCGTCGGCGGCTCCCACAGGGGGGCGGCGGCGAGCTCCCGCAGTCGGGTGATGCCGGCCGGGGACCCCCGCAGGAACAGCACGTCGCCGGGCAGCAGTATCTCCTCGCCCTCGACGTCGGTGATCCACTCCCGGTCGCGGCGGATGGCGACGATGCGCATGCCGGTTTGCACCGGCAGCTCCAGGTCGGCCAGCGGGCGGCGGGCGAGATGTGAGCCGTCGCGCACCCGGACCCGGTGTGATACCTCCTCGGCGTTGGAGAGGTCGGCGACGAGCTCGCGGGGGATGCCGAGCCGGTGGGTGACGATCCGGGCGATGTCGGTCGCAGAGTTGGCGATGCGCTCGATGGCGGAGATCACCTGCAGGACGGATGCCATGGCGTCGGCCTCGCGGGGGTTGCGGGCGGCCATGACGCACACGGAGCGCATGTCGTGCACCAGCGCATCCATGCGCTCGTCGAGGGCGCCGACCTCCTCGGCCATGTCGGGATCGCCGAAGTAGAGGGCGGCGTAGGCAAGATCGACCATGAGCTCCGAGAGGTCCTTGACCTCGGCGAGCATGGCCCGGAGATTTCGGGGTCTGTCGTCCATTGCGGGTATCGACCTCAGACGATAGGCGGATCAGGAGAGCCCCAGCAGGGCGATGGCGATGATCAGGGTGAAGGCGCCGACGAAGTCGACCGAAGAGCTGACGACCGGGATGCCATAGGTGTCGGGATCGACGCCGGTGCGGTAGGCGGCCAGCGTGCCGTAGTACGCCACGGTCACGACGAACGCCACGGCCAGCGCCCCGCCGATCAGGGAGACGCCGACCATCTGGGCCAGCCCGGGGCTCGCCTCCCCCAGGGCACGGGCGACCCAGTGGGCGCCGAACCCGTTGAAGGCGTACACCGGCACGGCGAGGAGGAGGACCAGGGAGATGTCCCTGCGGGCCTCGCGGTTGGGGCTGGCCTCCGGCTCGACCAGGCCCAGGAAGAGCTTCGACGACAGCCGGCCCGACAGGATGCCGCCGAGGGCGCCCGAGCTGGACAGGTGCGCCGGGACCAGGACCAGCAGCGCGGGCAGGGCCTCGAACCTGACGAACGACTTCTCGAGCGTGACGCCTGCCAGCGCGCTGATGCACCCCGCGAGCACCAGGATCGGCACCGATTCCCGGACGATGCGGCGCAGGCCCTCGCTCGATGACTCCCAGCCCACGATGAGCAGGACGAGCGAGGCAACGACCAGGACCCCGCCCACCGTGGGGGTGACGACCGGGATCCCGAGCAGCAGCGTGCCCAGGAACAGCGCCGGCAGCGTCAGGACGTCACCCAGGGTCGAGACCAGCGGGGCGGTGACGTTGTCGAGGTCCCAGCCGTAGCGGACCGCGCCCCCGGTCAGCGCGAGCGCCGCGCCCAGCACCACCAGCGAACCCAGCACTCCACCGACGATCGACACCGTCGACATCGACAAGAGGTCGATCGAGTCGGTGAGCCCGAGGCCGACGGCGATCGCCTTGGCGACGACCGCCAGCGCGAGCGAGATCGCCATCGTGAGCAACATCGAGGCCAGGACGTTCTGGCCCAGCACGGTCTCGCGTCGCAGCGACCACCTGAACGTCCCGGCATGGATCGACGTCGACAGCCGGTTGCCGAAGGATCCGAAGATGTTCCCCCGGAGCCCGATCGCGGCGGGGACCAGCACCAACAGGCCCGGGTAACGGTCGAGCGTCCCGGTGATCGACCCGAGGAACGCACCGGCCACGAAGCTGGTGCTCGAGTTCAGCCCGAGCGCGACGAGGCTCTGCCGGACGCCGGCCGCGTCCGGCCCCAGGAGTGCGCGCAACCGCGCCGCTGGCGGCAAGAGCGTTCGCATCGCTGCAGTGCTTCACGAGCTGATCGAGGGTCTACCCATCCGAGCGCGGACAGTCTGCAACACGCCGGGCCGGCTGCTGCGCCTCACCCGTCGCCCAGCAGCTGCTCGAAGCCCGCCAGCTCGGCCGTGTGCCGCAGGGCCGGCGACGGGTCGACGATGCGGAATGCCAAGCCCGCCTCCGTCATCACGGCGTGACGGGCCCTCAGCAGCGCCGCAAGGCCGGACGAGTTCACGAACGTCAGGCCGCTGGCGTCGATGGCGATCGCCGGGGGCCGGGTGGCCAGCACCCGCTCGACCGCGTCGAGGAGGCGCCCGGAGCTCTGCTCGTCGAGATGGCCGACCACGATGACCGTCGCGCCGGTGCGATCACCGACGGTCTCGATGCGTAGCAGCTCGTGGTCCGGGAAGTCGTCGCTGTCCGGGAAGTGCTCGTCGTCCGCCATGCCCGATCCGCCCAACGGCCTGTCGATGCCCACCACTGTCATCGCTGGAGCCACCACTTTGGGCACGGCGGGGGCAATCAGGAGCCTCGAGCCGAGGGCCGAACGCGGTCGTCGCGCACCCTGACGGCCCTGCCTACCCCGAACCTGACACACTCGGCCGATGCGCGGGGTGTTGGTGACGTGTGCCGTGGCGCTCCTCGTGGCCGGGTGCGGCGACGACGGCCGGGAGCTGCGCGCCCCGAGCCCCGACCAGACCACGACGTCGGCGAGCACGACCTCCTCGGTGGCGCCGTCCACCACCGAGGTGGTCGCGGGCACCGGGGGCGGAACCGGCGACGACCAGGGCTCCGGGGGCACGGCGCCACCGACGACGGCCACGACGCTGCGGCTGACCAGCCCTGCGTTCGGCAACGGGCAGCCGATCCCGCCCGAGTACACGTGCGTGGGCGACGACGTGTCGCCGCCCCTGGCCTGGACCGGGGTCCCGGGCGGCACCGCCGAGCTCGCGCTGGTGGTCCGCGACCCCGACGCCGACGGTTTCATCCACTGGGTCATCGCCGGATTGCCGCCCGATGGCACCGGGCTGGCTCGCGGCGACCCGCCGTCCCAGGCGGTCCAGGGGCTCAACGACTTCGGGCGCCGGGGCTGGTCGGGACCCTGCCCGCCCTCGGGCACCCACAACTACGACTTCCGGCTCTACGCGCTGGCCGAGCCGAGCGGGCTGGCTGCGGGTGCGGGCGGCGCGGAGGCGGCCGGTCAGCTCGAGTCGGCCACGGTGCTGGCGTCCGCCGCGCTCAGCGGGACGGCGGCAGCACCGTAGGCGCGGGCATTCGGTCAGCTCCTCAGCGGACGGCGAAATGGCGCGTCGCCGGCGTCCCGTGTGCCTCGACCGCCAACGCCTCGACGGCGACGGACTCGACGACTGCCAGCCGGGGACCCTCGTGGGCCCAGGTCACCAGCGCACCGACGGCCGCCCGGTTGCCCTGCGCCTCGATCTCGACGGAGCCGTCCGCCCGGTTGCGCACCCACCCGGTCACGCCGAGGCGTTCGGCCTCACGCCGGCAGCTCTCGCGGAACCAGACGCCCTGGACCCGGCCCGCGACCACCGCCCGCACGCGGACGACGGCGCCCGGATCCGATTCCGGCGATCTCACCCCTCGGGTGTCGAGCCGCGGGAGCGACCACCGTCTCCCCCACCTCCGCCGGCGCGCTCCTCGGCCTCCAGCTCGGCCTCGAGCTCGGCCAGCGGGTCGGTGCGCGCGTCGCTCCCGGCCTCGTCGCCGCCGCCATCGGGGTCGGGGCCGGCGTCGACACGCTCGTCCTCGACCTCCTCGGACTCGGCGTCGATGACCCCGCGGCGCCCGCGTGTCGGCGCCGCCCGCTCGGCGGCGCGGGCCGGCATGTCGGCCTTGCGGACCTGGTAGGTCGCGATGGCGAGGGCGATCAGCGACGGGAAGAAGTACTGGCCGATCACACCGGCGAACAGCACGACCACCGCCATCGCCACCATCGCGTACATCAGGAGTCGCGCGCGATTGGGGCGGCGATTCGCCCAGAACGCGACGCCAGCCACCACGACCGGGAGCGCGATGGGCAGCAGGATCCCGGGACCGAAGGCGTCGACGAGCGACGTCTTCTCATCGGGCAACGGTTGGCCGGTGATGGCCTCGCGGGCGGACTCCGCCACGCCCCGGAACCTCTGGGGCAGCGGCTCGCCCCGGTCGTCCACCGGCACCCTGGTGAAGAACAGCACCGACACCGCCGACACGACGGCCAGCCCGAGCGCAGCGACCACCGCGAGGTCCCCGGGGCGGCGGTTGCCCCTGGCGCCCAGCAGGCCGCCGAAACCGGCCCGGCCGGCGCTGGCGCCCGCGCCCCTCCCGGAGCCTGCGGCTGCCGACCCGGCGCTGGAGGTTCGTGACGACGCCGAGGCGGTCGCGCCGGTCACGGCGTTTGTCCGACGGGCGGCGAGCGCGTCACGCGATGCCCGGTTGCGGGCGGCCCGGCGCTGCTTGGAGGTCTGGCGCTTGTCCGGCACAGCGGACAACGGTACGCCGCGGAGCACCCCGGGAGCGATCCGGTGCCCCCGCACTCAGAGGCCGAGTGGATAGGCCCGCATGCGGGCACCGAACCGTACGGGATT
>JBKOUY010000197.1:0-10780 GCA_046723645.1 Actinomycetota bacterium | reverse complement strand
CCGGCGCCGGGCCGGGAGGACTGGACGGTCGACGACATCGTCGCGTACTCCAAGATCTGCACCCACGTGGGCTGCCCCGTCGGCCTCTACCAGACGGCATCCGGCCTGCTCCTGTGCCCGTGCCACCAGTCGACGTTCGACGTCATGCGCCACGCCCGCCCCGTGTTCGGGCCCGCCGCCCGGTCGTTGCCGCAGCTGCCGCTCGGGCTCGACGGCGACGGCTTCATCATCGCCAGCGGCGACTTCTCGGGCCCGGTCGGCCCCGGGTTCTGGGACCGGGGACGGTGAGCGGATGAGCGAGCAGGCCCCGGGGATGGCCGACCAGGCCCCGGCGGCGGGCGAGGCGGCCCCGGCCGGGCCGAAGCGCCGGGGGCCCGAGCGGCTGTACACGCACCGGATCGCCCGCTGGATCGACTCCCGGCTCGGGGCGGCCAAACTCGCCCGGACCGCCCTCAACAAGGTGTTCCCCGACAACTGGTCCTTCATGCTCGGGGAGCTGGCGCTCTACGCCTTCGTGGTGCTGGTCCTCACCGGCATCTACCTAACGTTCTTCTTCGACCCCAGCACCAACGAGGTCGTGTATCGCGGCAGCTACGAGCCCCTGCGCGGCGTCGAGATGTCCGAGGCCTACCGCTCGGCACTGGACCTGAGCTTCGACGTGCGGGCCGGCCTGGTGATGCGGCAGATCCACCACTGGGCGGCCCTGCTGTTCCTGGCCGCCATCACGGTGCACCTCGCGCGGGTGTTCTTCACCGGCGCGTTCCGTCGCCCCCGCGAGATCAACTGGATCGTCGGCTGCACGCTGCTGCCGCTGGCGATGTTCAACGGCCTGTTCGGCTACTCGCTGCTCGACGACCAGCTCTCGGGGACCGGCCTGCGCATCGTCTACGGGATCACGATCTCGATTCCCCTGGTGGGCACGTGGGCGGCGTCGCTCCTGTTCGGCGGCGAGTTCCCCGGACCGGACATCATCCAGCGCCTCTACGTCATCCACATCCTGCTGGTCCCGGCGCTCATCGCCGTCCTGATCGCCGTCCACCTGGCGATACTGGTCCGCCACAAGCACACCCAGTTCCCGGGGCCGGGGCGACGCGAGGACAACGTCGTCGGCGAGAGGTTCTGGCCGACCTACACGTTCAAGGCGCTGGGACTGTTCTTCCTGACGTCCGCGGTGCTGGCGTTCCTCGGCGGCGTGTTCCAGATCAACCCCATCTGGACGTACGGGCCGTTCGATCCCGCCGAGGTGTCGACCGCCAGCCAGCCCGACTGGTACATGGGCTGGCTCGACGGGGCGCTGCGCATCATGCCGGGATGGGAGATCCGCGCCTTCGGCTTCGAGATCCCCAACCCGTTCTTCCCGGGCGTGCTGCTGGCCGGGGTGACGTTCGCCCTGCTCTACGCGTGGCCGTTCCTGGAGGCGCGGGTCACCGGCGACTACGGCGAGCACCACCTGCTGGACCGACCACGACAACGCCCGGTCAGGACGGCGCTCGGCACGGCCACCCTCTCCTTCTACGTCATCTGCTTCTTCGGCGCCGCTGCCGACGTGCTGGCATCGACCTTCGGCCTGTCGGTCAACGCCATCCTCTGGACCTTCCGCATCCTGGTGCTGGCGGTCCCCCCGATCGTCGCGTGGGTGACCTACCGGCTGTGCAAGGAGCTGTCCGCACGTGACGGATTGCCGATCGCCTCCCAGGTCACGATCCGTGAGATCCCGCGGCGGCTGCGTCGGGGACCGGCGGCCGAGACACCGGGATCCTGAGGTACTCGGATCGACGCACCTGTCGCTATCCGTGGTCGGGTGAGCGACAATTGTGGTGATGAGGGTCACACGGTCCCTCGTGGGCCTCGGTGCGGTTGCGGCGGCGGCGGTGGTGGGCGGCGCGTGTGGGGGATCCGGCTACCAGTTCGTGCAGAACGACGACCTGGGCGTCTACGCCAAGCTGCCGGACGACTGGAAGATCTACGACGAGCACGACCTGTTCCCGGACGACTCCGACAACCAGCTGGAGCGGCGCAGTCAAGGCATGTGGCTGCGGACCTTCGACGGCAGCGACACTCCCAGCGCCGAGGCGTCGACCAGGGCCGGTGACGCGGATCCCACCGGCGTCGTGCAGGTCCGGGCGCTGACGCCCGACGAGCGGGAGCAGATCAACCTCAGTGCTCTGCGCGGCCTCGGCAACCCCCAGGGCGACCCGGTGGCCGCCGCCCGCGCCAACGTGCCCGTGCAGGTGCTCGCCAACGACCCGGTGAAGTTCGACGGCGGCTACCACGGCGTGCACGTCGTCTTCGCCGTCGCCGGGGAGGGCGGGGATCTCGTCGTCACCGACCGCACGGTCCTGCTCGACGCCGACAGCACCACCATGTTCGTGTTCCAGGTTGCGTGCGCCGAGGACTGCTACCTCGAGACCCACAAGGACGAGATCGCCGACATCGTTGACTCGTGGACCATCCAGGAGAACGACACATGACGTCGCATCCCAACGGCCAGCACACGCCCGCGCCGACCGAGGAGGAGAGGCGGGGGCTACCGGCGCCCGGCTACCACGGCTTCGGGTCCGGCCCCGAGGCGGAGACCCGCAAGCCACTGGCCTGGTGGGACCGCGTCAAGTTCCTGCTGTTGTTCATCGCCCTGTTCTGGTTCCTGGTCTGGGCCGAGCTGTCCGACGACAACCCGTTCAACACGTTCGGCGACGCCGTCCAGGAGACCGTGCGCACCAAGTGGTGGGTCCTCGTCGCGATCGGCGCCGAGCTGCTTCGCCAATTCCACTACCTCCTGGCGGAGCGGTCCCCGCGCTACTACGGGTTCTGGACCCGGCTGTTCGATCGCTGGGAGCGCCGCTCCCGGCTGGTCAACGACTGGAACCGCTACCGGGTGGCCCGCGTCCTCAAGGTCCTGGTGCTCCTGGCGGTCGCGAGCGTGGTGCTCGCCGCCATCTACGACGTCCCGCCGGTCACCGCTCTGTTCGAGCTGCCGTCGCGCGTCTGGGAGTGGCTGCCTTTTGTGTTCCAGCTGCTCTTCGGCTTCTTCTTCGTGATGATCCAGTTCATCGGCCTGTTCTGGTTCCTGTCGCGAGGCGGCATCGACACCTACATGCCCGACGAGATCAAGACCCGCTTCTCCGACGTCTGGGGCCAGGACGCCGTGCTCGAGCGAGTCAAGGAGAACATGGTCTTCCTGGAGCGGCCCGAGGCCATCGAGGACAAGGGCGGCTACGTGCCGGGTGGCCTGCTCCTCTGGGGCCCGCCGGGGACCGGCAAGACGCTCATGGCCGAGGCGGTCGCCGGCGAGACCGGCAAGCCGTTCGTCTTCGTGGATCCCGGCGCGTTCATCAACATGTTCATGGGTGTCGGGATCCTGAAGGTGAAGGGGCTGTTCCGCAAGCTCCGGAGGCTGGCGCTGCGGTACGGCGGGGTGATCGTGTTCTTCGACGAGGCCGATGCCCTGGGCAACCGCGGCCAGCTGACGCCGGGTCCCTTCGGGCAGCCGGGGGCCACCCCGGCGCCGGGGTCGCCCGCAGCGGCGTGGTCGCCCTCGTCCGATGACGCCAGCGAGCACCTGCGGTGGCTGTCGCCCCAGTCGCAGGCGGTGGTGCTCCAGTCCACCCTGGCGCCGGCGACGCCCGACGACCGGCCGCCGCGGGTCGTCGATCGCATCATCATGGGCGGCATGGCGGGCGGCGGCGGGATGGGGACCCTCCAGGCCCTGCTGTCGGAGTTGTCCGGCCTCAAGAAGCCGCGGGGCTTCATCAACCGCTTCGTGCGGCGGGCCCTGGGCATGCGGCCCAAGCCGCCACCCAAGTACCGCATCCTGACGATGATGGCGACCAACATGCCGCAGTCGCTCGACGAGGCGCTGCTGCGGCCGGGCCGCATCGACCGCATGTACAAGGTCGGGTACCCGTCGAAGGACGGCCGCAAGCGCACCTACGAGGGCTACCTGGCCAACGTCCGGCACGAGCTCACCCCCGAGGACGTCGACAAGCTGGCCACGATCACCCCCTACGCCACCGGCGCGTCGATGAAGGACCTGGTCAACGAGGCCCTCATCTACAGCATCCGCGAGGGCCGGGAGGTCATCACCTGGGAGGACGTCATCAAGGCCAAGCACCTCAAGGAGCTGGGCCCGCCCGAGGATGTCGAGTACATCGAGCGGGAGCGCCACGCCATCGCGGTCCACGAGGCCTGCCACGCGGTGGCCGCGTACCGCACCCGCAAGCACCTGATGATCGACCTGGCCACCATCGAGAAGGGCGGCAGCTACCTGGGCATGGTGTCGAGCATCAAGCCCGAGGACCAGTTCACGCGCTGGCGCAGCGAGTACGAGTCCGACATCGTGGTCTCCCTGGCCTCGCTGGCCGGCGAGCGCCTGTTCTTCGGGGGCGACTCGTCGTCCGGCGTCTCCGGCGACCTCGAGTCCGCGACCACGGTGGCCACGCTGATGGAGGGCTACTGGGGGATGGGCCGCACCGTGGCCTCGCACGGCGTCACCCACAAGGTGGGGATCGGAGGCGGCGGCCGGCCCGGCGGCCCCGACGACGACCAGCGCGACCTGCTGAAGGGCAACCTCGGGGAGCGGGTGGAGTCGAACCTGGGTGACCTGTTGGAGCGCGCCGAGGCCCTGCTGCGGGAGCACCGCGCGCAGGTGCTGGCCCTGGCGCACGCCCTCGAGACCCACAAGACGATCGCGGGCGAGGACGTGGTCGCCGTGCTCGACGGCATCCCCGGCCCGCTCATCGACGGGACCGCCTACCACGAGCAGACCTTCCTGGCTCAGCTGGAGGCGTATCACGATGCGGTCGAGGCGGCCCATGAGCGTCACGAGAAGGTGTCGATGGCGCTGCCGATGACCAACGGGCAGGCACCGGAGCCCGAGGCGGCCGACGTGGAATCCACCGGGCCGGCGGGTCCCGTGAGCCCCAACGGGGGGTCGGTGCCGGCGGCGGGCCCATCCTTCACCTGATCCTTGGTCTGCGCTCAGACCTCGATGGATCGTTGGTCCCGGGGGTCGGCGCTCCGGCCCACGTGCACGACCAGCACGCCGCCGTTGGCGGCCTGCGCCCGGTCGGCGCCCTCCGGCGGGACGACGAGTGTGACGTTGACCGTCGCCCCCGGCGCCACCGTGACCCGGCGGAACCCCCGGAGGGTGCGGAGCGGGCGGGGATCCGACCCGAGCGCCTCGTCGAGGTAGAGCTGCACGACCTCGTCGCCGGCGCAGGTGCCGGTGTTGGTGACGGGAACGGTGACTGCGATGGTGCCGTCCCAGGTCCGTCGCCCGGTCGGGCGACCGTGCCCGAAGGTGGTGTAGGACAGGCCGAACCCGAACGGGAAGGCCGGCGCCCGCTCGGTGGCCTGCATGAGCCTGTAGCCGTGCAGCGGCCCGTAGCGGACGCTGGTGGCTCCCGGATCGAACGGCGGTAGCTGCTCGGCCGACCGGGGCCAGGTGCACGGCAGGCGGCCGCCGGGGTTGACCTCGCCGAACAGCACGCGGGCGACGGCGTGGCCGCCCTCCATCCCCGGGTACCAGGCCATCAGGATGGCCCCCGCCTGCTCCCGCCACGCGTCGGTGACGATGGCACTGCCGCCGATGAGCACGACGATCGTCCGCCGATTGGCGGCCGCCACGGTGCGGATGAGCCGCTCGTCCTGGGGGCGAAGCGTCAGCTCCTTGCGGTCGCCACCCCTCCCCAGCACGTTCTCGCCCTCGTCGCGGTGGGTGTAGCCGGCGACCACCACCGCGGCGTCGGCCCGGGAGGCCGTGAAGCCGGCGGCGCTCAGGTCGTCGCCGCGTTGGTACCGGACGTCGATGACGTGGCGGTCGCCGACCGCCCGCAGGCCGTCGAGCACCGTCGCCACCGACGGGGCCCGGACGTGGCTCGATCCCCGGTCCCCTGTCACCGGCTGGGCGGCGAGCCCTCCGAACACCGCCAGCGACTCGACCGAGCCCGGGTCCAGCGGGAGGACGCGCCGCCATTCGCCGCCCGCGGGGGCGTCACCGTTGGCGGTGGCGGGCCCGCCGTCGGTCTCCTCGGTGGGGCCCGCGCCGTCGCCCATGTCCTCGGCCTCGTCGATCCGGCCCAGCACCCGGTTCCGCAGCAGCACGATCGACCGCTCGGCGGCCTCCCGTGCCAGGGTCCGGTGCTTGACGCTGGCCACGTGCTCGGCCGCACACGCGTTCTCGTCGCGGGATCGGTCGTCCTGGCGGCCATTCCCGCGATCGAAACGCAGCTGCTGGCGGAGGATGCGGAGCGCGGCGTCGTCGATGCGGTCGGGCGGCACCCAGCCCGAGCGGGCCAGCCGGGCCAGCCGCCGGAACCGCAGGCGGAATGGCATCTCGATGTCCAGGCCGGCGTTCAAGGCGTCGGCCGAGCGCACGCCCAGCACGAAGTCGCTCATCACGAAGCCGTCGAAGCCCCAGTCGCCCTTGAGCACCTCGGTGATCAGGTGCCGGTGGTGGCCGCAATAGCTGCCGTTGACCCGGTTGTAGGCGGTCATCACCGCCGCCACGCCCTGGTCCACCACCCGTCGGAAGTGGGGCAGGTAGATGTCGCGCAGGTCGTCGTCGTCGATGCGCACGTCGACCCGGAAGCGGTTGTCCTCGATGGAGTTGCAGGCGAAGTGCTTCACGCACGCCATCACGTGGCGCTGGACGCCCCGCACCAGGGCGGCACCCATCTCCCCGAGCAGGTGCGAATCCTCGCCGTAGGTCTCCTGGGCCCGGCCCCAGGCCGGGTGGCGCAGCAGGTTGACGCACACGCCCGCGAACAGGTTGGCGCCGAGCGCGCGGCACTCGATGCCGATGGCGTCGCCGATCCGCTGCTCGAGCTCGGGGTCGAAGCTCGCACCGCGCGCCATGGGGACCGGGAACGCGGTGGCGTGGCCCATGACCACGCCGCGGGGCCCGTCGCTGAAGCGGATGCCGGCGATGCCCAGCCGTGGGACCGCACCGGCGACGTACGGCTCCTCGTTGTAGTGGCGGACCAGGCCGATCAGCCCGCTGATCGGGGGAGCGTCGCCGGAGAGGAGGTGCAGCTTCTCGTGCAGCGTGAGCTCGTCGAGCAGCTCGCGCGCCCGGGCGTCGATCGGGTCGCCCGAGTCGCTCGCGTCGCTTGGGTCGCTCAGGGGGTCGCCGCCGGCGGCGGTGGCCGCGCCGGCGGCGTTGGCCGCGCCATCCGCGGGGCTGCCGGTGCTGCCGTCGACGTGGCCGTCAGTCGCCCGACGCGCCCCGGCGGCGATCCGATCCCCAAGCACCGGGGAAGGCTACGCCCAATCGCCGGGCGGCTGTGCGGGCGACGATCGGGAGATGAGCGCCGTCGCCGGTGGTGCGCCCTCGTGCGCCGCTAGGCGGCGGTCGCGGGACGCTTGGCGCGCAGGCGGCGCAACGGCGGGAGCGTCGGCGGTGGCTGGCGGCGGGGTGGCAGGCTCGTGAGCAGGTCGGCGGTGGCGTCGGCGACCCGGCTGACCGCACGCTCGAACGCCTCTTCGGTCTGCGCCGAGGTGGCCTGCACGCCGCTCACCTTGCGGACGTACTGGCGGGCAGCCGCCTCGATCTCCTCGGTGGTCGCCTCGGGCTCGAGGCCTCGCAGGGTGGTGATGTTCCGGCACACGCCGTCGAGCGTAACGGCGGCGGCGTATGTAGGTGGTGGGTCAGTGGTGGATCCGTGTTCCTTCCGTGGTCGTTCGGTGCTGGCCACGGATGTCGAAAGCCCTGGTCAGGCGCACGATGGAGCCACCGAATGAGGAGGACGCCATGAACCACTACGAGACCATCGCACTGGCCGAGCAGCACCGGGAATCGCTGCTCAACGACGCTCAAGTGCTCCGTTCGGCCCACCGCAACCGCTCGGGCCGGCGCCCGTCGGTCCGCACGCTGTTGTCGCGGGTGCGCCATTCGTGAGCCGATTACCACCCGCCCCCAGCGGGTAGCGTCCCGGGCGCTCGGGACACACCCCTAATGGCTGGTCCCCAACTTTGGGGGGTGCGTGCAAACTGCGCCGCGACTAGACGGCAGGTCGATGCTGGTGGACCGCCCCACCGCGCGGGCCTCACTGCGGCGGCGCGCGCTGATCTGGGCCGCCGGCATGGTCGGGATCGGGATCATCGCCCTCGCGGCCGAGCAGTTGCTCGCTGAGCCGGCGGGGGCCGAAACCCCGGCACCGATCGACACGGCGGTGGACGGCCTGGTCGCCACGGTGGACCAGGTCGCAGACCCCGTGCCAGCTGCGCTTGCCCCGCGCCCGGCCGGGGCGTTGATGCCGGAGGCCGATCCGCCGCAGGTCGAACCGCTCGCTCCGGTCGTGGAGCCCATCGCACAGGCCGCAGAGCCGCTGGCTCCAACGGCCGAGACGGCGGCGCCTGTGGTCGAGACGGCGGCGCCGGTTGTCGAGGTGGCGGCGCCTGTAGTTGAGGCGGCGGCGCCGGTTGTCGCCCCGGTAGTCGAGGCGGCTGCGCCGCTGGTGACTCCGGTGGCCGAAGCCGCCGCTCCGGTTGTGGAGGTGGCCGTGCCGGTTGTGGCGCGGGTTGTCGCCCCGGTAGTCGAGGCGGCTGCGCCGCTGGTGACTCCGGTGGCCGAGGCCGCCGCTCCGGTTGTGGAGGCGGCCGTTCCGGTTGTGGAGGCGGCGGTGCCGGTGGTGGCGCCGGTTGTGGAGGCCGCGGCGCCGGTGGTGGCGCCGGTCATGCGGGCCGTGCCGCCGGTGCTCGACGTCGTTGCCCCGTTGGTCGCGCCGGTTGGGGGTCTGGTCGCTCCGACCCTCGACTCCGCGGGGAGCACGGGACCCGGGCCCCCGGCCGGTCCCGCCGAGCTCACCCCGTCGTCGTCCGCGGCCGCCCGCGGCGCGACGGCGCCGATCGGCGCCACAAGCGCCCGTATGCCCGTCTCCGTACTCGGGTCGATGCCCGGCGCCGCCACGGGCGAGGGCGAATCGCCAAGCGGGGTGCCGTCCGGCGCCCTGTCATGGGCGGCGCCATCCGGTGGCTCGGGCGGGCCGGGCGAATCTCGGTCCGGCGGCGCCGGACCTTCGAGCCTGGTGGCCTTCCTGGCCGGCGAGCTGCCCGGACCGGGCGGACCGCCAGGCGATGTGGTGCACGACCGTGCGACGCGGTTGACCAGCCTCGTCCACGGCCCTGGGCGCCTTCCCGGCTGACCGACGCAAGTCGGTCAGCCAGTTCACCCCTACGAACACGGGAAGGATCCCATGCCACTGCAAACGTTCGCCGGCGCGCCCGCCGGCGCCCCCGACGGTCGGGCCGGGTCGTGAAGCCCGTCAACGGATCCATCCGGACCGTCCTCGTCGTCGAGCCCCAACGTCTCGTGCGCCAGGCGCTGGTGGCGGCCATCGACGCTGCACCGGGCCTGGCGGCGGTCGACGCCATCGCCTCGGGAGCGCGGGCCCGTGAGGGCATCGACGCTGCCGTCATCGCCGCGCGGTCCCTCGGACACGGCTGGGTCGGCCTGCTCGAGGCCGCCACCCAGGCCGGCGGTCCCGTGGTGCTGATCGCCGAGCACGGACCGTACGAGCCGTCGGTCGACACCCGCGGCATCATCGTCGTGTCCCGCCAGACCCCGCTGTCTGCGCTCATCGCCTGCCTGCAGGCGGGCCCGCGGTGCGTCGACGACCTGCCCGTTTGGCACGTCGAGGGAACGCCGACCGACCGGCTGCTCTCGGTCAGGGAGCGGCAGGTCTTGGGGCTCCTGGCGTCGGGATTGAGCCCGGCGCAGGCGGCCCGGGCTCTCGACATCACTACCTACACCGTGCGAGACCACATCAAGGCAATCCGCGCCAAGCTCGATCGCCCGACGACGATGTCGGCGGTGCTCGAGGCGATCCGGCTGGGGTTGCTGCGGGTCGAGGAGGCATGAGGACACGGAGCGAACATCCCCCCTCTTGGGGAGTGCCCACGCTCCGAACGTCAACTACTCATGGGTCTCGGGCGGCGGTCCACCACCGCGGACGGGGCCTCGGTGTCGCGGGAAGCGCCGGGGTCCCGGACCGCGTCAGCAGTCGTCCGGCCCGCCGTAGCAGACAACCGCTTGGCGCTCTGCAACCGGAACCGCGAAGGACGTGCCGCGGGTAGTGCCGGGCAGGGTGCCTCCCTGGCCGTTCGTGGCGCTCCAGGTGATGGCCCAATCGACGGACACGGTGGCCGTGTAGGCGCCGCTCGGCTCGCCGGCGGATACATGCTGGTAGGTGTGCTTGCAGTCCGTGGACTGGGCATCGTCGTCGCGGGTGGGGTCGTAGGGCACGCCCGGACCGGCGCAGGTGACGACCGTTCCGTCACCCATGTCCCAGCTCACCTGGACCGGCGTGGCGGTCGCCGTGGCCGACAGCCCGGGCACGCTGGCAGTGGCATCGAGCGTCGCCCAGGACCCGGGCTCGAGCCAGAGCCAGGTGGGTAGCCCGACGAGCTGGTCGGTGCCGATGGCGGGGGACAGAGCCGGGCGGGGGTGGGGCAGCGGCAGCTCCCGGGAGGCTTCGTAGGCCAGGTCGGCGGCCAGCACCTGGGCCTCGGCGGCGGTCCAGCGGGTCCAGCCGCGGAACACGACCTCGCCGTCGCCGTTCTCGCAGACCCGGTAGTAGATGTGGTCGTCGAGGAGTGCGGCACCGGATGGCACCGGCGGGCCCGGCAGCGCCTTGGTCGCGTCGAGCTGGGTGGACTCCGTCGGCTCGAACCACGTGCAGGTGACGACCCCGGTGGCCCGCCGTCCCGGTTCCGCCGGGCGGTCGACCTCGCTCATGGCAACGACGGTGGGATTGCCGTGAGCGTCCTGGGTGGCGTCGGC
>JBKOUY010000187.1:0-8196 GCA_046723645.1 Actinomycetota bacterium | reverse complement strand
TTGAAGAAGTCCGCCCAGTTCGCCCAGCTGCTCGGCAGCAGCCAGAGACCGTGGATGAAGACGACCGGGGTGTTGCCAGAGGTGTTGGCCGCCTCGATCTCCCGGTTCTCCCGCTCGGAAATTGACGCCATGACGAACTCCTCTCCGGTCGGGTCAATGTCAACTCGACCGTATCGAAGTGATCCAGTCGGCTAGGGAGTCCGAACGAGTGGATCCAGCCGTGTCCAACCAGCGTCCTCGGTCACGAACGAGGTCGATCTACGTCGACTGCCTCACAGGTCCTCACCCGGCAGTTGGCTGGCCTGCTTGACCCAATCGGCGAGCTGGGTTTCGTCGACGTCGTCGTCCTCGTGGATGTCGAGGTAGCGCACGTCCTTGTGCTTGGACCCGCCCGGGGGGACAGGACGCAGCGACCGGCCACGGAAGAACGCCACCTTGACGTACTTGGTGAAGCAGTGGACGTTGAGAAACCAGCCCTGGTCCTCGACGCCGTAGAACGGCGAGTTCCATTTGACCGCCTTGCGCACGCCGGGGACGGTGCGGACGATGAGCGCGTCCAGCCGACGGCCGACGTCGCGTTTCCAGCCCGGCATCGCCGCGATGTATGCCTGCACGGGGGCGTCGCCTTCGGCCTTCGCGATCTGAGGGTTGCCGCCCGCCAGGAGAACCGGCTCTTTGGCGTTGGGCGACTGCGCCTCGGATGCCACCTTGTGCGGTTTGGCCGCTTTGGCAGCGACACGCTTCGCGGCGGCCTTCTTTGTGACCTTCGCAGACTTCTTGGACGCCTTGTTGGCCATTGCGTTTGCTCCAAGTGACTGAAACCGTGGGCGCGGACTGACGGACCCGAACGCGACAAGCACAGCTTGCCCCTGGGAGGGGCGGCTGCCCACCCGACAGTTGTCAGCGTGCACCGAAGCTGGTGGTCGGGGAGCCCGCCCGGTCCGTCATGGAATGCAATCCTGGGACGATGCAGACGGTGTACGAGGCCGCGGGCGGTGCCGACGGCCTGTTGGGCTTGGCCGCCGCATGGCATGCGAGGGTGGTGGCGGACGACGTGGTGAGCCACGCGTTCAGCCACGGATACCACCCCCAGCACACCGAGCGTTTGGCGGCGTACTGGGGGGAGGCTCTCGGTGGTCCGACGAGGTACTCGGATGCGTACGGTGACGAGACCACGGTGGTGCGGATTCACAGCGGCAACGGGCCGCACGAGGACATGGACCGCCGAGCGATCATCTGCTTCGATCAGGCGCTCGCAGACGTCGGCCTCGCCGGCGACGATCGGCTCCGACAGGTGCTGCACGACTATTTCGCGTGGGCGACCACGACCACGATGTCCCGCTACCACCACTCGGCGGATGACGTGCCGGATGGTCTGCGCATCCCGCACTGGTCGTGGGACGGGCTGATCGAGGGGACCGGTCCTGCCGCCTGACGCCGTGACGAGGATCCCGTCGACGTCAGCTCGGCTGCTCAGGCGATGCGGCGACGGCCGCGGTACCAGCGGTAGGCGGCCGAGACCACGATGGCACCGATGATCGACCCGATGATGCCGCTGGCACGCAGCTGGATGCCGTCGCCGGCGATGAGGCTGGCGAGCAGGCCGCCCACGAACGAGCCCACGAGCCCGGCGACGATGGCCTCGCCCCAGTTGATGTCATAGACGCCGGTACCGAGTACGAGCTGGGCGACTGCGCCGGCGAACAGCCCCAGACCCAGGATGGCGAGCAACAGCACGGCGAGAGGCTATCCGTCCCGGGCGCGCCCGCTGCCAACCCGCGGGACCCTACGACCCCGACGCAGGCGAACCGGACGTCAATGTGGCCGTAGACCTCAGCGGTAGTCGGGGTTCGGGAAATCGAAGCGGCACCCCGCGTCCCACTCCGAGCGCTGGTTGCCATGGGCCGGGATGCCCCCGGCGTCTCTCACCATCCGGGCCAGGTGGAGCAGGTTCCAGGTCATGAACGTGGTGTTCCGGTTCGTGAAGTCGTTCTGCGGGCCGCCGGAACCGGGATCGAGATACGAGGGCCCGGGCCCGGCCACCCCGATCCACCCGGCGTCAGCCTGCGGCGGGATCACGTAGCCGAGGTGCTGCAGCGAGTACAGGATGCTCATCGCACAGTGTTTGATGCCGTCCTCGTTGCCCGTGACGATGCAGCCGCCGACGCGCCCGTAGTACGCGTACTGGCCGGCGTCGTTGAGCAGGTGGGAGTTGCCGTAGAGCCGCTCGATCACCCGGGCGCAGACCGACGACGTCTGACCGAGCCAGATGGGCGTGCACACCACGAGGATGTCGGCGGCCGACACCCGCTCGAAGAGCGCAGGCCAGTCGTCCGACGCCCAGCCATGTTCGGTCATGTCGGGCCACACGCCGGTGGCGATGTCGTGGTCGACGGCCCGGACGGCGTCCACGGCGACCCCCTGGCGCCGCATGATCTCCATCGAGATGTTGGCGAGCCCTTGCGTGTGGGAGGTCTCGGGCGACCTCTTCAGGGTGCAGTTGACGAACAGGGCCCGCAGGTCGCGGAAGTCCCACTGGCTCTGGTCACCGAGCTCCTCCTGCTCGGGCACCAATCGGACCGTTTCGTTGGCCGTCATCCCTGCCTCCTTGCCGCTCGGCCTTCACGGAAGAACCGCAGCGCGTCGTCGACGCCCGCGATCTCGCCCCACGGCTGGCTGGCCCCGAACGGTTCGTTCCAGAAGCCGCCCCGTGGTGGCCGCTGGAACGGTCCGACGTAGAGGTAGGGCTCGTCGTGGTCCGCGTCGCCGGGCGACCCGCCGTAGTTCACCTGTGAGATCGCGGTGGCAACGTCGAAGTGCTCGGGCCACAGCTGGATCTCGGACGGGCCCTCCGGCGCCAGTTCGGCCGTGAACACGATCAGCGCGGCCTGCACCAGGGCGTAGAAGCCTGCGATGAGCGCAGCGGCGCCGGGATCGATCGCGAGCTGCGCGTCCGGGTCGGGCACGGGCGAAGGCCGGTACGCGTCTGGCGGCATTCCGACCGCACCTTCAGCCAGGCGGGCGGCGGCGCGCAGGCTGGTGATCGGGATCCGCCGTTCCGCGGCCTCGCCCGTAGGGTCCTGGTCGCGCCTCACCAGCTCGGCTCCCGCCACGGCGAGGCGCCGCTCGGCGCCGTCAACCAGGAAGGGCTGGGTGGCGAAGCCGCCGGTCGCCTGGCGCAGCCCGAGCCGCCCTTTGTGCGCGTACTGGGTCGCGGCCATCACGTGCTCGGCCACCGCGTGAAGCGAGGCCCGCGTGGCGCGGAGCGCTTCCGACTCCGCCGCGACGTCACCCGGTGCCGTCATGGTCGCCTCCTCTCGTCTGCCCGGACCCAGCGAGTCCGCTGCTATCCTGTCCGGCCCCGTGCCCCTCTAGCTCAACTGGCAGAGCAACGGACTCTTAATCCGCAGGTTCTGGGTTCGAGTCCCAGGGGGGGTACGCACGAAGGCCCTGGTCAGTTCTCTGGCCAGGGCCTTCTAGGTTCTGCGGGCGAAATCGGAGACCACACTGGCTCGCGTGGAACCTCTTGTGGACGCCATCATCGAGTTGCTCGGCCTGCGCGTCGGCTGCACGGTGTCGCCGGGGTTCACGTTCGAGGGATTCGAGCTCGCGCCGCCGGGCTGGTCGCCGCCGTGACCCGGCGCGTTCAGGGCGTGCCACGGCTCCTGGCGACGTCGGCGTCGGTGGGATGGCCGAACTGGTCGAGTGCTTGACGCGCGGCCTCCACGTGATCGGGCAAACGCTGGCGCCTCGCCCAGGCCCGGGGGATGCGGGGCAGCGCCGACCGCAATCCCGCCCGTGAGGCAGCACCACCTCGCAGGGCGCCGATCATCCGGTGAGCGACAACGGACCACGGTCGGCGCAACACCGCCACTAGTACGGCATTGCGGACGACGAGCGCCCTCCTACGGGCGACGTCACGGACGGGCGAAGGATGATGGTGGGCGACGACTGCCGGCACATAGGCGAGTGCCCAGCCCGCTGCGGCCAGGTCGAGCGCGACCCGTTCCTCCTCGCCGGCGAAGAACACCAGTTCGTCGAATCCACCACAGGCCAGGAACGCGTCGCGGCGGACCACGGCACCGCACGCCATGAAGCCCAACACGGCCGGCCCCGGATGTTCCACGGAGATCCCGAGCGGAGCGGTAGCCATCCCCGCGCACACGGGGTCGAGCCGCTGGGACCGTCCTACAAGCACTCGTGCCGCCAGCACGGCGACCCGCGGGTAGGCGTCAAGCACATCAGCAGCCAGAGCAAGCGCCCCGGGCGCCCACCAAGAGTCGTCGTCAGCAAAGGCGACGTACGGCGTGTCAGCCCGGGCGACGCCGACATTACGTGCCAGGGCCCCTCGGTTGGCCGGCAATTCGACGACTTCCACTCGTGGATGCCGTTCCCGTACTGCGGCCACGGTGCCGTCCACCGATGCGTTGTCGACCACAATCACCTTCACCTCGTGGCGCGGCAGCGAACGTTGTAAGTCGTCGCGCCGGTCCCGCGTGGCGACAACGATCGTGACCCGGTCCTCGCCCACCTCGGCGGTGTACCCGACAGCTCGCGGCCCGTATTCCTCCGCCCAAACCGGGGAACAACATGACGGTGGCCTCGATCGCCACTCCCGCCCCGGCCGACTCCCTGATGGCCGTTCCCGTCCTCCGGCACCTACAGGTCGAGGTCACCGGCGCCTGCAACCTTCGGTGCCGGATGTGCCTGGTGAGGTACCGGCCCGCGCTTGACCGCCGGACGGCCCTGTTCCCACTCCACCGTTTCGTCGCCCTGCTCGACGAAGCATCCGAGTTGGAACGGGTCACCCTGCAAGGTCTCGGCGAACCGCTGCTGCACCCGGACCTGACAGCCATGGTGGCGGCGTGCGCAGAGCGAGGAGTGCGAGTCGGGTTCAACACCAATGGCACGCTTCTCACCGCTCGCCGGATCGACGCGCTGCTCAGGGCCGGGCTGGATTGGCTCCATGTCTCGGTCGACGGCGCCCATGCGCGCACCTTCGAGACCATCCGGGACGGCGCCCGGTTCGACAAGGTGATCCGCAACCTGCGCCGGGTGGTCGCGGTGCGATCGGCCCTCAAGGCCGATCGCCCCACCGTGCAACTGAACGCGGTCCTCATGCGGACCAACCTGCCTGAGCTCGTCGACCTCGTCCGCTTGGCCGCCGACATCGGCGTCGACCGCATGTGGGTCCAGGCGCTCTCCCATGACTTCCGTGACACCGCCGGCGCCGACGAGACCTATGTCGCCATCCGGAATTACGCCACCGCTCAGGCCGTGTGGTCAGACGGTGGATTGGTACCGCCGGCCCTCGACGAGGCCCGCCAAGTGGCCGGCGAGCTCGGTTTGGACCTCCGCCTGCCAGAACAGGGCCCCGAACCGCAGCCGACGCCGATCGCCGCCGATGACCTACCGTGCGACTGGCCGTGGACCGGCGCCTACGTCACCCACCGCGGACTAGTGCAGCCCTGCTGCATGGTCATGGGCGACGACCGGGTCGTGCTAGGAGACCTGGCCACCGCGAGCCTGTCTGACATCTGGCACGGCGAGCTCTACCGGCAATTCCGGTCCGCACTGCTCACGCCCCGCCCTCCAACCGTCTGCCGCGGGTGTTCGTCGTATCGGCGAGTGTTCTGATGTGGTCGCTCGTCGGTGCGCTGCCCGGCAGGCCAGGCGCTTGCGTGCTACCAGCGGAGGAGGGCACCGAGGCCGTCGCGGAGTGTGGGCGGCGGCGCGCCGTCGTCGCCTCGCGGCACCACCACCACCTCTGCGCCAGTGGTCAATGCGGCCGCCACCGCGGCGTCCCGCAGCGGCGCGGTACGAGTGTCGTCGACGATCGTCAGGTCGCCTGGCGAGGTCGCGACTTGGTCGGCGGTGGAGCCGACCCAGACGTCGCGCTGGTCATCGGTCGCCCCGCCGTCCGCGACGAGCAGCACCGCGACGCGTGCCTCCCGGAGGGCCTCGAGGGTGCGTCCGGCGCCGCCCGCCGCACGGTCGGCCTGCCCGGACTCCTCGGCGTGCAGTGCGAGCACCTCGTGCACTCGATCCGCGGCCCAGCGGTCAAGCTCAGTGGCCACCTCCTCGTCGAGGCGGCGATTCGACCCGTCGGCCGCCCGGGTGACCGGGATGCGGTGCACGCGTTCTCGGACGACCGGCGGTAGCGCGTCGACCAGCAGGCCGACCGCGCGCTCGTCGCCGCCGATGGCCACGACGCGCGCACGCACTCGATCGGTCAGCGCCGCGACTTCGGCCGCCACCTGGCCCATGTTGTGCAGCCAGCTGTCCTCGGCACGCTGCTGGAACCGGCGCTGTGACCATCCACCGGGCGCCACCTTGCGCACCGGCGCATCGTCCCCAGTGACCGTGGTCTCCAGGGCGTCGGCCGCCACCTCGCGGTCACGCCACCCCCGCAGGTCCGCGCCGGTGCGGTCGACGAGCGCAACGACATGGGCCACCTGGCGCTGTCGCAGCGTGATCAGCGGACGGAGGACCGGAACTGGCCCCCACGCCGCCCCCTCGAGTGGTGGGGCCACGAGCCGCTCGACGAGCGGATCGCCGGTGCCGGGCACCACGACGGCCAGTCCGGCTCCACCGCGATGCGCCCCACCGACCACGGTGTCGACGACGGCGAGCCGGTCCTCGTCCGCGCCGGCGCCGGCGAGCTCACGCCGTTGCGCCTGCCAGCGGAGGTCGATCTCGCGCGCCAGAGCCTCGGTGGCCGGCTGGAACGCCAGGTACGAGGACAGGAACGGCCCGGGACGGGCGACCAGTGCCCGGAGATCGTCCAGTTCGGTCAGGGGCACGACCGTGGTGCCACGCTGCTCCATCGCCACAACCTCCCCTCAGGGGACAATCGCTTCTCCTCCGCGCTACCCGCTGAGGGCGCCGGCACACCCCCAGACCGGAAGCGAAGTCCCCGAGCGGCCTTCGCGGGCTGCGCGGCCATAGCGACCCCCGGCCTGGTCGGTGCTCAATGTGGCCAGGTGACGGCATGTGAGAGCACCAACCGCAATAACAATTGAACGCAGGATCGAATCGCCGCCTCTAGGGGGTGACAAGCTCTTGCATCCGTCAGTGAAACGACCGAAAGACCAACTGTGAAAGGGGCAATATGACGAACAGGTTACGAGGCTGACCACCATGGATGGTGTCGTCATCAGCGGCATCAAGACGAGCCAAAGCCCCCGCCCAGCAGCGTAGGCGGGGGCCGAGGGGACTAGGGGGTGGGCTATGCGTCGCCGTCGAACCGCTCGGTGTACGGCTCGCGCGTTCCGAGCTTCGCCAAACCGCGGCTCACGATGTACGCCGCGGCCACCCATGACATGTACCGCCAGCCCTCGTTCGCTCCGAGGTCTGCGTCGGCGACATACGTCGCGATCAGGATGGCGACGATGGCAGCGAGCGCCAAGAAGAACTCCGTCGTCTTGAAGCCTTCCTTGGTTTCGGTATACGTCCCTCGGCGCCCGTAGTCACGGGCGCGTCGGTCCGTGCCAACGCCGGCATCGATGTCTGTGCGATTAGTGGCCATGGTTACCTGCCTTTGCCTCGTTCCTGCGCCTGTGATTCCCGGCGGCCTCTGCATCAAACAATCCGCCCGGCCGTCGACCTGGGGCCGCCATCAGGCCCTGCAGGGGTCGTGGCTTCGTAGCGCCCACGTGCCCGTGGTATGGCGCCCGGGGCCCCTGCCGGGTTGCCAGGGCGTACCCAGGGGGTACCGCCCTGCGGAGGAAGTCGGATGCCCAGCAGGCAGCCGGATCAGCAGACTCGCTGGCCGATCGTCCGCCAAAACTGGCGCGACGTCGCCTTCCTCCACTGGCGCTGCCCGGAGGCAGCTGTCGCGCAGCATCTACCGCCTGATTCGCGGTCGACACGTTCGATGGCGTGGCTTGGGTTGGATTGAGCGTCGGGTTCGGGCAACCCGAGCCCCGCCATCTGCCGCTAGGCGAACGGAACGCCGCATCTCAGCCGAGCCGCAGCGACGACGGGCGCTGCACGGCTGGTGGGCCCACGACCGACCGTCACGTAGACGGATGTCACGCGCCGGCGGGGATTCCCGGTGTCGCGCCTGTCATCTGATGTCTCTCGGTGGCGGCGGTCAGACGCCGGGCGGTGCTCAGGCGGCGTAGGCGGGTGCCAGATGGGCGATGCGGCGGGCGAGATGCACGGCGTGGTCGCCCAGCCGCTCGTGGAACCGGC
>JBKOUY010000212.1:0-8695 GCA_046723645.1 Actinomycetota bacterium | reverse complement strand
ACGAGGCCGCAGAGACGGCGGACCACCCGGCTGTCGTACGGGTCGTCGAAGTCCTTGACCCGGATGATGTGCACGGCTCGTCGCCCGTAGGAGTTGAAGGCGTAGAGCGCCACGCGATCGCCGAGGTCGTGGAGAGCGGTGGCGAGGCCGGCGGCGGCCGAACGCTGGTGCTCGTGCACCGTGCGGCCGGCGAGTCCGGGCTCTCCCGCAGAGCCGGAGACGTCGAGGAGGATCAGGACGGCGAGCTCGCGTCGGCGCCGGAGGCCCTCGATGTAGACCGCGTCGGCCACCGGTGAGCCCGCCAGCGCCTCCACCCGCGCCTCGACCGCGGCGTCGACGTCGATGTCCTCGCCCTGCGGCCGCCGGTGGGTCCGCTCGAGGCCCGTGCCCAGGCGAGCGAGCGGCCGGCGCAGAGCGATCGCATCCGGGAGCAGCATGGGTGCCACGGGCTCCGGGGCCGGCGTGCGCTCGCGCACGGTGCACCAGTCGGGCCGGTAGCGCTTCCGGTGGACATCCCACTCGGGGTAGCTGATGCCCCCGGGCCCGAGGGCCGTCACGGCGTCGAGCCTCCCGGCGGCAACGGCGGTTGCCCCCACGGTGCGACGGCCCCGGGTACGCGCTCGGGCAACCCGGGTGGGCGCATCGGCGCCGGCGGGGCCGCCGCCCCCGGCCGCCCGTGTCGGGCCGAGCAGCCGCGCGAGAAGCCGTCCGAGTGCTCCCCGGCCCCCCACGGGACTCGACAGCAATCGCCCGACGTCCTGCCGGTCAGCGTCGCCATCGTCGTCGGCCTGGTCGTCGAGGTCGGACAGCGCATCGCGCCGCCGCGGCGCACGGAGGAGCTGGTCGGCAACCGACGCCGTCGCATCGGCCGGCTCGGGCGCAGCGAGGAGGCGGCTCGGCCTGATCAGGCCGAAGCTCGGTGGCGGCGGCTCGATCGCCTGCCGGCTGCGAGCGAGGGCCAGCGCGTCGTCGGCCGCTCCCACGCTCGTGCCGACGCCGCGGTCGAGGAGCGAGCGCGCCCCCGGTGGCAGGAACTCCTCGTTCGCCACCAGCGCCCGGTGCCCCTCCACCGCCAGGTAGCGCCGTGTCAGGGCGGGCCGGTGGGCGAGCTGCCGCACGATGGCGGGCCGGAGGCTCCCGGCGGCGACCAGCGAGGCCTGCACGGCCACCATGCGCACCTGCTCGGTCGGCGCGGCGAGGGCGTCGACGAAGACCATGGATCCGTCGGTCCACGCACGTTCCCCCGGAGCGGCGACACCCATGTCGAGCATGCGCCCGGCGATCGCGGACGCCAGCAGCCGCAGCCGCTCGACGTTCGGATCAGCGGCTGGCGCGCTCACCACGCAGCACCATGGGGAAGCTCTCCAGCGTCCGGATTCCCGCGGTGAAGTTGAGCTCGGCGCCCGGCTTCACGCAGTACTCCGGGATCCGGCGATGCCACTCCTGCAGCGCCACGCGCAACTCGAGGCGGGCGAGGTGCGACCCCAGGCATCGGTGGATGCCCCCGCCGAACGCGAGGTGCCGGTTGACCTCCCGGTCCCACCGCAGCTCTCCGGAGGCGGGGAACTCGGCGTCGTCGACGTTCGCCGCGCCGATGACGGCCATCACGTGCTCACCGGAACGGACCGGACAGCCGCCGACCTCGGCCTCCTGCGTGGCGACGCGCGCCACCGCCATGACCGGCGTCTCCCACCGGAGCAGCTCCTCCACCACCGACGGGATGGCCTCCGGCTCACGCACCAGGCGGCGGCGGGCATTCGCATCCTGCGCGAGATGGCCGAAGAAGCAGTCGAGGGACGCCGTCACGGTGTCGAGCCCGGCGATCAGCAAGAGGAAGCAGATGTCGACGATGTCCTCCCGCGTGAGGCGGTCACCGTCGACCTCGGCATCGAGCAGTTGGCCGAGGAGGTCGTCCCGCCGCCCGCCCTCGCGCTCCTCGAGCACCCGCTCGAAGTACGCGTAGATCGAGTCGGCCGTCTGCCGCTGGTGGGCCTCGGTTTCGGGATGGCCGAACTCGTGGCCCACGACGTGGTCCGGGCGGATCACGCCGTCCTTCATCCGCAGGAACGTCGGGAGGTCGGTGAGCGGGAGGCCGAACAAGGTGAGGAACACCTGCGAGGGGAACGGCACCGAGAACTGCGTGGCGAAGTCGATCTCGTCGTCCTCGGCGAACGCGTCGATGAGGTCGTTCACGAGTCCGACCACCGGTCCCTCGAGAGCCGTCATCCGCTTCGGTGCGAACAGCGGGTCGAGGATCTTGCGGTAGGTCCGATGGGCCGGCGGATCGACCTGCAGCGGGATCAGGGGTCGCCGGGTCTTCAGGTCGTGGGCCGACATGTTCGACGAGAACACCCCGGGATTGCGGAGGACCTCGTCCACACCCGCCCTCGTGCTGACGACGACGCCGACACCGTCGACTCGCACCACCGGCGAGCCCTCGCGCAGTGCCGCATACGTCGGCCGGGGGTTCCGCGCCAGTTCCGGGCTCATCAGCCGAGCGAGCGCAATGCCGTCGCGCTGCGCCCCCTCGGTCATGGCCGGGCTGTATGCTGAACCTAACATTTGTTCAAGAGCAGCGACACAGCACACGCACGACACGGGGGGCGGCGCCGGCCGTCAGCGGTAGCCGAGCACGAGGACCGCCCGGGTGTTGGCGGCCAGCGCCTCGTAGGTGTGGGGCTGGTCGGCGGCGAAGCTGGCGAGCGAGATGCCGGTCGCTACCTTGGGTTGACGGGCCGCGGCCAGTCCACGGAGGTGATCGGCGTGCTTGCGGAGTTGCTCGCGCATCCCGGTGTCGAGGAGGTCTGCGAGCTGCGCGGCACGTTCGGGCTGCTCGCCCCCCACGGCGGGAACCTCGAGCAGGGCACCGACGTCGTGGCCTCCCGGGCGGCGGATCGGGCGGGCGCGTCGCTGTACCTCGTCCGCCAACCCCCCGACCTCTACTGGCACGTGCCGTCGGTGGCGTTCGACACCGAGGCGTCGCCCGCCCTGGCGGCGTTCATGGGGCACGTCGATGTCGTGGTGGCCGTGCACGGCTATGGCCGCGTCGACATGTGGACCACGCTGCTGGTCGGCGGCCGGAACCGTGCGCTGGCCGCCCTGTTGGGGGCGGGCCTCCGGGCGAGCCTCGGGGGTGCGTTCACGGTCATCGACGACCTGGAGGCGATCCCCCCAGAGCTGCGGGGCCTTCACCCCCGCAATCCCGTGAACCTGCCTCGGCGGCGGGGCGCCCAGCTCGAGCTCCCACCTCGCGTGCGATCGGGCACCGGCGCTCCGACGTATCGCCCCGAGTACGAGGACGCGGTCGTCGACGCCCTGGTCGACGCGGCGACGACCACGATGTCGTCGAGTCGGGGAACGTCTGATCGGGCCGGGTAGCCTCCTGCGCGTGCCGGCACGCAAGGCCCGTGCGGGGCAGCCGCCGCCCGACGACCCGGTCGAGACGGCGCTGCGCCAGCGCTTGGCCCAGCAGGCGCCCCTGGCGGCGAGGATGCGGCCACGCACGCTCGACGAGATGGTCGGACAGGCGCACCTGATCGGGCCGGGGGCGCCGCTGCGGGCGCTCATCGAGACCGATCGGCTGTCGTCGGTCATCCTGTGGGGTCCGCCGGGGACGGGCAAGACGACGCTGGCCCGGGTGGTGGCGGCGCAGACCGACCGCGAGTTCGTGGCGCTGTCGGCGGTGTCGGCGGGGGTGCGCGACGTGCGCGAGGTCATCGACGCCGCCCGCACCCGGATCGCGGGCGAGGGTCGGGGAACGATCCTGTTCCTCGACGAGGTCCACCGGTTCAACAAGGCGCAGCAGGACGCCCTGCTGCCCGCCGTCGAGGAAGGGGTGCTCACCCTCATCGGCGCGACGACGGAGAATCCGTTCTTCGAGGTGAACGCCCCACTGATCAGCCGGTCGATGGTGCTCAGGGTCGAACCGCTGGCCGACGCCGACCTGGGGATCCTGGTACGGCGGGCGCTCGCGGTCGAAGGCGGGGCGATGACGCCGGAGGCGCTCGACCACCTGGTGGACATGGCCGACGGCGACGCCCGGGCGGCGCTCACCACGCTGGAGGTGGCCCTGGCCCTGGCGAGCGCGGACGGGAACGACGAGGTGGGGCTCGACGAGGTCGAGCGCGCCCGGCAGATGCGGGTACTCCGCTACGGCGAGGACGACCACTACGACGTCATCTCGGCGTTCATCAAGTCGATCCGCGGCTCCGACCCCGACGCCGGTCTGTACTGGCTCGCCCGCATGCTCGAGGCCGGCGAGGACGCCCGCTACATCGCCCGGCGGCTCGTGATCCTGGCGTCGGAGGACGTCGGCATGGCCGACTCCATGGGGCTCGTCGTCGCCGACGCCGCCGCCCGCGCCGTCGAGTTCGTGGGCCTACCCGAGGCCGGCCTCAACCTCGCCCACGCGGTCATCTACCTGGCGACCGCACCGAAGTCGAACACCGCCATGGCCGGACTGTCCCGGGCCATGGGCGACGTGCGGAACCGCCAGGCGGGCGCGGTGCCGCCGCCGCTGCGCAGCGTCCACCCGTACCAGCGCAACAAGCTGCGGGAGGGCGGTGGCTACCGGTACCCCCACAACGACCCGTCGGGATTCATCGCCCAGGAGTACCGGCCGCCCGATGTCGCGGGCGAGAGGGGCTCGCCGGAACGGCGCGTGTACTACCGCCCCTCCCCCCACGGAAACGAGGCCGAGGTCGGCAAGCGCCTGCGCGCCTGGTGGGGCGACGCACCCTACGACGGCGAGGAGTGGTGGGAGTTCGAGAAGTTCCGCGACCCCGAGCGCTGACCCGTCGCGGTCGGGGTCGCCGCCTGACGCCAACGCCAGGGTCCGGAGCCGCCGGGCGCGGCGAGCGCCCTCGGTAGGTTGGGGTCGTGGTCGGCGTCCGGTCGTCTCGCTCCGCGTGGTCGGTGCTGTCGTGGTGCTCGCTGGGATCGGCGTTGTCGGTGGCGTCGGTGGGGTCGGCGCTGTCGTTCGGGTCCGCCCTGTCGGTCGGATCGCTGGCCTCCGCAGGGTCCGCGGGGTCCATCCTGTCGATCGGGTCGAGCGGCTCGATCCTGTCGATCGGGTCGAGTGGCTCGATCCTGTCGATCGGGTCGACTGGCTCGATCCTGTCGATCGGCGACGCCGGAGGGTCCCGCCGGCCTGGTGCGGCCGACGACACGCCGCCGGCCGCGCGGGCCCTCGGCGCCGTGCTGGCGGTCGCCGGCCTCCTGGGGGCTGCGAACAGCCTGCGCCGCCGCCGGTAGACGCGTCGGGCCCGGAGCTGCCGTGATCAGTCAGGCGCGGGCTTTCCGAGCCGGCTCGTTGAGCAAAGATGCGACCCTCCGAGCGTCGAGCGCAGCGGTGGCAACTCCGTGGCAACCGTGTGGCATGGCTCTGGCGGCTTGCTCAGCCTCGGCGTGGGGTCGCACCATCGCCGATGCGTGACCGCTCGGGAGCAGATCTCACCCCCGCCGTTCGGGATCGCCGACCGCAAACCAATCGACCTCGCGGCCCACGCCGTCGGCGGACCGGCATGATGGACGGATGGAGAAGGGGTCGTCCTCCGTGGCCTTCCCACGCCGTTGGTGGTACCCCGTGGCCCGATCGTCGGAGCTGGGCCGTCGACCGCTGGCCGTGACGCTCATGGACACGCCGCTCGCGGTGTTCCGTGCCCCGGGAGGCGCGCCTGCCGTCCTCCTCGACCGGTGCGCCCATCGCAACTACCCGCTCACGCTCGGGAGAGTCACCGACGACGGCGGCCTCGAGTGTGGTTATCACGGCTGGACCTACGACGGCCGCGGGCAGTGCATCCGAGTCCCCGGGCTTCCCGAGGGCCGCGGGCAGGCGGCCGACGCCCGGAGGGTGTCCACGCATGCCGCGGTCGAGCAGGACGGCATCGTCTGGGCGTGGGGAGAAGCGGACGCCGAGCCGGATCGGCGGCCATTCGCCCTCCCCGCACTCGAGGGCCGCGGCGCCGGTGAGGTGATCCTTCGGTGCGACCTCGAGTGCACGTTGCATGCCTCGCTGGAGAACGCACTGGACGTCCCGCACACGGCGTTCCTCCATCGGGGGATCTTCCGCGGCGGCAAACCCCGCCCGATCACCGCAGTGCGCCGCCCGGTGGCCGACGGTGTCGAGGTGCAGTACCTCGGCGAGCCGGCGGGCATGGGACCGATCCGGCTTCGGGAGGGCACGGGGCGCACCTTCGACCACTGGGACCGCTTCTTCCTCCCGTCCATCGCGCAGATCGAGTACGCGGTCGAAGGCTGGTTCCGAATCGTCAACACGATCGTCCACCTCCCGATGTCACCGTTCCGAACGCGCGCCTGGTTCGTCGTTCGGTTCCAGAGCCGCCTGCCGGCCGCCGTCGTGCGGCCCGTGGTGTGGCAGCGGGGCAGGCAGATCCTGCGCCAGGACGCCCGCGCCCTGGCGCACCAGACTCAACGGATACGCAGCCTCGGAGGGGAGCACTTCGCCTCCTCCGAGCTCGACCTCTTCGGCAATGCGATCCGGCACCTGCTCCGCCACGCCGAGCGAGCTGAGCTGCCGGGCGGCGCCGACACGGTCGCGGCCACGGTCAGCGATCGCACGGTCGTCTTCGAGGCATGACCAGGGTGCCGCAGTCGGTCGTCGACGCGGACCGGCTCCATCGCCGGTCCTTCGTGCTCGATCTGCACACTCACGGCCCGGGGTTCGTGCCGCAGCCGTTCCGCACGGTGTGGCGCGGCGTCACGAGTCGGGCCCCGGAGGAGGTCGGTTTCGACGTGTTACGACGGGCGGGGGTCGATGCGGTGGTCGCCAAGGCTGTCGGCGATCCGATCGTCACGCGTTGGCACGTTCGCCGGAGCCCATGGGATGCGGTCGAGGCGCAGTTGGCCCTGATCGAGGGGCAAGCCGTTGACGCCGGGGCCCGTGTGGCCCGCTCGGTCGACGATCTCGTGAACGCCCGAGCACAGGGCGTGCCTGCGGTGGTGCTCGGTGTCGAAGGCGCAGACGCGATTGGCCACGACGTCGATGGCATCGACGCGTGGCACGAGCGTGGCGTCCGCGTGATGGTGCTGGTGCATCTGGGTGACAACGCGCTGGGCACCACATGCCTCCCGTGGCAGCGGTACGCCGGGCCGCTACCCGTTCGGCGCCACGCCTCGCCGGGCCTCAGCCCGACCGGCACGCGGGTCGTCGGGCGCATGAACCAGCTCGGCGTGCTGGTCGACGTGGCCCACGCCGACCGGGCCACGCTGCTGGGCGTCCTCGACGCGGCGACCGCCCCCGTGGTGTCGTCGCACACCGGCGCCCGCGCCCTGCAGGATTTCGCCCGCTACCTGGCCGACGACGAGCTACGGGCGATCGCGTCGACCGGCGGTGTGATCGGGCTCTGGCCCTACCGAGCGCGTCGCTTCGGCGTGCGCACCATCGGCGACCTCGTGGCCCACGCCCGGTACATCGCGGATGCCGTCGGTCCTGACCACCTCGCCATCGGCAGCGACATGAACGGTGTCCCCGGCGTCATGGCCGGCTTCGCCGGCGAGGCCGACCTGCCCAAGCTGACCGCGGCGCTGCTCGGCGGCGGCTTCGACGACGGGGAGGTGGAGGGGATCCTCGGCGCCAATGCCCTCCGGGTGCTGAGACGGGTCGAGGCCGGGGCGCGCCGAGCGTCGGGCTGAGGGCCCACCGGCGTGGCCCACCGGCGTGGTCAACGGACGTCGAGCACGACCTTGCCGACCGCCTCGCGCTCCTCGAGGAGCCGGAGGGCCCTGCCGGCCTGCTCGAGCGGAAAGCGAGCGCCGACGATCGGGCGGACCTGGCCCGTGTCGACCAGCTCGCTCACCGCAGCGCCGATCTCGCGCCAAACCTCGGGCTTGCCCATGACGTACGCGCCCCAGCCTGCGCCCACCACCTCGGTGTTGTTCAGCAGCAGCCGGTTCACCTTGACCTCAGGTATCGCGCCACCCGTGAAACCGACGACCAGCACGCGCCCGCCCTCGCGCAGCGAACGGATGCTGTCGGTGAAGCGGTCGCCGCCCACCGGGTCGAGCACGACGTCAACGCCGCCGCCGGAGAGCGCCTTCGCCTCGTCCTTCCAGGGACCGTCGGAACGGACGACCTCGTCGGCGCCGGCAGCCCGCGCGATTCCGGCCTTCTCGTCGGAGGACACGACCGCGATGGTCCGGGCACCGAGGCCCTTCGCGACCTGGATCGCGGCCGTCCCGACGCCGCCGGCAGCGCCGTGGATGAGCACAGTCTCGCCCGCGACCAGCCGGCCGCGAAGCTTCAGGCTGAAGTACGCGGTGTGGTAGTTGAGGATCAACGCCGCGCCCTGCGCGTAGTCCAGCTGGGCACGGAGCTTGAACACCATGTGCTCGGGGGCGACCGCCGTCTCCGCCCAGGCGCCGAGGAACGGGAACGCCGCCACCCGATCGCCGGACTGCACGGCCGCGCCCTCCGGGGCGCTGATCACGACTCCGCCCACCTCGCTACCTGGCACGAACGGCAGGTCTGGCTTGTACTGGTACTGGCCCCGCGTCTGGAGCAATTCGGGAAACGACACCCCGGCCGCGTGTACCTCGACGACCACGCCGCTGCCGGGCGTCAGGGGGTGCGATGGCTCGGGCTCGGGCAGGTCCACCACGCGGAGCGCGCTCTCCGGCCCGGTTAGGTCGACGATCTGAACGGCCCGCATGCGGGCGGGCAGCCTACCGGAGGTCG
>JBKOUY010000196.1:0-13471 GCA_046723645.1 Actinomycetota bacterium | reverse complement strand
CGTCCGGGGCCGGTCGATCACCACCCTGGGCGGCCTCGATGCCGCCGAGCGGGCGGCATGGGGGGAGGCGTTCTGCGCGACCGGCGCAAGCCAGTGCGGCTTCTGCACGCCCGGCATCGTCCTGCGGCTGTCGGGCCTGCGGGCCAAGGGCACGCCCCCCGACGACCACCCCGCAGTCGAGCAGGCGCTGCTCGCACATCTCTGCCGCTGCACCGGCTGGCAGACCATCCTCGACGCCTGGTCGGCGTACGGCACGCCCGCGCGGCCGGAGGCGGGGCCGCAACGGGATCTCGATGCCGCCGGCCGGCGCGCCACCATCGAGGGGCGGTCGCCGCAGCGGGTCGATCCGGAGGTGCCGCTGGGCGACGGGGGCTTCGCAGACGACACCGCGCCCGCCGACGCCCTGGTGGCGATGCCCGACGGTGCCGGCGGCTGGGCCGTGGGCGAATCGGTCGCCGAGGCCCGGGCGGCCGCCGGCAAGGTACAGGGCCGCCGCACGACCGCCGAGCTGCGCCACCCCATCGAGCCGCCCCCCGGCGACTGGGCCGTCACCGTGCGCACGACGTGGGTCGAGCCCGCCTACCTCGAGCTCGACGCGTCGTGGTGCGTGCCCGGCGGCGAGCCCGCGTCGCCGCTCGCCAACGGCGGTGCGTTCGGTGGGAAGCGGGCCACAGCGGTCACTGCCGCCGCCCGCGAGCTGGCCGACCGGCACGGCCGGCCGGTGCGCGTGCTCCTGGCCCGCGAGGACGCCGTCCGCCTCGGCGCCAAGCGGCCGCCGCTGGCCGCGGGCGTACGCGCCGACGGATCTGGGGCCATCCGGGTGGCGCGGACCAGCGGGGTCGCTGCGGCGATCGCCGGCGTGGCGCCCGGCCTGGTCGTCGAGGAGGTCGACGTGCCCGGCCCGCCGACGTCCACGGCGCCGCGGGCCACCGGGTGGGGGGAAGCGCTGGCGCTCCTCGCCGGCGCCGGCGTGCGCGTCGGCGCCGGCGTCGAGGTGGCTGGCGTGCTCGAGGCCCTGTCGGAGGACGGCCGCGGCCGCGTCGCCGTCCGTTCGCCGGACGGAGCCGTCGCCCGCGCCGACGTCGTCCTCGGTACCGAGCCCCGGGTCGGCGTGGCCGTCAGGTGCGGTGAGCCGCTCGACGAGGTCACCCTGCGGTCCTACTGCGTCGGTGCCGCGCACATGGCGCTCGGGTGGGTGTGCAACGAGGGGCTGGCGGTCGACGGCGCGGGCGAGGTCCACGACCTGACGATCCGCAGCTTCGGGGTGCTGCGGGCGGTCGACACGCCCGCCATCGAGGTCACGGTCGAGCCCTCGGACGGTCCGCCCGTCAACGGCTCGGACGCCGCCTTCGCCGCCGTGGCGGCAGCCGCCTGGCTGGCGCAGGGCTGCCCCCCGGCCTGGCCCACGGGCCACCGCCTCCGTCGGTGAAGTGCCGCGAGGGTCCACTAGCGTCGTCGCGCATGAGTGAGCCCGCCAAGCCGGTCGGTCCCTACACCCCCGTGGTGCGAGCCGGGGAGTGGCTCGTCGTGTCGGGGCAGGTCGGGGTGGCCGACGGCCAGATCGTCATGGGCGGCACCGCCGCCGAGCTCCGGCAGGCCATCGCCAACCTCGAAGCCCAGCTCGCCAGCCAGGGCGCGGGCCTCACCGACGTCGTCAAGACCACCGTCTTCCTGCGCCACATGAGCGACTACGCGGCGATGAACGAGGTCTACATCGACTGCTTCGGCGACCACCGCCCCGCCCGCTCGGCGATCGGGGTGGCCGAGCTACCGCTCGGGGCCCTGGTCGAGGTGGAGGCGTGGGCCCACGTGGGAGGGGGATGACGGCATGGCCGGCACCATCCTGATGGTGATCGTCCTCGTGCTGGTGATCCCCGTCGCGGTGTGCATGTCGGGTGCCGTCGTGGCGGCCCTCCTCGGCTGGTCCCTAAAGGAAGACGCCGAGGCCCGCAACAAGGGCAGCGAGCAAATAGACCTCAACAAGTAGCGAGCGCGCGCAGCGCGCGCGGTTGGCGGGGGGTGTGGGGGGCAGAGGCTCCGCCGGAGCCCCGCACCGTCGCTCGATCCGGCTCCGCCGGTCGAGCGACAGGAAGTCGACGCCGCCGAAGGCGGCGGCCAAAGTCTCGATCCCGAAGCTCCGCTTCGGGATCGAAGCATCAGACGTTCCAGCGGGACTGGCCGAAGCGGTAGCCGACCGAGCGCACGGTCTGGATGAGGTTGGCGTGCTCCTCGCCCAGCTTGGCGCGGAGCCTGCGGATGTGGACGTCCACGGTGCGGGCGCCGCCGTAGTACTCGTACCCCCACACCCGGCTCAGCAGGGTCTCGCGTGTGAACACCCGCCCGGGATGAGACGCCAGGAACTTGAGCAGCTCGTACTCCATGTACGTGAGGTCGAGCGGATGGCCCTCGATCCCCGCCTGGTAGGTCTCGAGGTTGAGCGCCAGCGGGCCGTACTCGACCAGCTCAGGCCGGGTGCCCCGGCCGGTCCGCCAGAACAGGTGCTTGAGCCGGGCCTCGAGCTCGAGCGGTTGGAACGGGTAGAGGCAGAAGTCGTCGAACAGGTCCTCGCGCAGCTCGAGGTCGGCCAGCTGCCCACCGGAGACCAGCAGGAGGAGGGGCTCGAGCGGCACGTCGCGCTTGCGCAGCGCCCGACACAGCGTGAAGGCGCCGTCCGGATCGACGGCGGCGACGACCACTGCACCGGCCCAGCCGGCCTCGGGCTCGCTCCGTGCTGCCGAGCGCTCGTCGGTCACGCCCTTCCACGGGTAACCCGCGAGGTCGATGGCCTGCGCCAGCTCCGGCGGCGCCGGCTCGGGGAACAGCAGTAGCGGCTCCATCGGCGGTCGAGACCCGTTCACAGGCGGGTGAGGTACCGGTCGAGCTCGAACTGCGTGACCTGCGTCTTGTAGTCCATCCACTCCTTGCGCTTGTTGCGGATGAACCATTCGAACACGTGCTCACCGAGCGCCGCGGCCACCAGCTCCGAGCGCTCCATCGCGTCGAGGGCGTCGGACAGTGACTGGGGCACCGTGTCGATGTCCTCGGCCAGGAGCTCCTCGGCCGTGAGCTCGTAGAGGTTGACCGCGGTCTCGCGCGGCAACTCGTAGCTCTCCTCGACGCCCCTGAGCCCGGCGGCCAGGATCACCGCGAAGGCCAGGTACGGGTTGCAGGCCGGGTCGGGCGCCCGGTACTCGAGCCGGGTGCTCTCGCTCTTGCCCCGCTTGATGGGCGGGAGGTTGACGATCACCGAGCGGTTGTTGCGGGCCCAGGACGTGTAGATCGGCGCCTCGTAGCCCACCACCAGCCGCTTGTAGGAGTTGACCCACTGGTTGGTGACGGCCGTGATCTCCTTGGCGTGCGTGAGCAGGCCGGCGATGAAGCCGCGGCCGACCTTGGAGAGGTTGCGCTCGTCGCCCGCGTCGTAGAAGGCGTTGGTGTCGCCCTCGAACAGTGAGACGTGGGTGTGCATGCCCGAGCCCTGCACGCCGGCGAGGGGCTTGGGCATGAACGTGGCGTGCACCCCCGCCTCGAGCGCCACCTCCTTGACCACCAGGCGGAACGTCATCACGTTGTCGGCCATGGTGAGCGCATCGGTGTAGCGCAGGTCGATCTCGTGCTGGCTGGGAGCGTCCTCGTGGTGGCTGTACTCGACCGGGATCCCCATCGCCTCGAGCGTGTGGATGGTGCGCTGCCGCAGGTCGGTGGCGACGTCGGCGGTGGTGAGGTCGAAGTAGGACGCCTGGTCGAGCGGCTTGGGTGGCCGGGTCGAGTCGCCGTCGGCGAAGTAGAAGAACTCCATCTCGGGGCCGGCGTAGAAGCTGAAGCCCAGCTCCCGGGCGGCGTCGAGGTTGCGGCGCAGCACCTGGCGGGGATCGCCCTCGAAGGCGGTGCCGTCGAGGTTGACGATGTCGCAGAACATGCGGGCTGACGTGCCCACGCCGTCGGCCCAGGGGAGGAGCTCGAAGCTGTTGGGATCGGGCCGGGCGAGGACGTCGGACTCCTGGACGCGGCTGAAGCCGTCGATCGACGACCCGTCGAACCGCATGCCCTCGTCGAACGCCCCCTCGAGCTCGACGGGTGAGATGGCGAACGACTTGAGCTGGCCCAGCACATCGGTGAACCACAGCCGGATCATGCGGACGCCGCGCTCTTCGACCGTGCGGAGCACGTACTCGCGCTGGCGTTCGGTGCTGTCCATACCGAGAATCCTGCGGGCCGGGCGGCAAGACCCGCAAGCTGCGCCTTCCCGGTTCACAGTGCGTTCACATTCGGGCAACAGCCGGGAAACGGCCCGCTGGCAGCGTCGGGCCGGCGGTACGTGAACCCGCGGACAAGCTCGCGACAGCAGTTTCGAGACCGGAGGACAGAACCCCCGATGCCCTACAAGGCCGAATACATCTGGATCGACGGCACCGAGCCGACGGCCAAGCTGCGCTCCAAGACGAAGATCGTCGCCGATGCGGCCGACCTCCCCATCTGGGGCTTCGACGGTTCCAGCACCAACCAGGCGCCGGGCGACCGGTCCGATTGCGTGCTCCAGCCCGTGTTCTCGTGTCCCGACCCGATCCGCGGCGGCGACAACATGCTGGTCCTGTGCGAGGTGCTCAACACCGACATGACCCCGCACGCGAGCAACACCCGTGCCGCCTGCGCCGAGGTCGCCAGCAAGTTCAAGGACCACGAGCCGATCTTCGGCATCGAGCAGGAGTACACGTTCTTCAAGGGCGGGCGCCCGTACGGGTTCCCGGCGACAGGCTTCCCGGCGCCGCAGGGTGGTTACTACTGCGGCGTGGGCGCCGACGAGGTGTACGGCCGCGCCATCGTCGAGGCGCACCTCGACGCCTGCCTGACTGCCGGCCTGCACATCTCTGGCATCAACGCCGAGGTCATGCCCGGCCAGTGGGAGTTCCAGGTCGGTCCCGTGGCGCCGCCGCAGGTCGCCGACGAGCTGTGGCTGGCGCGCTGGCTGCTGTACCGGGTCGCCGAGGAGTTCGGGGTGGCGGCGACGCTCGACCCCAAGCCGGTCCCCGGCGACTGGAACGGCGCCGGCGCCCACACCAACTTCTCGACCAACGCCATGCGCGAGAGCTACGACGCGGTGATCACCGCCGTGAACGCCCTCGAGCCCAAGGCGGCCGAGCACGTCGCGGGCTACGGGGCCGACATCCAGCGGCGCCTCACCGGGCTTCACGAGACCGCGCCGTGGAACGAGTTCAGCTTCGGCGTGTCCGATCGGGGCGCCTCGGTGCGCATTCCGTGGCAGGTCGAGGTGGACAAGAAGGGTTACATCGAGGATCGCAGGCCCAACGCCAACTGCGATCCGTACGTGGTCACCCGCCTCATCGTGGATACCTGCTGTTCGGCACTGGCGGGCTGACGCGGTCGGAGCGGGTGGGTCGAACGTGCTGGGGAACCGGGAAAGGGACGCCGTCGGGCGCCCCTTCTCCGCGTCCGCAGCGGGTCTCCAGGCCCATGTAGCGTGCGGGCGGATCTGGGCGGGCGAGCCCACGGACGACGCTGAAGGGAGCGATCGTGGAAGAGCGAACCCCTGACGACGTGCTGCAGTTGATCAGCGACGAGGGCATCGAGATCGTCGACGTGCGATTCTGCGACCTGCCCGGGCTGATGCAGCACTTCTCCATGCCCGCCGGCCAGCTCACCGCCGACGTGTTCGACGAGGGCGTCGGCTTCGACGGCTCGTCGATCCGGGGGTTCCAGGAGATCCAGGAGTCGGACATGCTCCTGGTCCCCGATCCCAACACCGCGGTCATCGACCCGTTCACCCAGCACAAGACCCTGGACATCAACTGCTTCGTGAACGACCCCGTCACCGGCGAGTCCTACAGCCGCGACCCGCGGTACGTGGCGCGCAAGGCCGAGGAGTACCTCACGTCCACCGGCCTGGCCGACACCTGCTACGTGGGCCCCGAGGCCGAGTTCTTCGTCTTCGACGACGTCCGCTTCGACCAGAACGAGCACGAGGGCTACTACTTCGTCGAATCGGTCGAGGCGGCGTGGAACACCGGGCGCGACGAGGGCCCCAACCTCGGGTACAAGCCCCGCTACAAGGAGGGCTACTTCCCGGTCCCGCCCATGGACCATTTCCAGGACCTGCGGTCGGAGATGATCCTCGTGCTCGAGAGGCTCGGCGTCGAGATCGAGATCCACCACCACGAGGTCGGCACCGCCGGCCAGGCCGAGATCGACATGCGCTTCGACAGCCTGCTGCGCATGGCCGACAAGCTCATGCTCTACAAGTACGTGGTGAAGAACGTGGCGCGGCAAGCGGGGAAGACCGCCACGTTCATGCCCAAGCCGGTGTTCCAGGACAACGGGTCGGGCATGCACACCCACCAGTCGCTGTGGAAGGGCGGCGAGCCGCTGTTCTACAGCGAGGCCGGCTACGCCGGGCTCAGCGACATGGGCCGCTGGTACATCGGCGGCCTACTCACGCACGCCCCGGCGATCCTCGCGTTCTCCAACCCCACGACCAACAGCTACAAGCGGCTGGTGCCGGGCTACGAGGCGCCGGTGAACCTGGTGTACAGCCAGCGCAACCGGTCCGCCGCCGTCCGGATCCCGCTGTACAGCCAGAGCCCCAAGGCAAAGCGGCTCGAGTTCCGCTGCCCCGATCCGTCGTGCAACCCCTACCTGGCGTTTTCGGCGATGCTCATGGCCGGCCTCGACGGCATCCAGAACCGCATCGAGCCGCCCGACCCGATGGACAAGGACCTCTACGACCTGCCGCCGGAGGAGCTGTCGAAGGTGCCCCAGGTGCCGGGGTCGCTCGAGGCCGTGCTGTCCGCCCTCGAGGAGGACCAGGCGTTCCTCAAGGCCGGCGGCGTGTTCACCGACGACCTGATCGAGACCTGGGTGACGTACAAGCGCGAGAACGAGGTCGACGCCCTCCGGCTGCGCCCGCATCCGTGGGAGTTCGCCCTGTACTACGACCTCTGAGGGGTCATTCCGACTTGCGGTCGGTGAGGTGGACGTGGCCGACGAGGCGACCGGGCGGATCGCCGGCGGGCTGCTCGGCGCGGCCGGTTCCGCGGCGACCGTTGATGCCGTGGTGGTCGCCACCGCCGTCCAGGTAGCCGGCGCAGTGATCCTGACCGGCGACCCACCGATCTCGGCACCTTGGCCGACGGCCACCCCGAGGTGGTCATCGAGGCCCTCTGACCGGTTCGTGCGGGGTGGGCCGGGCAGCGACCACTGCCAGCGCTCGATTCCGACCGGGGAGTACGGCCCGCTTCTGGCTACGCACTCGGCTGGTGGGCGCACTAGTACGGTCAACCACCGATGCGAGGTGCGGCTTCCGTTGCCGTCGCGATCCTGTTCGCGGTCGCCGTCGGCTGTTCCGCGGACGACGACACGGCCGCCGACAGCAGCGGCGCCGACGCGGCTGCTGGTGCCGGCGGTAGCGACGGGGCCACCCCGGAGGATGCCGCGCCGCTGACCGCCACGCTGCAGCGGTCGACCCTGTTCGAGACGCACCGCTCACTCCGGCTGACCGTGACCAACGGTGGCGACCGGGATCTCGAGATCGCGGCCGTCCACCTCAGCTCACCCTTGTTCGAGCCCGCGCCGCCCCAGGTCCGCGACGTACCGGTGGCGGCCAGCGATCGCGTGGCCATCCCCCTGCCGTTCGGCACGCCGCAATGCGGCGACGTCGCGAACGAGCCTCCGGAGCTGGTCGCCCAGATCGCCGGCGAGGACGTTCACGTCGCGATCGAGGAGAGGCCCGACGACCTGCTGGCGGAGCTGCGCGACGTCGAGTGCGCGGCCAGCGCCGTCGTGGCCAGTGTCGACCTGCGCCTCGGCGACACGTGGAACCGCACCGAGCCCCGGACCATCGAGGGGGAGATCGAGCTGGCCCAACGGAGCGCCGGAGCGACGGCGGTGCTCGAGGAGCTGCGCGGCAACGTGATCTTCACGGTCAGCCCGGCCGGCGCAGCGGGCTCGCCGATCGAGGTCAACGACGACACGCGTTCTGCGTCCGGCCGCATCGCCATCACCGCCTCCCGCTGCGACCCGCATGCCCTCATCGAGTACAAGCGCACGTTCATCCTGAGCGCCTATGTCGCTCTCAACGGCGGCGAGCGCACCCGCGTGGACATCACGGCCCAAGGCGGCGCCCGGCGCGCGCTCGAGGAACTGCTCCGGTCCTGCATCGGGTGACCGGCGCCAGCACGTCAATAGGCGGCGGGAGCGGCCACTGCCGTTGAGGCGGCCTCGGGCACGCCGTCGACGTAGGTGACCCGATTGGTGCGGACGGCGGCAACGGTGTCGCCGGGCACGACGAGGCCGACGAGGTTGAGCGGGTCGGTGGCGTTGACGGTGACACGTTCGCCGGTCGTCGGCAGCTTGCGCACGTGGGCGAGCTGCTCGGCGGCCGACGGCAGCGCGTACTGCTCGCCGGAGAACCCGCTCACGAAGCGCCCGCCCCGGATCAGGCCCCGATCCTCCAGCCTCCGCAGTGCCCACTGCAGGTCGCGCCAGGGCATCCGCAACGAGTCGCGGAGGGCCAGGTCTCGGAACACCACGCCCCACCGGTTGAGGAGCTGCTCGGCGACCGTCTCGGCCAGCTCCTCACGGTCGAGCCGATCCAGGCCGGCCGGCTCCGACGGGCCGTCGGCCGTGTCCACACCCGGCACGAGCGACCAGCGCCCCGCCGACGCAGCCGTCGCCCGCTCGAACCGGCCCAGCCGCGAGAACCGCTGCGGGCGGGGGCGGTACCCCGCCCCGGCCCCGGGCCGGGGGCGACCCGGTTGCGGCCGACCCGCCGGTTGGCGGCCGGCCACGCGGGCGCGGATGGCGCCGAAGCCGTCGGACATGATGAGCCCGCGGGCCACCCCGTCCCACAGTCCCCGCTCGACGTCCTCGGGCATGCGGCGCGTTGCGGCCGCCAGGTCGCCGGCGAAGCAGGCACCCCGCTCCCGGAGCACCTCGATGATCTCGGCGGTCGCGCCCGCCGTGGGCTCGAGGGGCTGGGCGCCCGACCGCGCGGCGGACAGCAGCCAGCCGAGGTCGTCGCGCAAGACCACGGCGATGGGCGTGGCCTTGGAGGGTGCCGTGGACGGCGCGTCCGGATCGTCGCGGCTGCGAGGCGTCAGCCGCAGCCACGCCACCTCGCCGTCGTGGCAGAGGTGATCCAGCCAGGCCGACTCGTAGCGCCGCATGCGCCGCGCCAGCAGCTCGGGCTCCCAGGTGACCGCGGCGCTCTCGAACCCCTGGAGCTGTTCGAGGACTGCGACCAGTCCCGCCTCGCCCGCCACCTGCGTGTCGGGGGCGACGTGCTGCCAACGGAGCAGGAACCGCATGAAGTCGCGCGCCGTGGCCGGCTGGATGGACTGCCGCCGGGACCGCCGGGAATACGAGTGCATGCGGGCCAGCAGCCGCCGGGCCACCCACTCCGTGCCGGCCGCATCGGGCGTGTAGCGGCCCTGGAGGGCGAACCCGTCGCGCTCCAGGGCCGCCAGCCCCTGCGCCACCCAGACCGGTCGCAGGGCGGTCGTCTCCGCCAGCCCGTCGACCGTGGTGATGCCGGCGATCTCGAGATGGCCCCGCACGGTGTGGGCCACAGCGGCGTCGTCGCCACGGAGTGCACCCTCGGCGTCGCCGCGGGCCTCGGCGGTGCACCACAGCTCGATACCGTCGCCGACGATCGTGTGCCCGCGGCCCCGGGCGGTGAGCTCGGACCACAACGGCCGCCAGTCGTCGCGCGCCCGGACCGCTACCAGGGACGAGACCAGGTCGTGGAGGTCGTCGGCGGTGGTGGGCGCAGGCACGATCTCGGCGTGCACCTGTTGGATCGCCTCGGGATCGAGCGCCCCGATCGACCCCAGGTCGACGGCCAGCCCCCGCCGCAGGTGCACCGCGTTCGTGCGCCGGTTCTGGAACTCCTCGTCGTCGAGGAAGGCATAGGGCCGGGCCGTGATGATCTCGTGGGCCAGCACCGACGGCTCGGTGGTGTCGACGCAGTGGACCTGCACGTCGCCCGCCTCGACGCGTTCGAGCAGGGCCTGCAGCCCGTCGACGTCGAGGGCCTCGTGGAGGGTGTCGTCGATCGTCTGGCGCACGAGGACATGGTCGGGTATCTCGATCGGGCCCGTGGCGTTGTCCTGGCAGGCCGCCGCCCCCGGGAAGACGGCCGCCATGAGATCGTCGGACTCCATGCGCTGGATGGGCGGGGGGTTGCGCTTGCCGTTGCGGAACCGCAGGACCATCAGCGACCGGTTGAGGTTCCAGCGCCAACGGGACTGGAACATCGGGGAGTCGAGGATGGCGTGCTCCAAGGTGTCGCGCAGCGTGCGGCTCGGCACGTAGCGGGGCACCTCGTCGAGGGGGAAGCTGTGGTGGGGCCCGAGCGACAGCACGATGGCGTCGTCGGTGGCGGCGGCCTGGAGCTCGAAGTTGAAGGTGCGGCAGAACTTCTTGCGCAGCGCCAGCCCGAGCGCCCGGTTGATGCGCCCGCCATAGGGCGAGTGGACCACCAGCTGCATGCCCCCGGTGTCGTCGAAGAAGCGCTCGAACACCAGGCACTCCTGGCTCGGCATGGCGCCGAGCACGGCCCGGCCCACGGCCAGGTAGTCCACGATCATTGTCGCGGCGTCGGGACCGACACCGGCGACGTCGGCCAGCCACTGGCGGGCGCCATCGGGATCGCCCTTCGCGAGGTGCCCGTCAACCCGGTGGCGCAGCTCGGAGACCTCGTGCGACAGCTCGACGGTGCGGGCGGGAGCCTCACCGAGCCAGAACGGGATGGTGGGCGGCGTGTCGCCGGCGTCGCGCACGCGCACGACCCCGGGCTCGACCCGGCGGATCTGCCAAGAATGGGTGCCTAGCAGGAAGATGTCGCCGGCCATCGACTCGACCGCCCAGTCCTCGTTGACCGTGCCGATGAACGTGTCGTCGGGCTCGGCCACCACCCGATAGTCGCCGGTCTCGGGGATGGCTCCCCCCGAAGTGGCGGCGGCCAGGCGGGCGTTGCGCCGGCCACGAAGCTCACCGTTGACCGTGTCGTGGTAGAGGTAGGTGCCCCGCCGGCCGCGTCCGGTCTCGATGCCGGCGGCGACCAGGTCGACCACCTCGTCGAACTCGGCCCTGGTCAGGTCGGTGTAGGGGGCCGCCCGCCGCACGAGCGTGTACAGGTCGTCCGACCGCCACTCCTGCGCCGCCACCTCGGCCACGATCTGCTGGGCGGCGATGTCGAGGGGCAGGCGGGCCGGGCGGATGGCATCGAGCCGGCCCGCCCGCACCGCCGCCATCAGCGCGCTGCATTCGACCAGCTCGTCGCGGGTCAGGGGGAAGAGCCGGCCCTTGGGCGTGCCGCCCCGGCTGTGATTGGAGCGGCCCACCCGTTGGAGGAACGTGGCGATGCTTCGTGGCGAGCCGATTTGGCACACGAGCTCGACCGGCCCGATGTCGATGCCGAGCTCGAGCGAGGCGGTGGCCACCAGGACCTTGAGGTCGCCCGCCCGCAGACGCGTCTCCACCCGATAGCGCCGCTCCTTGGACAGGCTGCCGTGGTGGGCCGCAACCACGTCGTCGCCCATCCGCTCGCCGAGCTGGTGTGCCAGCCGCTCGGCAAGCCGCCGGGTGTTGACGAACACCAGGGTGGTTCGATGCTCGGCGACCAGCGTGGCGATCCGATCAACGACGTCGCCCATCTGCTCGGCCGACGCCACGGCCTCGAGCTCACCCTCCGGTAGCTCCAGCGCCAGATCGAGATCGCGCAGGTGGCCGACGTCGACGACCGCCGGCAGCGGCCGGTTGCCGACCAGCAGCCGGCCGACCGTCTCGATGGGGCGCTGGGTGGCCGACAACCCGATACGCATGGGCCGGCGCTCGCACAGGGCCTCGAGGCGCTCGAGCGTGAGGGCCAGGTGCGCACCCCGCTTGTCGCGGGCGACGGCGTGGATCTCGTCGACGATCACCGTGTCGACCGTGCGCAGGGCCTCGCGCCCCCGGGCGCTCGTGACCAGCAGGTACAGCGACTCGGGCGTGGTGACCACGATGCTCGGCGGCCGCCGCACCATGAGGCTGCGTTGCGAGCTGGTGGTGTCGCCGGTGCGGACGGCGACGCGGATGTCGGGTGCGTCCAGGCCCAACTCGGCGGCGACGGCCGCAATCTCGTCGAGCGGGCGGTCGAGGTTCTCGGCGATGTCGACCGCGAGCGCCTTGAGCGGCGACACATAGACGACCCTGGCGATGTCGGCGACGGGCTCCCCCGCCTCGTGTGCCCGATAGAGCGCGTTGATGGCCACCAGGAACCCGGCGAGCGTCTTGCCCGAGCCGGTGGGGGCCGCAACCAGGGTGTCGACCCCGGACCCGATGAGGGGCCACCCCTGCGCCTGGGGCTCGGAGGGACCTTCGGGAAAGCGGCGCTCGAACCACGTGCGCACGGCCGGATGGAAGTCGGCGAGGCCGCGCGGCGCCGCCCCCGCTTCGGCCGGCCTGGCCGCCGTCACCGCGCTGGTCGTCTCCAACACCACGCCCCGATTCTGGCGCGCGGGTGTGACAATCAACGACGGCGGCCGCGAATTCCCTGCCGACATCCGCGATCCGGGAACCCGCTCGGTGGCGGCGTCCGTCCAATCCGGCATGACACGGAGGCTGCGTGAACGGGTGGGATGGGTCGTGCCGGTGGTGGCCCTGGCGGTCGCCGCCGCGGCAGGGTGCTCGGGCCGTGATGACGGCGACGCCGCAACGGGTACGGACGCCAGCGCCGAGGCGGGTGGCGGTGTCGACGCAACCGGCCCCCCCGAGGCGGACGCCGGCGGCGCCGCCGGCGAGGAGACGGCGGAGGACGCCGGGAGCGGCGGCGGGGACGAGGGGGCCGGGCCCCTGGCGGTCGACACGGTGGCGATCGCACAGCCACGGGACGTCGTGCGCACGGGCACCATGCAGCTCACCGTCGACGACGTGGACGCCACGCTCGTCGACGTGCGCCGCCTGGCCACCGACGCCGGCGGGTTCGTCGCCGACGAGAAGGCGCGGGCGCGGGAGGCCGAGGTGGACGTGACCGTCCGAATGCCCGCAGACCGGTTCGACGACGTGCGGGGGGCGATCGGCGAGCTCGGGGACGTGGCCGAGCAGAACGTCGAGGCCCGGGACGTGACGGCCGAGGTCGTGGACGTCGAGAGCCGGATCGCCTCGCTCCGAGCCAGCGTCGTGCGCGTCCGCGGGCTGTTGTCGCAGTCCGGCGACGTCGCCCAGCTGGCGCTCGTGGAGGGCGAGCTGGCCCGGCGCGAGGCGGAGCTGGAGGCGCTGCTCGGCCAGCAGCGGGTGCTCCGCGATCAGGTGGACCTGGCGACGCTGACGGTCCACATGTCCGAGGACGAGGCACCCGCGCCTAGCGACGACGCCCCCGGGTTCGCCGACGGCCTCCGCCGCGGCTGGGTCGCGGCGGTCGATGGCGGCCGGATCGCCCTCGCGGTGGCCGGCTTCGTCCTGCCGTTCGCCGTGCCCG
>JBKOUY010000214.1:0-7164 GCA_046723645.1 Actinomycetota bacterium | reverse complement strand
CTGCCGGCCGCCTACCTTGCCGAGCGCCTGACCCGTGACCCCGGCGAGGCGATCGTCGACCCCTGGGTCCTGCGCCGCCGCACCCTGGTGGCCGTCGACCGCGACCGGGTGGTCGCCGCCGCTCACCTGCTGCGGTACGGGGCGACCGCCGACGTGGGTCCCGCCTTCCGCGACGTCGGCGAGATCGCGTGGCTCCTCGCCTGGCCCTCGGACAGCGACGCAGCCGAGGCCGTGCTGGCGGCCGGCCTGCGCCTGCTCGCCGACTGGGGTGCGGAGCCACAGTGGCTGTGCACGGGGAGCATGTTCGTGCCCTCGGTGTCGGGCATCCCCGACACCTGGCCCCACATCGCTGCGATCCTGCGGGCGGCGGGCTACGCGCCGGAGCCGGAGCGCGAGGAAGTGCTCTACGCCGGCCGCATCGATCGCCTCGAGCCGCAGTCGGCGGTGCCGATCGAGGGACTGGCGCTCGCCCGCCGCATGGGCGACTTCGCTCCCCGGTTCGCCGCCGAGCTCGCCGGCGAGAGCATCGGCCTGTTCGACGTGGCCTCCGACGTCACCGCCGGCGGCCTGCTCCCGGCCCTGGCCGGCTGGGCGGAGCCCTGGAACCTGTGGGTCGACGAGCGCTACCGGTCGCAGGGCGTCGGTTCGTGGCTGGTGCGCTCGGCGGCGCCGTACCTGCGGCTGGGCGGCTGCGATCGGATGCTCGTGACCGTGGCGGTCGACGACGAGCGCGCCGGCACCGGGCGCTTCTACGAGCGGCTGGGCCTGGTGCGCCTCGCCCGGCTCGACCGGGCCTGGACCGCCGCCGGCCAGAGGAAGCCGAGGTCACGCTGACGTCTATCCCGGCTGCACCTCGCCGATGTCCTCGTGCCAGAGCTCCGGCTCGGCGGCGATGAACTCGCGCATGAGCTGGCGGCACTCTGCCGAATCGAGCACGACCAGCTCGACGCCCTGCTGGCGCAGCAGGCCCTCGGCGCCGAGAAAGGTGGCGTTCTCGCCGATCACCACCCGCGGGATGCCGTAGAGCAGGATCGTGCCCGCGCACATGAAGCATGGCGACAGCGTCGTGAACATGGTGGACCGCCGGTAGGTGGCCGCCGACAGCCGCCCGGCGTTCTCGATCGCGTCGGTCTCGCCGTGGCGGATGGCGCTGCCGAGCTGGACCCGGCGATTGCGCCCGGCGCCCAGCGCCCGTCCGTCGGCCACGAGCACGGCGCCAATCGGGATGCCGCCCTCGGCCCGGCCGATCCGCGCCTGTTCGACCGCCAGGGCCAGCCAGCGCTCGTCGTCGTTCACCGGTCACCCCCGTTGCCGCGCCGCCGGGTCGGTCGCCACCCTAGGGCTGCGCCGCCCGACCGCCGCCGGAGCGCCGCCGGAATGCGCCTGCGGCCCAGGGTACATATCTTTTATATGAAGGGCTTCGGGCGGTATGATGGGCCGGTCGATCCACGCTTCGAGGGGGCCACGATGTCGCTGGTCATCGATGCCGACGGGCACGTCGAGGAGAACCTGGCCGAGCTCGTGGGTGCGATTCCGGCGGCCATGCAGCCCAACGCCATGCGGTTCGTGTCCGTCTCCGGCGGCCATGTCACCTACGAGATCGAGGGGCGGCTCTGGCGGTCCAAGTACCCGTACCCGGGTGGCCTGCAGAACCACGTCTCGGCCGGGGGCGAGCGTCGCGAGGGCGGCCGCGATCCCAAGGTTCGGCTGCAGGTGCTCGAGGACGAGGGCATCGACGCCGCCGTGCTCTACCCCAGCGTCGGGATGATGTTCGGGCTCCTCCAGAACCCCGACATCGCCGTGGCGCTCTGCACCGCCTACAACGACTGGCTCGCCGGCTACTGCTCCACCGATCCCTTGCGCCTGGTCGGCGTGGCGCTCCTGCCGCAGCAGGACCCCGGCCTGGCCGCCGCCGAGTTGGAACGGGCCGTCGAGGGACACGGCTTCGTCGGCGGCGTCATCCGGCCCAACAAGGTCGGGGGCCGCACCGTCGACCATCCGGACTTCGACCGGCTCTGGGAGACCGCGCAGCGGCTCGACGTCCCCGTCGGGCTCCACGAGGCCTACCTGTCGGGCATCGACACGGTCGGCGTCGACCGCATGCCGAGTTACGCCGGCTGCCACGTGATCAGCCACGTCTTCGAGCAGATGACCGGCATCCTGGTCATGACCCTGGCCGGCGTCTTCCAGCGATTCCCCACCCTGCGGATCGGTTTCCTGGAGGCCGGCTGCGGCTGGGCGCCGACGTGGGTCGATCGCATCGAGGAGCACTTCGAGCTCGCACCCGAGGACTTCGGTGGGGGCGACCCCAAGGGGACGATCAACACCCGGTCGTGGCTCACGTTCGAGGTCGAAGAGCCCGGCCTCGAGGCGGCCCTGGGGCTGGGCTGGGCCGACAACGTCATGTTCGCGTCGGACTACCCGCACCACGACGCCGTGTACCCGGGGGCGGTGAAGCACGTCCGGGAGCGGGGACTGGCCGAGGACCTCGAGCGCAAGATCCTCGGCGAGAACGCACTGCGCTTCTACGGCCCGCGGCTCCAGAAGATCCTCGACCGGAGGTGAGCGACATGACCACAGTCGGGAGCGGCAAGCCCACGCCGATGAAGGCCATGAAGGTCACCAAGGCCTACGCGCCGGCCCTGCCCGAGCTGACGCCGGCCCAGGAGCTCGCCCTGCTGGCGCGCTGCCTGTTCTCGGAGGGCTACAACGACCACCTCGCCGGGCACATCACCTACAAGCAGCCGGACGGCATGTTCCTGGTCAATCCGTTCGGCCTGACCTGGGACGAGCTCCGGGCGGGCGACGTGATGCGCATGGACGCCGACGGTAAGGAGCTCGACGGGCCCTGGACGATCACTCCGGCGATCACGCTGCACGTCGAGCTGCACAAGGCCCGGCACGACGTCGGGGTGGCCATCCACAACCATTCCCGCTGGGGCACGATCTGGGCCGACATCGGGCGCGCCCCCGAGGTCTACGACCAGACCGGCGCCCTGTATCACGGCGAGGTTGCGGTCTACGACGAGTACTGGGGCGCCGTCGACGATCGCCGCAACGCCCAGGCGGCGGTCAAGGCGATGGGCGACGCCAACGTCGGGCTCCTGGCCAACCACGGCGTCCTGGTCCTGGCCAAGGACATCGAGCAGGCCTACCTGCGGGCCATGTCGTTCGAGTGGCGCTGCCGCCAGGCCTGGCACATCGCCGCCGCTGGCGGCGGCACCCCGATGAACCGCGACGCCGCCCGCAATTACGGCGACTTCTTCAACACCTACCAGTTCACCGGCCTGTTCGAGTCGATGGCGCGGCGCGAGCTGCGCCGAGATCCCACGATCCTGGACTGACGGACCGACCGGAGGGGGAAAGCGCATGGACGGGAACGGTCGGGTCGCGCTGGTGACCGGGGGTGGGCGGGGGATCGGCCGGGCGATCTCGATGGGCCTGGCCGAGGACGGCTTCGACGTCGCCGTGAACTACCGCCGCGACAAGGACGCCGCCGACGAGACGGTGGCGGAGATCGCCCGGCTGGGCCGCCGGGCCGAGTCGTTCCAGGCCTCGGTCGACTCGCTCGAGGAGACGCAGGCGATGGTGGACGCGGTCGTCGCCGGCTTCGGGCAGCTCGACGCCGTCGTCCACAACGCGGGTGTGACCAACCGCGGCCGGACCGTCGCCGACACCGAGTTGGCCGACCTCGAGCGCGTCATGGGCATCCATGCGTTCGGCGCCCACCACGTCTGCCAGCTCGCCGTGCCGCACCTGCGCTCGCGGCCGCGGGGCGACGTCGTGCTCATCTCCAGCCAGTCGACGCAGAGCTTCGACCCCAACTCTGCGCCCTACACGATGGCGAAGGCGGGCCTCGAGGCGCTGGCCTTCACGCTGGCCCGCGAGGAGGCCCGCCACGGCATCCGGGTGAACGTCGTCGCCGGCGGCCTGGTCAACACCGAGATGGGTCGCCGCGTGGCCAAGGGTGCCCTGGGCGTCGACGACATCCACGACCTCGACGGCAACGTGCCCCTGGGACGGGTGTGCGAGCCCGAGGACATCGCCGCGGTCGTGCGATTCCTGGTCTCGGACCGGTGCACATTGGTGACCGGCCAGCGGATCGCGGTCGACGGGGGCGGCTTCGGCCGCTAAGGGAGGAACATGTCACTCGTGAACGAGAGCCAGCCCGCCTCGCCGTTGGCCGTGTCGTCGTATCGCTACCCCGCCGGATGGTTCGTGGTGGCATGGTCGTCGGACGTGGCGCCCGGTGACGTCAGGCGGCTCCACTACTTCGGCCGGGAGCTGGTCTGCTTCCGGACCGAGGGCGGCGAGGTCTCCGTGCTGGACGCCTATTGCCAGCACCTCGGTGGGCACCTGGGCGTCGGCGGGCACGTCGAGGGCGACGACATCGTCTGCCCGTGGCACGGCTGGCACTGGCGCGGCGACGGCTCCAACGCCCTGATCCCCTACTCCAAGGAGCGCTGCAAGCAGAACGTCCGCGTCCAGTCGTTCCCGGTCCTGGAGTGGTGCGGCATGGTGCTGATGTGGTTCGACCGCGACGGCGGCGAGCCGACGTGGGACCCCCCGGACGTGCCCGAGCTGGAGACCGGCGACTACTACCCCCTGCACCCCCACTCGCGGATGCTGAACCGGGTCAAGGTCCACCCGCAGATGATCGTCGAGAACGCCGCCGACCCCTACCACATCCAGCCGGTGCACCACGGCGACCGCCCCGCCCAGACCACGTCGTTCGAGCTGCACGAGCACCACCTCCACGCCACCGTCGACGTGAACTACGGGGGCCCCCACGAGACGACGTGGCTCACGCCCGACGGTCCCGTCGACGGGACCGTCGTCTACGACACCTTCGGCCTGAGCATCGGGTTCGTGCGGTTCCCCGCCGAGGTGCTCGCCTCGGTCCAGATCACCGGGCACACGCCGGTCGACGAGGACTACACCGACTACTACTTCACGATGGCCTGCGTCCGGGAGCCGGGCGACACGGGGGACAAGCCCAGCGGCCGCGCCGCAAAGTGGATCCAGCTCCAGCAGGAGATCATCAAGCAGGACTTCTTCACGTGGGAGAACATGAAGTACCTGCCCAAGCCCAACTTCGCGATCGAGGAGGCGAAGGACTACGCGGCGCTGCGCCGCTGGGCCCAGCGGTTCTACCCGCCCGACACACTCCCGGTCGACGGGGCGCCCACCGGCGCCCGCGGCGAGGACGGTTCGTGATGGCAGGGGCCTGGGCGGTGGGCGAGCGCCTGACGATCCCGTCGGTCCTGGACGAGCAGGCGCAGAAGCGTCCCGACCAACCGTTCCTGTACATCCTCGACGAGCCGGTCACGTACGCCGAGATGCGCGCCCGCGCGGTCTCGAGCGCCAACATGCTGGCCGCCTCCGGCATCGAGGCCGGTGACCGCGTCGCCATCTACATGGGCACGTCGGCCGAATGGATCGACGCGTGGTTCGGCGCCGCCTATCTCGGCGCCGTGGCGGTGCCGGTCAACGCCGCCTATCGCGGCGACTTCCTCGCCAACCAGCTTCGCGACAGCCAGACCAAGGCCATCGCCGTCGACCAGGGGCCGCAACTGGAGCGGCTGCTGGCCGTGGCGGCCGACGTCCCGAGCCTGCGGACGATGTTCGTGCGCGCCGATGACGGGACGGCCACCGACGGAGACACGCCCGCCGCCCCCGACGGCATCGACGTGCACCCGATCGGCCGGCTGCACGAGGGCGACACCGGGGGAGTGGCCGGCGGCGCCGCCCCGGCGTGGAACCGGCCCGGCGCCATCTTCTACACGTCGGGCACCACCGGTCGGTCGAAGGGCGCGCTGGTCACCCAGCACTACCTGCTGTCCGCGGCAAAGACGATGGTCGAGTGCTGGCAGCTCCAGCCGGGCGAGACCGTCTACGGCCCGCTGCCGCTGTTCCACCTGAGCGCGATCGGCACCGTCCTCGGACCCATGCTGGCCGGCGGTACCGGCGTGCTGGAGAAGGTGTTCAGCGTCACCAACACCTGGGACCAGGTGCGTCGCTACGACGCCGCCGGCATCGCACTCGCCGGTGCGCTGGTGGTGATGCTGTGGAACCTGCCCCCGGACGACAGCGACCGGGACCTGCCCATCCGCTTCATGTCCGCGGCGCCGGTGCCCAAGGAGATCTACCACGAGATCGAGGAGCGCTACGGGTGCCGGATCGTCACCGTGTACGGCACCACCGAGGCGTTCCCCCTCGCGTACGCAGGCGTCGCCGTCGACAACCCGCCGGGCGCATCCGGCCGGGCCAACCCCGACTTCGAGGTCAAGATCTTCGACGACGAGGACAACGAGGTCCCCAACGGGACCGCGGGCGAGGTCGTGTGCCGGCCGCGGCGGCCCCACACGATGTTCGAGGGCTACGACGGCCGGCCCGAGGCCACGCTCGAGCAGATGCGCAACCTGTGGTTCCACACCGGCGACCTCGGGCGGTTCGACGACGACGGCAACTTCACCTACGTCGACCGCAAGAAGGACGCCATGCGGCGGCGCGGCGAGAACATCTCGTCGTTCGAGGTGGAGCAGGCGCTGCTGCGGCACCCGGCGGTGGCCGAGATCGCCGCCATCGGCGTGCCCAGCGAGCTCGGCGAGGACGACGTGATGGTGTGCGTCGTGGCCAAGCCCGGTGAGGCGCTGGAGATCGTGCCGTTCATGGACTTCTGCCGGGACCGGCTGCCCTACTTCGCCGTCCCCCGGTACGTGGAGGTCTGCGGCGAACTGCCGAAGAACGCCGTCGGGCGCGTGCTCAAGCACGAGCTGCGGGCGCGGGGCGTCACGGATGCCACCTGGGATCGTGAGCGGGCCGGCTACACGGTGAGGGTCGATTCCGCCGGCCGCTCAGCGAGCCGCTAGTGCATCGTCCTGGTGCAAATGATCCGCGGAATCGACCCTCAGTCCGACCCTGAGGCGCCCCTTGCGGGGCTCCGCGTCGTCGAGCTCGGTCGTCGAGACCGCCAGCCTGTTCCGCATCCCCATGGCGCCCCTCGGCAACGGCGCGTCGATCGCCGACATGGACCACTTCGCCGACCGGGGCGTGTTCCGGCGCAACCCGGCCGGGTTCCGCCAGCCCCGGCCGCCGTGGCGGCTGTCGCCGCGGTCCGCCGCCGCCCCCCGGCCGCCCCAACGCGTGCCGGCGCCGCCGGAG
>JBKOUY010000241.1:0-7590 GCA_046723645.1 Actinomycetota bacterium | reverse complement strand
CGTGGCCCGGGACCTAGGGTTCCAGCGTGGATCCGCGTCATGTCGTGGTCGTGGCCTACGACGGCGCCGAGCTGGTCGACATCTCCTGCGTCACCACGGGCTTCTACGCCGCGAACCTGGTGGGTGCTCACCCGCCATACCGGGTGCGAGTCGCGTCACTCGGTGGACGCACCATTCACTGCGACTCCGGCCTCGAGCTGCGAGCTCAAGCCCGCCTCGAAGACCCCGTGGATGATCTCGACACGCTGCTCGTTTCCGGGGGCTTCGGGCACGAGATCGCAGCATCCGATCCCCGGTTGCTGGACCGGGTACGCCGGCTGGCCGGCAACGCTCGCCGCGTCGCATCCGTCTGCACGGGGGCAACGATCCTGGCTGCGGCAGGCCTGCTCGACGGTCGCCCCGTGACCACGCACTGGGAGTTCGCCCCGGGGCTGGCCGTGCGCTTCCCGGGAATCCGCGTCGATGCCGGCCCGATCTACATTCGAGACGGCAACGTCGCGACGTCGGCCGGTGTGACCGCCTCGCTGGACTTGACCCTCGCGTTCATCGAGGAGGACCACGGCCCCGAGGTCGCACGACGCGTCGCCCTCGGCATGGTCACCTATCTCAAGCGACCCGGCGACCAGGCGCAGATGAGCCTCTTCACCACCACGCCGCGACCCCAGGATCGCCTGGTGCGTGGCGTGCTCGACCACGTCATGGCCCATCCCGACGCCGACCTTCGCGTTGCAGTCCTCGCCGCCAGCGCGGGCGTCAGCGTCCGTCACCTCACGCGTCTGTTCACCGAGCAATTCGGAGAGTCACCCGGTCAGCTGGTGCGCCGCGTCCGGCTCGAAGTCGCAGCGCGGATGCTCGCCTCGACCTCCCTCCCACTCCCCCGGATCGCACGTGCCTGCGGTTTCTCGTCAGCGGAGACGCTGCGCCAGGCCTTCGTGGCGAGCTACCACGTCACGCCGTCGCTGTTCCGATCGACCCAGTCCACAGCGAGAGCACGGCCACGAAGCGTCTCGACGCGACAGGCCGCGAGCGACGGAGCTGGGATCCCGTGACGTGGTGAGGGGCGCCGAGGGCAAAGTTCCCTACAAGCCGAGGATGCAGGGGGGACATGGCACTTCACTGTGCACCACCGGTCGGACGGGCGAGCGCCGCCGTCAAGCCTTCGAGATCCTCGACGGTGACCGTCAACGCTGAGTGGCCCTGGCGACGGAGCGGCGAGGGCACCTTGTCGCGGAAGTGGATGCACACGCCGGCGTTCGCGTTCGTTCCGAACGTGAGCCCGTCGTCCTTCATCGAGCCCCGTGCCCCCGCCGCCGTCCACCAGCGGTAGTTCCGCGTGACGTGGGCTCCGTCGACATTGTCGAGCGGGGTCTCGAGCGTGAGGAGGCCGAACGTCGCCCGCAGTTGCCCGTCGTCGGTGAGCGTGACTCCGTCCTTCGACGGTCGGACGCCGAAGACGCCCCAGAACATGACCAGCCGCTTGTCGAACGAGTATCGGTACCACGTCGCCACAGCTGCTCCCGATCGCCGATTCGCCTTCCAGGACGGCCGATAGCCCGTCCTTGGATCCTCAGCGCACCATAACTGCCCGCCAGCGGCCCACCGCCGCGTCCCACTCGAAGCGTCCGGGGGCGGATCCATCCCAACTCGGTATCGCGCCATCCCACTCGTCGAGCGGAGCGCAGTGCCACAGCCAGTCCGGTCCGAGGCGCGAGCGCCGGCCCGGAAGGTCGATGCGTCCGTTCGCCCACAGGAGCGCGGGCCAGGGCGCAACGTCCGTCGGTGCCCACGGGAACAGGCGCCGTAGGACGCGGTCCGCCAAGCCCGGCGGCACGTCGAACTGCGACCCGAGGCCCTGACAGGCGTCCCAGCCGTGGACGAGAACCTCGTCGCAACCCATTCCCAGGAACCCGGTGACGTCGGCCATGCCAGCCGAGTGGTAGGCGCGCGCGTCCGGCGGAGCAGTCATCGCGACCTGCGCCAGCATGGCCGCAGCCGCGTCGAGGACCTCGAGTACCTCGGCGTTGGTCGCATCGTCGTGGACCCGGAGATCGACGCGCAGACGCCTCCGGCCACGGATGGCGAGGTGCGCCGCGTACCACGCGAGGGCATCACTGGCGTGGGCCAGCGTCGTGCGCACATCCCAGGCGAGATCACCCGCCGCGGCCGACCAGTCCCGGTCCACGAGAGGCTCCAGCGTTCCTCGACACAGCGCGGCGGCGTCGCGCAGGTCGGAGGGCGACACGTTGGGCGTGTCAGATGTCTCAACAGTGGCCACGGCTCCACCCTCCCCGATCCTCTGCCAGCTCGGACGCCCTGCGCCGGGAATTATCGCGAGCAGCGGCTCCGTCGGATGCGGTCGCGCTCAGGTGATGATGGCTCCGCAGGTGATGTTGATGGCCGACGCGGTGATGGTGCGCGCCGTGTCGGAGGCGACAAAGGCCGCAACGTTGCCGACGTCTTCGAGCGTCGCACCCCGCCCCAGCAGGGTGGGCGCCACCAGGGACTCGACGAGCGCATCGCGACCCTCGAAGTCGGCGGGGATCGAGTCGATCACACCGCCGGTCAGCAGCGACACCACCCGGATGCCGTAGCGACCGAGCTCGCTCGCCAGCTGCTTGCGCAGCGCCTCGACGGCGGTGAGGGAGATCTGGAAGCCGCCGATGTTGTAGTCGCGGATCGGGTCACCTTCGCCGCCGAACATGAGGATGACCCCCGAGCCCTGGTGGATCATGTGGCGGCCGGCGGCACGTGCGGTCACATAGGTCGAGCGCATGGCGTCGTGGATGGGCCGTTCGAAGTCGGCGAGCTGCATCTCCACCAGCGGCGTGCCTTGCACGTCGCCTGTCGAGATCAGGTTCATGGAGATGTCCAGGGTTCCGTGGTCGCGCACGAGCTCGTCGGCGTGTGCGTCGACGGCGCGCTCGTCGAGCGCGTCGACCTGCGCGACCGTCGCCGTGCCCCCGCGCCGGCGGATGTCCTCAGCAACCAGCTCCGGCTTGGCCAGCGTCCGTCCGGCGAGGTGTACTGCGGCGCCATCACGGGCGAAGGCGCGTGCGACCGCACCACCGATGGCCCCGCCGCCGCCGTAGATGACTGCGTTCTTGCGTTCCAACAACATCGGGTTCCCTCTCGGGCATGCATCGCGGGTGGGTACGCGTACACGACGGCAGAGCCACCGAGAACTCATCGGTCGGCTGTCATCCGGAGCCGGCCGAACACCGCCATGCACTCGACCACACCTTGACGCGCCGCCCCGTCACCCGCCTGGGCGATGTTCGGCGTCCGCCTCGGCGCGAGCGTTCGCGACACGGCCAGGGAAGCGGTGTCGGACCGGAGGCACTTGGAGACCTTCTCGACAGATCGCCGTCGAGGGCCGAACACCGCGGTGACCCAACCAGACAGGAGAAAGGACATGCAGGTCGCCATCGGCCTCTATCCCGGATTCACCGTCCTCGATGCGATCGGCCCCTACCAGGTGTTCGCCGAGCTCCCGGACACGGAGACGGTCGTGTGCGCCGCCCGCCGGGGTCGGCTCGACGACGAGGACCGGCAGTTGCACCTCGAGATCGACCACACGGTCGACGAGATCACGCGACCCGACATCGTGCTTGTCCCCGGTGGCTGCACCCCCGATCTCATCCCCGACGCGTACGAGCCGGTCATCGACTGGATTCGCTCGGCTCACGAACACACCACGTACACCGCCTCGGTCTGCACCGGAGCGTTGCTTCTCGGCGCGGCGGGGCTGCTCGACGGGCTCGATGCCACCACACACTGGCGCACTTATGACCTGCTCAGCCGCTATGGCGCCCGGCCCACGGCGCAGCGGGTGGTGTTCCAGGGCAAGGTCGTGACCGGCGCCGGCGTGTCGGCAGGGATCGACCTCGCCTTGGCCGTCGTGGCCCGACTGCACGACCCCGAGACCGCGCAGGCGATCCAGCTCCAGATCGAGTACGACCCCCAGCCGCCGTTCGACGGCGGAGCCCCCACCAAGGCGACTGCCGACGTCAAGGCATTGGCCAACGACTTCGCCGCCCGAGTCGACGGCGGCAGGCGTCGGGCCCTATGGCCGAACGGACGCAAGTACGACCGTGCGACCACCGGCTGACCGATGACGTCGCAGGTGTGCCTCGCCACCGCCGGCGCACCCTCCGGCTCCTGGTAGCCGGGCTTGCCATGGCGGGCTACGTCGTCTTGGAGGCCCCGTCCGTGCTCGGCCTGTTCCCTGGCGGCGTCGAGCGCCTACCGGCCGCCCTCCTCGACGCCGGTCTCGCCGGTGCGCTCGGCGCGCGGCATGCCGGGCTGGTCGTGCCCCCGGCCTACGACCACGACCGCGACCCGGTCACGGGGCTGCGCAATCCCACTGCGCTGCGCGACTACGCGTACCTGCTCGCCGACGCAACCGGTGCGGTCCTCGACGGCGGCGACATCCCGATCGTGTTGGGCGGTGACTGCTCGATACTCCTCGGCAACCTGCTCGCGCTGAGGCGCCGAGGCCGCTACGGGCTCCTGTTCATCGACGGCCACGCCGACTTCTACCAACCTGCGGCCGAACCGAACGGCGAGGCTGCGTCGATGGATCTCGCCCTCGCCACTGGTCGGGGACCGGCCGTCGTGACGGACCTGGACGGCCGCGCGCCGCTGGTCCGGGACCACGACGTCGTGCATGTCGGGCGCCGTGACGCGACGGAGGCCGAACAGGCCGGTAGCCAGCGGATCGAGGACACGCCCATCACCGTGTTCGACCTCGCAACTGTCCGCCGGCGCGGCGCGCGGCGGGTGGCACGCGACGCGCTCGATCAACTGGTCCGCCCCGACCTCGACGGCATGTGGATCCACCTCGATTGCGACGCCGTGAACGACGCTGTCATGCCCGCGGTGGACTACCGGCTCCCCGACGGCCTGCGCTGGGACGAGCTGGGGGCGCTACTCGGCGCCGCGATCGGCGCCGGCACCGTCGTCGGCATCGAGGTCACGATCTTCAATCCGACCCTCGACGCCGATGGTTCGATTGGCCGAGCACTGGTCACGTGCCTCGCCGACGCCCTCGTCCCGTAGGTCAGAGGGACGGTGCCACCGGCACGCCGGCCAACGTCGCCGACGGCCGGCCGGCGCCAGCCGGCAGCCGCACGCGGTCTCGGGTTGACGAATGACCGTCCCGTCTGCAGGGATCACGATGTCGCCTCGGTCGTTTATGTCGTGGGCGACGGTGTCGGTTCGTTCTCCAGGGACCACGATCGTCGTGTGGGTCCCGTTGCTCCACAGGAAGCCGCGGCTGTTGACGCCGTTTGTGGTTGTGTGTGGGTGTGTGCCGCTCCGCCTGCCGACCAACGGGTAGTCCTTAGCCATGGCTGTGTTGAACCACCACATCGTCCACGCTCGGAACAAGGAGCAGACGGCGTTGTTCTTTGCCGAGGTGCTCGGGCTCGACGCGCCGACCTCGCTCGGCGAATTCGCGGTGCTCCGGGTCAGCCGCGACACGTCGCTGGACTTCGTCGACACAACCGCGGAGATCCGGCAACTTCATTACGCGTTTCTCGTGACCGAAGAGGAGTTCGACGAGGTTTTCGGACGGATTCGCGAGCGTGGCCTGCCCTACTGGTCCGACCCGTTCCGCGGCGATCCCGGCCACATCAACCATTGGGACGACGGTCGGGGCGTCTACTTCGATGACCCGAACGGCCACCTGCTCGAGATAATCACCCGGCCCTACGGCAGCGGCGGCACGGAGGCGAAGAACCCCCATCCCCTCGTCGCCGCACGGATCGAGGACTCCTCGTCCGAGGAGGGCCACTGACCTCGTGGCCCGGGTGGGCGGCGCGGCATTCTCGCACTCGAAATGGTGCCGGGGCTGGGGTACTTAGTGACCGTTCCTGGCGCCACATTGCTTGGTGAGCAACCAATTCGGCGCCAGGAACGGTGGCGCGGACGCTGGTGATCGGGCGCTCGCGGGATGAGGGGTTACACGCCCCGTCGCGATCGGGTACGGGAGTGTGGCAGAGGGGGCGAAGGTGCTCCTCAGGTTCTCCTACCGCCCGAAGGAGACATCATGCGATCTCGTGCACGCGCACGTATGGCGTTGCTTGCGGTGCCGCTCGCACTGCTGGCGACCGGCTTGACCGCGCCGGTCGGCGCCAGTCCGACCGGTAGCTCCGCACCGACGGCGCTCACGGCGAACCCGACCGATGGGCAGGGGCGGGTCGCGTTCCGCCAGACCGGTGCTCCGTATCTGAACCCCGACCTGCCCGTTGCCAAACGGGTCGAGGATCTGATGCGCCGGATGACGCTGGAAGAGAAGGTCGGCCAGATGACCATGGCCGAGCGCGGCGCCGTGACCGATGACCCGACGCAGGTCACGACGCTGATGCTGGGCGCAGTGCTGTCCGGCGGAGGTTCGGTGCCGGCGGACAACACGCCGAGCGGGTGGGCCGACATGGTCGACATGTTCCAGGAGCATGCGCTGCAGACGCGGTTGCAGATCCCGATCCTGTACGGCGTGGACTCGGTGCACGGCCACGGAAACCTGTACGGGGCAACGGTCTTCCCGCACAACATCGGGCTCGGCTCGACCCGTGACCCGAAGCTGATCGAGCGGATCGAGCACGTTGTCGCAGAGGAGACCCGGGCGACAGGTCCGCAGTGGTCGTTCGCGCCCTGCGTGTGCGTGGCCAGGGACACTCGGTGGGGCCGGACGTACGAGAGCTTCTCCGAGGACCCCCAGCTGGTGACCCGCCTCAGCAGGGCGATCAGGGGATTCCAGGGTGACAACGCCGGCGATCTGCGTGACAACGACCGCGTGCTAGCGACGGCCAAGCACTACGCCGGCGATGGCGACACCGAGTTCGACACCGCGGCGGGCGACTACACGATCGACCAGGGTGTGACGATCACCAGCCGGGAGGATTTCGCGCGGATCGACCTCGCCCCGTTCGTCGCGGCCGTACGACGGCACAAGACGGGCACGGTGATGCCGTCCTTCTCCAGCGTGGACTGGACCGAGGACGGGGTCGGCAACCCGCTCAAGATGCACGCGCACCGCGAGCTGATCACCGACGTGCTGAAGGACCAGATCGGGTTCGACGGGTTCGTGATCTCTGATTGGGAGGGCATTCACCAGATCCCTGGCGACTGGGCGACCCAGGTGCGGACCGGTGTGAACGCCGGCATCGACATGTTCATGGAGCCGTTCTCCTCCGAGCCGTTCGAGACCACCCTTCTCGACGAGGTGAACGCCGGCCGGGTGCCCATGGAGCGGATCGACGACGCGGTACGGCGCATCCTGACCAAGAAGTTCGAGGTCGGCCTGTTCGAGCACCCGTACACCGACAGGTCGAACCTGGACGACGTCGGATCGACGGAGCATCGGGCGCTGGCCCGCGAGGCCGTCGCCAAGTCCCAGGTGTTGCTGAAGAATGATCACGGCGTGTTGCCGCTTGCGGAGAACGCCAAGGTGTATGTCGCCGGCCGCAACGCCGACGACATCGGTAACCAGGCCGGCGGTTGGACGCTGAGCTGGCAGGGCGCGTCGGGCCAACACCGGATCCCCGGCAATACGATCCTCGACGGCATCCGCCAAGTCGCACCGCAGGC
>JBKOUY010000173.1:0-30468 GCA_046723645.1 Actinomycetota bacterium | reverse complement strand
CGCGATCCCCACGACGACCATCGTCTGGCCCCACGGCGTCGCATAGGCCGCCCGGCCATTGCCGACCGACATGCCCACCAGCGCCATGCCCAGCGGCACGAGCAGCACGAACCGGCGCGCAAAGCGCACACCGGCTTGCTTCTTCTAACCCATCGTTAGCCGAAGTGGCCCGGCGGTGCGCGAACACCCCGGGCCCGGACACCAAGGGAGTGCCTTGATGCCAACACCCGACGATAGCGACGCGGTAGACCGCGACCAGGATGACGAACCGACAGTCGAACCCACGGTGCACGAGCTCCTGTTGGCCCGCATTGACGAACACTGCCGGCTGCTCGCCCTCGAGCTCGACCAAGTCGCCAAGGCCTGCGAGCAGCTGGCGCCGGAGCGGGCCCGGTCGTGCCGCAACGCCATCACGATGTGTTCGGTGATGGTCGACGAGATCCGGCTGCGGGCCCACGCCCACCCACTCGACGAGGCCGGACAATAGGGGCGTACACACACGCACCTACCTAGGTAGCGACCCTGCGCGGACGGTCCCCCCGTTTACCTGCGCTCTCCGGGAGACCGTTTCGCGCTGTCGCCGAGACCAATGGTTCGCCGGTGTGTGGATGGCGGCCACCACCGGGAATGGGTCCCCCCGAAGAGCGGCAGTGAGGTGACCCATTCCCGTGTGATCGCTCGGTCTCCTTCGGCTTCCGGTACCAGGGCGCCGATAGGTGCCCCCTGGTACGCCTCAAGGGAGCGGTGGAGTTAGACCGAGCAGGTGAAGTTTGAGCTCGGCACCGGACCGTTCGACGTTGGCGAGTTGAACGTGCAGTTCACGGTCAGCACGAGCTCGCCTTCCTCGAACGTGCCGTTTTCGTTCGAGTCTTGGAACAGGGTGATCGTGGCCGATGTGAACGCCATGTCGGTGATGTTCTCGGTCCACTGCGGGTTCGGGCAGTCAGGGGCGCCGGGGATCGGCGTCACCGGCGGGTTCGTCGTCGTTGTGATCGTGACGTTGCCGTTCTTGATATCGCCCGCGGGAACCGCGGTCGACCCTGTTACGTCGACCTCCGCCGGGTTCTGGCCCGGCGGCTGGGTCGCACCGGCCGGGTTCGTACACGTTGCTGTGGGATTCGCCGTCGCGGCAAGAACCTGCAACGTGTCGAAGTTCCCAAGGCCCGCATAGCTCACCGTGGCCGTCAACGTGAGGCCGTTGTCCGTGAACGACACCGGGTTGCGGCCCTTGAGATGCGGGTTTTGTGCCAGTGCCGTGTCGGCGAACAGGCCCACGAGCGCGATCGCCGCGACTCCTAGTACTGCGAATCGTTTCATGAAGTCTCCTCTGTCTCAGAACGGATCTCTCGGCTTCCCCCGATCAATTCGGTCCGTTGTTCCACCATCTCCTTTGCGGTCTGAACCGGAATCCAAGGCGCGACAAACCCGCCGGGGAAGCGAACTGCGAGACCCCCGCGCCATTGGAACCAGGTCGCGGCTTCAGGGGACCTACGGGGTCCGGGCGAATCCCCTCGGCGTGCCAGGCCCTTTCCGCCGGACCCGGCGCTGTTCCTCCTTCCGAGTGGTTTCAACCCTTGGCCTACGCCCCGTACCTTGAGAGACCCTGAAGTTCGGCCTGAATTAACGGTGCTTTGGCGGCGGGTAGCTTGCATCGCCGCCTGGCCAAACGTATGTGCGTTCGATGGGTGGTGACTGGCGGGACGGCTTCCAGTTCGCCTACATGCAACCCGACCCGGAGCCCGACGAGGGCCCCGGCCTCACCTGGCGGCAACTCACCCCCGTTCGCCCCCAACTGTGCGGCGGACGAGTCCACCCCGATCCAGCTGACGCCGGCTCTGACCAGCGACGCGAGCCGGCCGTCACCGCAGCCGACATCCAGGACCGGCCCGCGCAGCGCGGGGGCGATCATGTCGTGGACATCCTGCGGAGCCCCCCAGGCCCGCCAGCGCTCGGGGTCGGAGTCGTAATCCGGAGGAACCGCTGTCACCAGATCAGATCGTCGCGCTCAGATTGCCCGAACCGACCGCACCGCCACCTGCCGTGCGAACAGCACAGAACGACGTGCACGTCGTCCCGGCCAACGGTGGTCAGTGTTGCCCGGGAGGCCGAGCTGTGTCGCCTGGCTTGCGCTGCAAATCCCGTACTGTTCGGTGCCCACGTGCGTGCGATCCGCTCGGCCTCTCAGCCGGCGGGTGACCACAGCGGCTCGGGCACTTCGAAGCCCACCGGCGTGCCCCAGCGGTTGCGGTAGGCGACCTTGTGCGCCTGCCGCCGGTGTGCGACACCCCAGCGGCCCGTGGGATACCCGAACGAGACGCAGCAGGCGTTGACCCAGCCCTCGTCGCCCGGCACGCCCAGGATCTCGAGCGATTCGCCGCCGTGGAAGTGGCCGAGCACCGTCGTGAGCGAGGTCCCCACCCCCTCGGCCCGCGCCGCCAGCATCGCGCTCCACACGGCCGGATAGATCGAGCCGCCGCTGGGGTCGAACTGGACGAACGCGAACAGGAACAGCGGCACGTCCTCGAAGTGGTCGGCGAGGTGCTGCGCCGAGCGCACGACCTTGGCCGTCTGCACGCTGGCGGGCGAGTCGGGCGCGGCCTCGATCGCAGCCAGCCGCTCGGCGTAGACCGTGTCCCAGAGCTGGCTGAGGCTGTCCCGGTACAGGGGCCCGAGCTTCGCCTTGACATCGGGGTCGTCGACGAGCAGGAATCGCCACAGCTGCGTGTTGCCACCGCTCGGCGCCCGCACGGCGGCGTCGAGGATGCGCGCCTGTACGTCGATGGGGATGGGATCGGGCCGGACCCGGCGCATGGCACGAGTGGTGTAGAGCGCTTCGTAGACGTCCATTCCCCTGGGTCTAGTGGGTTCCCACTGGTGGACGCTCGCAACGGCGCGCGGCTCACCGCACATCCGGCCGCTCGCCGGCTCACCCGCCGTAGACTGATCCGTCCGCCCTGTGAGGCGATCCCGGAAGGAACCCCCCTCGTGAAGACCCGCGCCGACCTTCGCAACGTGGCCATCGTGGCCCACGTCGACCACGGCAAGACGACGCTCGTCGACCAGATGCTGTGGCAGTCCGGCGCGTTCCGGGACAACCAGGACGTGGGGGAGCGTGTCCTCGACTCGATGGATCTCGAGCGGGAGAAGGGCATCACGATCCTCGCCAAGAACACCGCCGTCTGGCACGGCGCGGTGAAGATCAACATCGTCGACACGCCGGGTCACGCCGACTTCGGCGGCGAGGTCGAGCGCGGCCTGTCGATGGTCGACGGCGTCCTGCTACTGGTCGACGCGTCGGAGGGTCCGCTGCCGCAGACCCGGTTCGTGCTGCGCAAGGCGCTGGCCGCCCGTCTGCCCGTGATACTCGTGATCAACAAGGTCGATCGGCCCGATGCCCGCATCGCGGACGTCGTGCACGAGGTCGAGGAGCTGTTTCTCGACCTCGACGCCGACGTCGACCAGCTCGACTTCGCGATCGTCTACTGCGTGGCGCGCCAGGGCCGGGCGTCGTTCCACCGGCCCGCCGACGGTGCCGGCCTGCCGGAGGGGGACGGCCTGAAGCCGCTGCTCGACCTCCTGGTCGAGCACATCCCGGCACCCGCATACGACCCGGGCGCGCCCCTCCAGGCGCTGGTCACCAACCTCGACGCCTCGCCCTACGTCGGTCGGCTGGCGTTGTGCCGCATCCACGGCGGCACGCTGCGCAAGGGCCAGACGGTCGCGTGGTGCCGCACCGACGGCCGGGTCGAGCGCGCCAGGCTCACCGAGCTGTACGTGACCGAGGCGCTCGAGCGGGTGCCGGCGCAGTCGGCCGGGCCGGGGGAGATCGTGGCCGTGGCCGGCATCCCCGGGATCACGATCGGCGAGACGCTGGCCGACCCCGACGATCCCCGGCCGTTGCCGGTCATCACCATCGACGAGCCCAGCCTCTCGATGACGGTGGGCACCAACACCTCGCCGCTGGCGGGGCGCGAGGGCAGCCAGCTCACGGCCCGCCTGGTCCGCAACCGGCTCGACCAGGAGCTGGTCGGCAACGTGAGCATCCGGGTGGCGCCGACCGAGCGGCCCGACACCTGGGAGGTCCAGGGTCGCGGCGAGCTGCAGCTGGCGGTGTTGGTCGAGGTGATGCGGCGCGAGGGGTTCGAGCTGAGCGTGGGGAAGCCGCAGGTTCTGACCCGCGAGGTGGACGGCGTGGTCCACGAGCCGGTCGATCGCGTGACCGTGGATGCGCCCGAGGAGTACCTCGGCGTGGTCACCCAGTTGCTCGCGCTGCGCAAGGGTCGCATGGAGCAGATCGTCAACCACGGTGCGGGCTGGGTCCGCCTCGAGCACCTGGTGCCGGCGCGAGGCCTCGTCGGCTTCCGCACCGAGCTGATGACCGAGACCCGGGGGACCGCCCTGCTGCACCACGTGTTCGAGCGCATGGAACCCTGGGCGGGCGAGATCCGGCCCCGCCGCAACGGGTCCCTGGTGGCCGACCGTTCGGGCACCACCACCGCCTTCTCGCTGCTCAACCTGCAGGAGCGCGGCCAGCTGATGGTCGGGCCGGGTGTCGAGGTCTACGAGGGAATGGTCATCGGCGAGAACGCCCGCCCCGACGACATGGACGTCAACCCCACCAAGGAGAAGAAGCTCACCAACATGCGGTCATCGACCGCCGAGAGCTTCGAGAAGCTGATCCCGGCGCGGTCGCTCTCGCTGGAGCAGGCGCTGGAGCACATCGGCGACGACGAGTGCGTGGAGGTCACGCCCGACTCGGTCCGCCTCCGCAAGGTGACGCTCGACCAGGCCACCCGTGCCCGAGCCGCGAAGCGGGCCAGGAGCGGGTAACCGGCTGCACGACAGGCGGAACCGGGCAATCGCCTATGTCGAGCTGCGATCACTCGGGCGGATCGGCGGCTCGGTCCTCAGGATCGTCGTCCTGGTCGGGCGGTCGTGCCGCCTGGCCCCGCTCCAGCTCCTCGGCCGTCTGCTCCAACTCCTCGTCCAGGCGCGCCAGCGCCTCCACCTCGGTCTCGCCGTGGCGGGCCTCGAGAATGATCGACGCGATGACCAGGGCGACCGAGGCGATCAGGAGCGGGATGCGGTTGTCGCCGATCCAGCCGACGAGGTCGTCGAGCGGCGACTCGAACGTCTCGCCCACGAGCCGGATCAGCCACAGCCGCGTGATCGTGCCGGCGATGTTGACGGCGAAGAACGCCCGCAGGGGCATCCCGGCGGCCCCTGCGAACAGGCAGATGTAGTTGTTGGGGGCGATGAAGATCAGCGGGTACGCGGCCTTGCCGAACCACTGCTCGATCTGCCGCAACAATTGCCCCCACGTCTTGGTGCGCCGCTCCATCCAGGTGACGGCCGCGTCGCCGTACCAGTAGCCGAGCAGGAAGAACAGCGGGTCGCTCACCAGCAGGCGTGCCGTCCCGATGCCGTAGTACGTCCACGGGTCGAGCGAGTTGGTGACCAACGCCAGGTTGCGGTTCCGGGCGTTGAGAGCGATGAGCCAGGCCGGGTGGGTGTCCACCAGGGTCGGAGCCAGGGCGTCGCCGACGTAGTTCATCACCACCAGCGCCACGAGCGGCACGGCGATGGCGGTGACCTGTCGCCGGGACGGGCGGCGGCGAACGACCGCGGCCGGCAAGGGTCGGGGTGCCTCGGCCATGACCGCCCCGAGAGTACGCGGCTACGGGCCGAGCGTGGACCGCCGACCAGACCGGACCCGACCGGCGCTCGGTGCCAGGGCGCGGCCTAGGCTCGGTGTCCACCACCGATCACGAGGGGGATCGCGCGATGCAGGGGCTGATGCAGGACCATCCGCTGACGCTGACCCACTTCCACACACGGGCAGAGCGCCTGTTCTTCGACAAGCAGGTGGTGACGGTCACGGCGTCGGGAGCCAAGGAGCGCCACACGTACGGCGACTGGGCGGAGCGCACCCGCCGCCTCGGCGGCGTGCTCGATCAGCTCGGGATCAGCGCCAACGGCCGGGTCGCCACGTTCGCCTGGAACACGTCCCGGCACCTCGAGCTCTACTTCGCAGCGCCCTGCACCAACCGCGTGCTCCACGCGCTCAACATCCGGCTGTTCCCGAACCAGCTGACGTACGTGGCCAACCACGCCGAGGACGAGGTGGTCTTCGTCGACCGCACGCTCGCCAAGCTGGTCTGGCCGCTGTTCGACACCTTCAAGACCGTTCGCCATGTGGTGGTCATGGACGACGGCGCCGGCGAGGTTCCCGAGGCCCCGGGGGGCAAGGAGGTCCACGACTACGAGGACCTGATGTCCGCCGCCGACCCCGCCGACTTCAACGTGTCGGACGAGAAGCAGGCGGCCTCGATGTGCTACACGAGCGGTACCACCGGCAACCCCAAGGGCGTCGTGTACTCGCACCGCTCGACGTTCCTGCACACGTACGGCGTGCTCACGTCGGGCGGGCTGGGGCCCGTCGAGGAGGACCACGTCCTGCCCGTCGTCCCCATGTTCCATGCCAACGCCTGGGGCCTGGCGCACGCCGCCGTGGCGTGCGGCGCCGACCTGATCATGCCGGGCCCCGACCTGTCGCCCAAGGGCCTGGCCGATCTCATCGAATCCGAGCGCGTCACGCTGGCCGCGGGCGTGCCCACGATCTGGATGGGCGTCCTGCCCGAGCTCAAGGGCCGCGACGTGTCGAGCCTGCGCGCCATACCCTGCGGCGGATCGGCGGTGCCGCGATCCCTGTCCGAGGCCTACCGGGAACAGGTCGGGTTGCCGATCACGCAGGCGTGGGGGATGACCGAGACATCGCCGGTGGCGTCGTCGGGCCACATCAAGTCCACCCTCGACGCCACGCTCGACGACGACGGCCGCGCCGAGCTGCGGACCACGGTGGGCCAGCCGCTGGTCGGCCTCGAGGCCCGGGTGATCGACCTCGGCACCAACGAGGAGCAGCCCTGGGACGGCGAGTCATCGGGCGAACTGCAGGTGCGGGGACCGTGGGTCATCGCCAGCTACTACAACGACCCGCGCTCGCCCGACTCGTTCACCGATGACGGCTGGCTCAAGACGGGTGACGTCGCCACCATCGACCGCCACGGCTACATCCAGCTGCGCGACCGCACCAAGGACGTGATCAAGTCGGGCGGCGAATGGGTCAGCTCGGTCGAGCTCGAGAACGAGATCATGGCCCATCCGATGGTCGCCGAGGCCGCCGTCATTGCGGTGGCCCATCCGCGCTGGAGCGAGCGCCCGCTGGCCTGCGTCGTCTGCAAGCCCGGCGAGACCGTCACCAAGGAGGAGATCATCGAATTCCTCAGGCCCCGCGTGGCGAAGTGGTGGCTGCCGGACGACGTGGTGTTCATCGACGAGGTGCCGAAGACGTCGGTCGGCAAGTTCTCCAAGAAGGAGCTGCGCGACCGCTTCCAGGACTACCGGCTTCCCACGGAGGATGGCTGAACAGCACCTCGCAGGGGTCTGACCTGCTCAGGTCGAGGGAAGGACAGGGTTCGTCAGCACCGCAGGCGCCGGCCGCCCGCTAGTCCAGCCACGAGCGTCACGGCGTGCCTGCCGGCGTGCGCCTTGCGCCATGGACGAGGCGTCTCGCTTACGACGTGCCGTAGCCGTCGAATCCGGAACCCGCGCCGCTCGCTTCGCTCTCGCTAATGGCCGGCGGCGAGGGGCTTTGCATGGCCGCGGGGTAGCGGCTGCGGGCCGGGCGGCAGCCGGAGGAACCCGCCTGTCCTCCGGCTGCCCCACCGCTGCCCGGGCCGCGCCCTGATGCCGGGGTCTCGGCGCGGCTGCTGGGGCAACCGTACGGGCCGGGGGACCGGTGCGGATCCGTAGCCCATACGTATTCGTTTCTCGATCACCTGGTGCACCCTCGCGGAAGCATCGTGGCGTCTAGCCGGCCACCGGGCCTTCCGCGAGCGCCCACTAGTAGCCTCGGTGGCCGTGGTCACACGCTGGCCGCTGGTCGGGCGGGGCGAAGAGCTGGCGGAGCTGGAGCGGCTGATGGCTCCGGGTGGGGGACCGGGTGTGGTCCTGTTCGGTGACGCGGGCGTGGGCAAGACGCGACTGGTCGCCGAAGTCGTCGACGCCCACCGGGACGACGGGATCGCCGTCGAGTGGGTGCGGGCGACCGAGGCGGCGAAGAACATCCCGCTCGGCTCGTTCGCCCACCTCCTTGCGCCGGTCGACGACGCCCACCATCCCGACGACCTGCTCCACGTGGCGCTGGCCGGCCTCGGCGAGCGGTCCGGCGACGCCGGGCTCCTGCTCGCGGTCGACGACGCCCACCTGCTCGACGAGTCGTCCGTGGCGCTCCTGCATCTTGCGGTCACCCAGTCGAAGGTGCGGGTGCTGGTGAGCGTCCGCACGGCCGAGCCCCTGCCGCCGGGGCTGGTCGGGCTGTGGAAGGACGAGTTGCTCGTGCGCCTGGACGTCGCCCCCCTGAGCCGCGACGCAACCGAGCAGCTGGTCCTGGCGATGGTCGGCAGGGCGATGGGCGCGGGCCCGCCGCCACCCAGGAACGGGAAGCGACGGCCCGGCGAGAGCGTCCCCGCGTCACTGCAGGACCGGATCTGGAGGCTCAGCCGCGGCAACCCGCTGTTCGTCCGCGAGCTGGTCACCGCCGCCGTCGAGCGCCGGCATGGCGGCGGCGGCGGCCGGATCCTGCTGCCGGCGGAGGGACCGCGGGAACGGCTGCGGGAGCTCGTCGAGGAGCGGCTCCGCCTCCTCGAGCCCGAGTGGCGCCGGGCACTGGAGATCGTCGCGGTCGGCGAGCAGGTGCCCCTGGAGGCGGTCGAGCGCCTCGCGGACCCGGCGGATCTCGAAGCGCTGGAGCGTCGCGGGCTGGTCGAGGTCGTGAGCGCGGGAGGGTCCAGCACGGTACAGGTGGCGCACCCGTTGTACGGCGAGGTCCTGGCCGGCTCCATGCCGAGCCTCCGGCGCCGGGCGGTCATCCGCGACCTCATCGGTGCGGTCGACGATCTCGATCAGTTCGACCGGCTGCGCCTGGCGACTTGGAGGCTCGAGTCGGGGTTACCGGGCGATGCCGAGCAGCTCCTGCCGCTGGCGCGGGAGGCACTGGGGCGGCTGGACCACCGCTTGGCGGAGCGCCTCGCGCGGGCGGCCGGCGGCACCAGCCGGGCCGACGCGGGCCTTGTCCTTGCCGAGGCCCTGTCGGGACAGGGTCGGATCGACGACGCCGAGGCCGCGCTTGCCGAGGTCCGCGCCACCAACCCGGAGGCGGTCGCCCGGGTGGCGATCGCCCGGGCGAGCGAGCTGTTCCTGCACCTCGACCGGTCCGCCGAGGCGTTCGATGTCCTGCAGGTGGCCGATCGCGAGCTTGCGGGCCATCCGGCCTGGCAGGCCGACTGCCGATCGCTCGTGGCGCAGATGCTCATGTTCTCGCTCCGCCTGCCGGAGGCCGCGACCCTCGCCGACCAGCTGCTCGCCGACGAGGCGACCCCAGAGACGGCGCGGGTGCGGGCCGCGACGGTGGCCGTCACCGTCAGGGGAGCGGAGGGCCGCCTGGACGCCGGCTTCGCCCTGCTCGACGACGACCTCCATGCGTCTGCGCGACGCCACCGCCGAGACGTGCCGTTCGGCGACATCCAGCTGCGGATGGCCCGGTTCCAGGGCCTTTACTGGGCGGGGTGGTTCCGGGAGCTCGACGCGTACACCGCCGACAATCTCGGGCTCGATCTGGACCAGCCACCGCCCTCGCTGCGGGGGATCCTGGCGGGCTTCCGCGGCGGCGCGCTGCTCGCCCGCGGCCACGCGAAGGCGGCGCTGGAGGAGCTGGAGCGGTCCTCGCGCATGCTGGCCGAGTCCGACTGGTTCGGGCAGCGGCCGCTCGCCGAGGCGATGCGGGCGCGGGCGGCCGTGTTCGCCGGCGACCTCGAGGTGGCCGAGGAGGCGATAACGGCCGCCGACCTCGCCTACGCCGCCGACATGCGCCGCGGGGCGCGCACGTTGCCGTACATCGAGCTCTCGCGGGCCTGGTTGCTCGCCGCCCGCGGCGACGTCGCCGGGGCGGCCTCGCGCTGCCTGGCACTGGCGGCGGCGATGGAGCACGTCGTGAAGCCGCTCGCCGTCGAGGTCCTGCACGCCGCGGTCCGGCTCGGGAGCGCCGCCGAGGCGATCGATGCGATGGAGCGCCTCGACGCCGCCGTCGACGGCCCGTTCGTCGGCGTCGCGGCGCGCCACGCCCGTGCGCTGGCGCAGCGCGACGGGGCCCTCCTCGTCGGTGTGGCCGACGACTTCGAGGAGCTGGGGGCCGACCTGCTGGCGGCGGAGGCCCACCGGGCGGCGGAGAACGCCCATCGCCGCCAGGGCCGGGGGGCGTCCGCGTCGGTTGCGGCGCGCCGGGTGGGGGAGCTCCTCCGGCGGTGCGGCGCGCCCCGGTCCCCGGCCCTCGAGCTGGCGCTGCCCATGGGTGAGGAGCTGACCGGCCGCGAGCGCGAGGTGGCGCTGCTGGCGGCCCGCGGCCGCACCAGCCCCCAGATTGCCGATGAGCTCTACCTGTCGGTCAGGACCGTCGACACGCACCTGTCCCGGGTGTACCGCAAGCTGATGATCGACGGCCGGCACCAGCTTGCCGACGCACTCGGCATCGCCGAGGCGGTCGCGCAGGACGGTACGTAGCCGCTACTGACGGCGGACGGGGCCCGCCGCCCTTATGGTGCGAGCGTGGGCGAGCGTGAGACCAGTGGGCGCATCGCCGTCGGGGCCGGTACCCCCGCCGGCCCCGACACCGTCGCGGGCGACGAACAGGCGCCGGCCGCCGAGGTCGTTCAGGCCGTGGCCGACTTCGTCGACGACCTGGTCGAGGATCCCGCCGGCGACGACGACGCCCACTGAGCGCCTCCGGCCCCGAGGGTCCACGAGTCGCCCCGGCGGAGCGGCGACTCTCCGGCCCGACCCCGACCGCCACCCCTGATGGCGTCGGTCAGCGACCGACCGCTCCTACGCTGAGGAGGTGGCGAACGCCAGATTCCTCCTGCGGCCGCGGTGGCTGCTGTCGCACCTGTTCGTCGTCGTGCTCGTGGTGACGATGGTGAACCTGGGCTTCTGGCAGCTACGGCGGCTGGACGAGAAGCGGGACCGCAACGCGCTCATCGAGGCACGGGCGGACCAACCCGTGACCCCCGTCGGTAAGTTGCTCGACCCGGGTGACGACCACGCCACGGTCGAGCGCGTCCGCTTTCGATCGGTCACCGCCACCGGCACGTACGACGACGACGCCACGGTGGTCGTCCGTAACCGAACGCAGGACGGGATCGCCGGCGCCTGGCTGGTGACGCCCCTGCGGTTGGACGGCGGTGAGCGCGTGGGCGTGATCCGGGGGTTCGTGGGCCTGGACTCCGACGGCTCGGCGGTCGACGCCCCGGCCCCCGAAGGAGAGGTGACCGTGACCGGCCTGGTGGCCGATCCGGACGGGCTCGACGGCACCGCGCCCCGCGATATCGCGCCGCTCCTGGCCTCTGGGCATGGGATCCTGCCGGCGCTCGTGCGAGCCGATCGGTCGGATCCGCCCGAACCGAACGCCGCCGATCCCACCCAGCCCGAGCCGGCGTCGATCCTCCCGGTCTCGCCGCCCGAACTGTCCGAGGGGCCCCACCTCGGCTACGCCGTGCAGTGGTTCATCTTCTCCGCTATCGCCGTCATCGGCTACCCGGTGGTCTTGCTGCGGGTGGTGGCGCGGCGGGGCAAGGAGGTCGACGACCGCGACGACCTCGATCGTGAGCTCGACGAACTCCTGCGTCACGGGGGCTGAGAGCGGGCCGCCGGCCCGGGAGGGCGGGCTGCGCTCGCCCGCGGTGGACGGCGCGCACGACATGGGGGAATGCCCGGGTCCCGCGACCCGAGCGCCGGGCCATCTACCGGGCGCCGCCGGTCGGCCGATGGCGCGAGTCGGCCTCGCGGTACCCTGCGCGCCATGGCGCCCAGGTCGGACCCTCGCCTGCTCGTGCTGCACGGCCTCCGGCTCAAGGGCCAGGCCGGGGCCACCGCCATCGCCGAGTCGGTGGGGCTCGCGACCGCCGATGTGGAGGCGTGGCTGGAGCGGCTGGCGGCCGACGGCCTGGTCGTGCACCGTGAGGCGCCGCTGGCGTGGTCGCTGACGCCGGCGGGACGGGCCGAGCACATCCGGCTGGTGGGACGGGAGATCGACGCCGCCGGCATCCGGCCGGCCATCGAGGGCGGTTACGAGCGCTTCCGGGCGCTCAACGCGGGGGTGCTCGATGCCTGCAGCCGTTGGCAGGTGCGGGAGATCGCCGGCACCGCGGTCGTCAACGACCACCGGGACCACGAGTACGACGCACGCGTCGTGGGGGACCTGGCGGCGCTGCACGACCGCGTCGGGCCCCTGTGCGACGACCTGGCCGCGACCCTCGACCGCTACCGGCCCTACGGGGACCAGCTCTCGCGCGCGGTCGCGAAGGTCGAGGCGGGCGAGGGCGACTGGTTCACCAAGCCACGGCTGGCGAGCTATCACACCGTCTGGTTCGAACTCCACGAGGACCTGTTGACGACCCTGGGGCTCGATCGCACGGCCGAGACCGACGACGCAGAAGACGTAGCAGACAGCGTGCCACGGAAGGGAGTCTCGTGATGGGAAGCGCTCGGTTCGGCAAGGTGCTCACGGCCATGGCCACCCCGTTTGCGGCCGACGGTTCGCTCGACGTCGACGGTGCGTCGTCGCTGGCCCGCTGGCTGGTGGACCACGGCAGCGACGGGCTGGTGCTCGCGGGCACGACGGGTGAGGCGCCCACGCTCACCGACGACGAGAAGGTGGCGCTCTGGGAGGCCGTGCGGTCCGCCGTCGATGTGCCGCTGCTGGCGGGGGCCGGGTCCAACGACACGCGGCACAGCGTCGAGCTAGCCCGCCGGGCCGCGGCGACTCGGGTCGATGGTCTGCTGATCGTGACGCCGTACTACAACCGCCCCCCGCCCTCGGGCATCGAGGCCCACTTCCGCGCGGTTGCCGACGCCACCGAGCTGCCCGTCGTGCTGTACGACGTCCCGTCGCGCACCGGGCGGCGCATCCCGACCGAGGTGCTGATCCGGCTGGCCCGCGACGTGGCCACGGTCGTCGGCGTGAAGGACGCCGCCGGCGACCCCGGGACCACGGCCCAGGTGATCGCGCAGGCGGGCGACGACTTCGACGTCTACTCGGGCGACGACGCGATCACCCTGGCGCTGCTGGGCGTGGGGGCCATCGGTGTCATAGGCGTCGCCACCCACTGGGCCGGCGACGTCTTCGCCGAGATGATCGCCGCCTTCGACAAGGGTGACATGACCACCGCCCGGCAGCTCAACGCCCGCCTAGCACCGTCCTACGCCGTTGAGGTGGGACCCAACTGGGTACAGACGACGGCCGCCAAGGCGGCCATGGCCGAGCTGGGCGTCCACGACGGCCCCCTGCGCCTGCCGCTGCCGCCCGTCAGCGACGAGGCCCGCGACGCGATCCGCAGGGTGTTGACGGAACTCGCGCTCCCCTGATCGATTCCTGCGGCGGTTCTGGTGGCTCGGGCCACCGATCCCGCGGCAGGTTTCCGGGGTGGCGCCGCGACCGGTAGGTTCCCGGCATCATGGCCGATCCCGTTCGCATCACCTTCCTCGGCGGCCTCGGCGAGATCGGGCGAAACTGCGCGTGCATCGAGGTCGGGGGGCGCATCCTCCTGCTCGACGTGGGGCTGATGTTCCCGGAGCTCGACATGCTCGGGGTCGACCTCGTCCTTCCCGACTTCACCTACCTGCGCGAGAACGCCCAGCGGGTCGACGGGGCGATAATCACCCACGGCCACGAGGACCACATGGGTGGGCTCGGCTACCTGCTGCGCGAGATGTCCTTCCCGATCTACGGCTCGGAGCTGACCCTCGGCCTCGCCCGCAACCGCATCGAGGAGGCGGGGCTGCTAGAGCGGACCGAGCTGATCCCCGTGTTCGACGGGCAGCGCCGGCGGATCGGGCCGTGCGAGGTCGAGTTCATCCCGGTCACCCACTCGGTCCCGCACGGCTTCGCCACGGCGTTCCACACCCCGCAGGGGACGATCCTCCACAGCGGCGACTTCAAGCTCGACCTCACGCCGGTCGACGGCCGGCTCACCGACCTGGGTCGCATCGGTGCGCTGGCGTCCGGCGCCGGGGTCCGGCTGCTGCTGAGCGACTCCACCAACGCCGAGGAGCCCGGCTACGCCCGCAGCGAGACGTCGATCGGAGGGGTGCTCCACGAGCTGTTCCACCAGCACGAGGGTCGTCGGATCGTCATCGCCTGCTTCGCCAGCCACATCCACCGGGTGCAGCAGATCGCCGACGCCGCCGTGACGTTCGGGCGCAAGGTGGCCACGCTGGGCATGTCGATGAAGAAGAACGTCCGGCTGGCACGGGAGATGGGCCTGTTGCGGATCCCCGACCATGCCCTGGTCGACATCGACGACGTCCGCGACATGCCGCCGGGCCAGGTGTGCGTGATCTCCACCGGCAGCCAGGGCGAACCCATGTCCGCGCTGGCGCTCATGGCACAGCGCAACAATCGCTGGCTGGAGATCAACGCCCACGACACCGTGATCCTGTCGTCGCACCCGATCCCCGGCAACGAGATGAACGTGTCCAAGGTGATCGACGGGCTCGTGCGGCTGGGCGCCGAGGTCGTGCACTCGGGCGTCGCCAGCGTCCACGCGTCGGGGCACGCCAAGCAGGAGGAGCTCAAGACCCTGCTGTCGATCGTGCGGCCGGACTGGTTCGTGCCGGTGCACGGCGAGTACCGCCACATGGTCGCCCACGCCAAGCTCGCCCGCAGCATGGGCGTGGTGGGCGGCGACCACGTCCTCGTCTGCACCGATGGCGACCAGCTGGTGCTCGACGACGACGGGCTGCGGGTCGACGCCACGGTTCCCGCCGGCTACCTCTACGTCGACGGGATCATCGGCGACGTCGGCCACGGCGTCCTGCGGGACCGGCGGGTGCTGGCCGAGGAAGGGGTCGTGGTGGTCGTGGTCACGGTCGACGTGGCCACGGGTGCGATCCTCACCGGCCCGGAGATCATCACCCGAGGCTGGGTGTACGCCCCCGAGGCCGAGCCGCTGCTCGCCGAGTGCGCCGAGGAGGTGCGCCAGGCGGTCAAGGAGTCGTTCGCCGAGGGCGGCACCGACATCGAGGCGCTGCAGAAGGTGGTGCGGCGCGCCGCGGGCCGCTTCGTCAACGAGTCGACCAAGCGGCGGCCGATGATCGTCCCGGTGGTGATGGAGGCCTGACCCCGGTCGATGCCTGAGCTTCCCGAGGTCGAGACCATCCGGCGGCAGCTCGAGCCGCTGGTGGTCGGCCGCCGGCTGGCATCGGCGTGGGCGTTCCCCGATGCCAAGTTCACCGCCGCGCTCGAGGTGGTGGGCGCCACGATCACGGGGACGGCGCGGCGCGGCAAGTACCTGCTGCTGGCCCTCGACGACGGTCGGGAGCTGATCGTGCATCTGGGGATGACCGGCTCGCTGCGCGTGCGTCCGGCGGGCGATCAGGGCGACACCTATGTCCGCGCCTGGTGGGGCCTCGAGGACCCCGCCGGCGTGGAAGCGGCAGGCGCGTCGGGTCGGGCGCTGGAGTACCGGGACGTGCGCCGCTTCGGCCGGCTCGCCGTGGCCGAGGACGGGCACTACGCCGGGACGCTGGCCGTACAGGGGCCCGACGCCCTGGATCGCCAGCTCACCGCCGAGGACTTCTGGCGTGCGCTGCGGCGCAGCCGGCGGGCGATCAAGACCCAGCTGCTCAGCCAACGACCCATCGCCGGCGTGGGCAACATCTACGCCGACGAGGCGCTGTGGCGGGCCCGCATCAACCCCGCCCGCCAAACCGTGACACGGGCGCAGGCTGCGGCGCTGCTCGACGCCGTGCGGGAGGTCCTCGCCGGGAGCCTCCATCACGGGGGCACGACGCTCACCACGTACCGCAACGTCGAGGGTCTGCCGGGCCGGAACCAGCAGCGACTGAACGTCTACGGCCAGGCCGGGCTGCCGTGCCCCCGCTGCGGCACCGAGCTCCGCTCGCGGGTGCTCGACGGCCGCACGACCACGTGGTGCCCGACCTGCCAGCCCGGCCCGACAGGCCGGCGACGCAGCCCGCGCCGGAGGCGCCCGGCGTAAGCTCGCGGGCGGGCGGCGCCGCGGCGACGGGGGTTCACGCATCACGACCACGGCTCAGCGTCGGTCAGCTCCCGGGTGGTGGGTGTTCGTCGTCCTTGCCTTGGTTGCGGGTTGCTCGGGCGGGGGTGAGGACCCGCCGCGCTCGGCGGCCCGGGCGGATGCGGCCGACAGATCCGCACCCCCAGCAGACGGCGAGGGGGCCGCTCCGGCCGCCGGGTTCCCGCCCCAGCCCGCCGGGGTGCCGTTCCCCACCGAGGAATGGCCCGAGGCCGAGTGGCCGAGTGGCGTCGACCGCACGGGAGTGGACCGGACGGTGGACACGGCGTTCGCGGACGGCGGCCTGCCCCGCGTGCGGGCCGTCCTGATCGTGCACGGGGGCGAGATCGTCTACGAGCGCTACAGCCCGAACCGGGCCGACGGGCGCTCGGTCGCGATGCCGGGATTCTCGATGGCCAAGAGCATCGCCTCGGCGCTGGCCGGCATCGTGGTGCGCGAGCGGCGGCTCGACGTCGACGCGCCGGCGGCGGTGCCCGAGTGGCGTGCGCCATCGGACCCGCGGCACGCGATCACGGTCGACCACCTGTTGCGGATGAGCAGCGGGCTGGCCTGGACCGAACGCCCGCACACGGTCGACCTGAACCGGCTGGTCGCGGCCGACGACGGCGCCGCCTACGCCGCCGACAAGGAGCTGGTCGCCGCGCCAGGGACGCAGTTCGTCTACAGCAGCGGCAACACGATGCTGGTGGCGGGCATCCTGGCCGACGAGGTGGGCTCGAGAGGCGACTTCCGGGCGTTCGTCGATGCCGAGCTGGTCGACAGGATCGGTATGGGCCGGGTGGAGATGGACTTCGATCCCAGCGGAACCTGGTACGGCGGGTTGTCGTTCGAGACCACCGCTCGCAGCTTCGCCAAGTTCGGGCTCCTGTACCTGCGCGACGGCGTCTGGGACGGCGAGCGGATCCTGCCCGAGGGCTGGGTCGACTACAGCCGCACCCCGATCGTCGCCAACGCCGAGTACGGCGCCGGCTGGTGGCTCGACCCCGAGCGGCCGGGCGTGATGTACGCGGTGGGCGTTGATGGCCAGGTCGTCACCGTCGATCCGGCACACGACCTGACCTTCGTGCAGCTGGCCACCGACGGCGGATCGGACATCTCCCTGGCGATCAGCGAGGCCATCCTCGACGCCTTCGCCGCCGCGGGCTAGTGCGGCCCGCCGCCGTGGCGATGGACCTGCCGGGCGCCCGCCTGGTCGCGCGCCAGCACCACGAGCTGGTCGACGTTGACGTGGGGCGGGCGGGCCGCGATCCAGCGGATGCATTCGGCGACGTCGTCCGCGGTCAGCGGGGTCACACCCTCGTAGACGGCCGCCGCCCGCTCCGCATCGCCGCCGAAGCGCACAAGGCTGAACTCCGTCTCGACCATGCCGGGATCGACCTCGCAGACGCGCACGGGCCGACCCAGCAGCTCCTGGCGCAGCGCCGACATCACGGCGCGCACCGCGAACTTGGCGCCGTTGTAGCCCCCGCCGTTCGGATAGGGCTCGTGGCCCGCAATCGAGCCGACGGTCACGATCGTGCCGTCCCCATGGGCCTCGATCAAGGGCAGCAGCGCCCGGATCATGCGCACCGCGCCAAGCACGTTGGTCTCGTACATCGCCCGCCACTGCTGCTCGTCGGCCTCCGCCACCGGAGCCCAGCCGAAGGCGCCGCCGGCGTTGTTGACCAGCAGTCGGCTCGGGCCGACCCCGCCGCCCTCGTCCTCGTCGGTCGCCGTGACGAACGCAGCGAACCGGGCGACCGAGCTGGCGTCGTCGACATCCAGGGGATGGGACCGGGCGCTTATCTCGGTGGCCAGGGCCTCGATGCGCTCGGCGCGGCGGGCGCCGACCACCACCCGCCAGCCGTCGCCCGCCAGCGCCCGGGCGGTCGCCGCCCCGATGCCGGAGCTCGCACCCGTGACGACGGCGATCCCCCGCATCCGCGTTCCAACCACGCCCGGACAGTAGACCGGCACACAGACAGCCCGTCCCTCGTCCGCCTGTGGCGTATGTGACTACTGGTAGCGTTGTGGCTGTTGTGACGACACGCCAACGTTCCCGCTCGTCGCGCTCCCGGTCGCGCCGGGACTCGTCCAAGCGCCCCCGGAAGCGCTGGATCGGGGCGCGGACGGGCCGCAACCGCCGCCGCTCACGCTCGGCGCCGCCGCTCGCCCAGCGCACCCTGGCGGCCTCCGGTCGGGCGCTCGGCGAGCATGCCGACGACGTGGCCGGCCTGGTGCTCATCGGCGCGGCCATCGTCACCGGCCTCGGCATCTATGCCGCTGCCGGCGGACCCGCCGGTCGGGCGCTCGGCGACGGCGCGGGCCTGGCCTTCGGCGTGCTCCAGGCCGCACTGCCGCCCGCATTCCTCGCCGCGGGCCTCGCCCTGGTGCTGCACCGTGGTCCCCCCACGGCCGCCGGGACCGACGGGCCGGGGGCGGAGGACGGCAGCCAGCTCGATGGGGCCTCGGTGGCGGCGCATGTCGGCGTGGGGTCGGTGCTGCTCACGCTGGCCCTCGCCGGGCTGGCCCACCTCGCGGGGGGCAGCCCCGAGTTCTCCTCCCCCGAGGCGGAGCTGCGCGACGCGGGCGGGTATGTGGGCGTCGCCGTGGGTGGCGGGACCGCGCACGTGCTCGGCGCCGGCGGGGCGGCCGCCGTCTTCGTCCTCGTGGCCGTGGCCGGGCTGGTCGTCCTCACCCGGACCCCGATCCGCGTGGCGGCGGACCGCACGGTGGCCGGGTTCCGTCCGCTGGCCGCCGTCGCCGGCGAGAGGCTGGCGACGCTGTTCCGCCTGCGCCGCTGGGCCGACGACGCCGCGCTGGCTGTCGAGTGGGACGATGGGGAGCCCGGCGAGGAGACCCTGGTCGAACCGTCCGAGGCCGACGTCGCGGATCACGACGGCGATGCCACGCTCACGGGCGGCGCGGGCCGGCGCAGGCGAAGCGTCAAGGTGGTCGTGCCCGAGCCCGAGGAACCGCCGGAGCAGCTCGAGATCGCCCTCGGGCCCGCGGCCAAGGCGTCGCCGTGGCGCCTTCCGCCGATCAGCCTGCTCGAGCGCAGCGGGTCCCAGCAGGTCGACCGCCGGACGATCGAGGACACCGGGCGCACCCTCGAGAAGGCGCTGGCCGATCACGCGGTGGAGACGCGCCTGGTGGGCATGGTGGTCGGACCGACCGTCACCCGCTACGAGCTCGAGCTGGGTCCGGGCGTGAAGGTCAACCGCGTGACCAGCCTCCACAAAGACATCGCGTACACCATGGCGACGCCCGACGTCCGGATCCTGGCCCCGATCCCCGGCAAGCAGGCCATCGGCGTCGAGGTGCCCAACAGCCGCCGCCAGATCGTGGCGCTGGGCGACATCCTGCTGACCGAGGAGGCCCGCCGCGCCACCCACCCGCTCGAGGTGGCGATGGGCCGTGACATCAACGGCCGGCCGGTCCTGATGAACCTGGCGGCGATGCCGCACGTCCTCATCGCGGGCGCCACCGGTGCGGGCAAGTCGAGCTGCCTCAACACGATGCTCACGTCGATCCTGATGCGCAGCACGCCCGACCAGGTGCGCATGATCCTGGTCGACCCCAAGCGGGTCGAGATGGGCCAGTACGACCGGCTGCCCCACCTGCTGACCGGGGTGGTGACCAACCCGAAGAAGGCGGCGAACGCGCTCGCCTGGGCCGTGAAGGAGATGGAGCGGCGCTACGACCTGCTGGCCGAGGTGGGCTTCCGCGACATCACCGGCTACAACGGCGCCGTCGCTCGGGGCGACCTGGCCCCGAACGGCGTCGGCGGGCCGGCGGAGCCCGCACCCGGCTTCCCGCGCCTGCCGTTCGTCCTCGTGGTCGTCGACGAGCTCTCCGACCTCATGATGGTTGCGGCCCGCGACGTCGAGGAGTCGATCGCCCGCCTGGCACAGATGGCGCGGGCGGTCGGGATCCACCTGGTCATCGCCACGCAGCGCCCGTCGGTCAACGTGATCACCGGGCTCATCAAGGCCAACGTGCCGGCCCGCATCGCCTTCGCGGTGGCGTCGGTGACCGACAGCCGCGTGATCCTCGACCAGGGGGGCGCCGAGCGCCTGGTGGGCAAGGGCGACATGCTGCTCCTGGACGGCGGCTCGTCGGTGGCGCGCCGGATCCAGGGCGCGTGGGTCACCGAGGACGAGGTGCGCAAGGTGACCGGCATGTGGAAGCGCCAGGCGCCCGACGTCAGCTTCGACGAGTCGGTGCAGGGGAGCGACGAGGGCCCCGGCGGGTCCTCGGGGGGCGGCGGGGGAGCTGACGACGACGATGACGACCTGCTACGGCAGGCGATGGACCTCGTCGTCCGCAGCCAGCTCGGCTCGACATCGATGCTGCAGCGCAAGCTCCGGGTGGGCTTTGCCCGTGCGGGCCGGCTCATGGACCTGCTGGAGCAGCGGGGCGTCGTGGGCCCATCCGAGGGCTCGAAGGCCCGGGCGGTGCTGATGACCGCGGACGAGCTCGACGAGCTGGTCAACCAGGGGGCGTGACGTTCGATCGCCCGAATGAGGGTGACCGGCCGGCGCCTTTACCGTAGGTTCGCGCCGTGACCTCGCCACTCGATTCCCCCGACGCGTCCGAAACCGCGACCATGCCCGTCCCCGCGGCCCGTGCGGTCGACGCCAGCAAGATCTACGGCAGCGGCGACACCGCCGTGGTCGCCCTCGACGACGTGACGGTCGAGCTGCCCGACGGCCGGTACACCGCGATCATGGGCCCGTCCGGCTCCGGCAAGTCGACGCTGATGCACTGCCTGGCCGGGCTCGACACGCTCACCTCCGGCAAGGTGTTCATCGGCCAGACCGACCTGACGACCCTCAGCGACAAGGAACTGACGCGGCTGCGGCGCGACAGCGTCGGCTTCGTGTTCCAGACGTTCAACCTGGTGCCAACCCTGACCGCCATCGAGAACATCACCCTGCCCCTGTCCCTGGCCGGTGAGAAGCCCGACGCCGAGTGGCTGGAGCAGGTGATCAAGACCACGGGGCTCAGCGATCGGCTGACGCATCGGCCGAGCGAGCTGTCCGGCGGGCAGCAGCAGCGGGTGGCCGTGGCGCGGGCGCTGGCCAGCCAGCCCAAGATCATCTTCGCCGACGAGCCCACCGGCAACCTCGACTCCCGCGCCGGGGCCGAGATCCTCGAGTTCATGTGCCGCGCGGTGAAGGACATGGGCCAGACCATCGTGATGGTCACCCACGATCCCAACGCCGCCTCCTACGCCGATGCCGTCCTCTTCCTCAACGACGGGCGGATCGTCGACCAGATGGAGGACCCGACGGCGGAGCGCGTCCTCGACCGGCTGAAGCAGTTCGGGGACTGACGGCACCGATGGCGACCGACCTCACCACCGCGCCCGCGCCGCCTCCTCCGTCTCCGCCGCGCGGCCGCCGCGGCTCCGGCGGCATGGCCAAGGTGGCGCTTCGCGGCCTCATGGACCACAAGGGCCGGCTGGCGTCGACCGTGCTGGCGGTCGGCCTGGGCGTGGCGTTCGTGGCCGGCGTGCTCATGCTCACCGACACGATGAACAAGTCGTTCGACGACCTGTTCGCCACCGCGTTCGAGGGCACGGACGCGGTGGTGCGCTCGAACCAGACCATCGACGCCGGCGACGCCGGCGGGGGCCCGGAGATCCGCAGCCGCATCGACGCGTCCCTGCTCGACACGGTGCTGGCCGCGCCGGGGGTGGCCGACGCCGAGGGATCGGTCCAGGGCTACGCGCGGATCATCGACAAGAACGGCGACCCGATCGGCAACCCCTCGATGGGGCCGCCCACCTTCGGCGGCAACTGGCAGACCGTCGACCAGCTCAACGGGTTCACGATCGACGAAGGGCGAGCCCCCGAATCGGCCGGGGAGGTGGTCATCGACCGCGGCAGCGCCGACGACACCGGCTACCAGATCGGCGACCGGGTTCCGATCCAGACCGGACGGGCGTCGGCCGAGTACGACCTGGTGGGCATCGCCCGGTTCGGCAACGCCGACAGCCCCGGTGGTGCGACCTACGCCCTGTGGACCACCAACGAGGCGCAGAAGCTGGTCGGGGAGTCCGGCAAGTACGACAGCATCGACGTCGTCGCCGACTCCGGCGTGTCCCAGACCGAGGTGGCCCGCTCGGTGCGCCAGGAGCTGCGGTCCGCCGGGGACAGCGGGCTCCAGGTCCTCACCGGTCGGCAGATCACCGAGGAGAACCAGTCCGACCTCAAGGATCAGCTGTCGTTCATCACCTACTTCCTGCTGGCCTTCGCCATCGTCTCGGTGCTCGTCGGGATCTTCGTGATCTACAACGCCTTCTCGATCATCGTCGCCCAACGGGGACGGGAGATGGCGCTCGTCCGGGCGGTGGGGGCCAGCCGCCGACAGGTCAGGCGCTCGGTGTTCGTCGAGGCGCTCGCCATAGGCATCGGCGGCTCCATCATCGGCTTCGTCCTGGGCCTCGGCGTCGCCTCCGTGCTCGTGAGCCTGTTCGACCTGCCCGGCAGCCTGGTCGTGCGCCCCAGCGCCGCGATCATCGCCCTCATCGTCGGCGTGGTGGTCACGGTCGTCTCGGCGCTCGTCCCCGCCTGGCGGGCGTCCCGGGTCCCACCGGTTGCCGCGATGCGCGACCTGGCGGTCGAGTCCGGCAAGTTGTCGCGTCCTCGGCTGGTCGTCGGGATCGTGACCACGGTCGCCGGCCTGGCGCTGGTGCTCGCGGGTGCCGACCAGCGCAGCGCCACGCTCGTCGGCCTCGGGGTGGGGTTGCTGGCATTCGTCGGCCTGATCCTGCTCGGGCCGGCCCTCGCCCGCCCTTTCAGCCGCGGGATCGGCGCGCCCATCGGCAGGTTCCGGGGGGTCACCGGCGACCTCGCCAAGGAGAACGCCGGGCGCAACCCCGTTCGCACGGCGGCCACCGCGCGGGCGCTCATGATCGGCGTCGGGATCGTGTCCTTCTTCCTCGTCGTGAATGCCTCGCTGCGGGCGTCGATCGACCAGTTCCTCGACGAATCGTTCACCGGGGACTTCGTCATCGACGCCGGCGCCTTCGGCATGGTTGGCCTTCCCACCGAGGTGGGCGACCGCGTCGGCCGGGTGCCGGGTGTGGCGGAGGTCGTCCCCGTGCGCTTCTCACCCGCCCGGGTCGACGGGGACGACGCCTTCGTGACCGGCACCAGCCCCGGGATCTTCAATCTGTTCGACGGCCTCCGCATCGTGGACGGGTCCGACTCGCTGGCCCCCGGGACGATCCTGCTGACCGCCGACGAGGCGCGGAGCCTCGACGTCTCGGTCGGCGATTCGATCACCGCCGACTTCGTCAACACCGGTCGGCACACGTACACGGTCGGCGGGACCTACGCGAGCGAGCAGGAAGGCACGGACATCGGCGACTTCGTGCTCGGCCTGGACGACTACGACGCCGCGGTCGGGGCGGCGGACGTGACCGACAGCAGCGTGTTCGTTCAGCTCCGGCCGGGCACGTCGGTCTCGCAGGTCCAGCCCGAGATCGAGGACGCGGTGGCCGACTTCCCCACCGCCAACGTCCAGAGCGTGGACGAGTACAAGGACGCCATCGGCGGCCAGTTCGATGCCATCCTGCTGCTCATGCTGGGCCTGTTGGCGCTGGCGCTTTTCATCGCCTTCATCGGCATCGCGAACACGATTGCGCTGTCGGTGCTCGAGCGCACTCGCGAGCTCGGCCTCCTCCGGGCGGTGGGCACGTCCCGGCGGCAGCTCCGGTCGATGATTCGCTGGGAGTCGGCGATCATCGCGGTCTTCGGGACGCTGCTGGGCCTGGTCATCGGGTTGCTGGGCGGATGGGGCCTCATCAAGGCGTTCAGCGACGAGGGGTTCACGGCGTTCGAGATCCCCTGGGGGCAGATCGTGGCGGTCGTCCTGATCGCCGCCGCGCTGGGGATCTTCGCCGCGGTGTGGCCCGCGTGGCGGGCCGGCCGGATGAACGTGCTCGACGCCATCCATACGGAGTAGCGCCCGAGTAGAGCCGAAGGCGGTAGCGCCCCAGGTGAGGGACGCCAGAACCGGTTCCAGTAGCCTTCTCTGGATGCCCCGCACCTTTTGGGTGGAGACGTTGGGCTGTCCGAAGAACCAGGTCGACTCGGACAAGCTGACTGGGACGATGCTCGCCGACGGCCTCGTCCCGGCCGAAGCGCCCGAGGACGCAGACCTGGTGGTGGTCAACACGTGTGCGTTCATCGAGGACGCCCGGCGGGAGTCGGTCGACGCCATCCTCGGCCTGGCCGAACGGAAGCCCGCCACGGCCGAGCTCGTGGTGACCGGGTGCCTGGCCGAGCGCTACGGACCGGAGCTGGCCGAGGCGCTCCCCGAGGCGGACGCCGTGGCCGGGTTCGGCGTGCCCGTGACGCTGGGGTCGACCCGCCGCAGCGGTGACCCGCCGGTCCCCGCCTTCGACCTGCTCAACCTGCCGCGACCGGCGCCGGCCGCCCCCTGGGCGTACGTCAAGGTGGCCGAGGGCTGCGACCGGGCCTGCGGCTTCTGCGCGATCCCCAGCTTCCGGGGGCGGCAGCGAAGCCGCTCGATCCCCTCGATCCTGGCCGAGGTCGAGGCCCTGGCGGCGGGGGGCGTGCGCGAGATCGTGCTGGTCGCGCAGGACCTGGCGTCCTTCGGCCGGGACCAGGGGAGGGGCCGCCGAATCGTCCCGCTGATCCAGGCCGTCGCCCGCCGGGTCGATCGGGTCCGCCTGCTGTACCTGTACCCGTCCGACCTCACGGACGGGCTGATCGATGCCATCTGTGCGACCGGCGTCCCCTACTTCGACCTGTCGCTGCAGCACGCCTCCCGTCCACTGCTCCGGCGAATGCGGCGCTGGGGCGACGGCGACCGCTTCCTCCGCCGCATCGACGACATCCGCCAGCGGGACCCGGACGCGGCGTTCCGGTCCAACTTCATCGTCGGGTACCCGGGCGAGACCGAGGACGATCACGACCGGCTGCTGTCCTTCGTCGCCGCCGCCGACCTGGATTGGTGCGGCTTCTTCGCCTACAGCGAGGAACAGGGCACGTACGCCGCCCAGCTCGACGGCAAAGTCGAGCCCGCGTTGGTGCGGGAGCGCCTCGCCGAGCTGGGCGAGCTGCAGGACGGCATCACGGCCCGCCGCCGCGACGCACTGATCGGCAGCGTGGTCGAGGTGCTCGTCGACGCCCCGGGCGTGGCCCGCAGCCATCGGGAGGCGCCGGAGATCGACGGCATCGTGTCCGTGCCCCGGGATCTGCCGGTGGGCGAGCTTGTGAAGGTGACGATCACCGGCGCCGCCGGTCCCGACCTGGAGGCGGCGGAACCCAGCTCGGGGTGCGGTCGAGCCGAGGTCGCCTAGTGGGTGCTCGCGGAGGTTCCGTGGATGGATCTGGCCGGCGAGACGCCACGACGACATCCACGAGGGTCCACTAGTGGGCGCGAGGGTCCGCTAGTGGCGGGCACGTTCGGGCCCTCGGCCCTGGCCACCCCGGCGAACGCCGTCACCACGACCCGATTGGTGCTCGCGCCGCTGCTGTGCGGCGTGATCATCGCCTCGGGGCCCGCCTACGCCACCTTCGCCATCTGGTCGGTGCTGGCGGCCACCGACGGCGTCGACGGGTGGCTCGCGCGGCGAATGGGCACTACCCGGTCGGGTGCGTTCCTCGACCCGCTGGCCGACAAGGCGCTGGTGCTGGGGGCTATGTGGGCGCTGGTGGTCGACGGCGGGTTCTGGTGGCTGCCGGTCCTCCTGATCACGGTCCGCGAGGTCGGCATCTCGGCGTTCCGCTCCTACTGGGGCCGCCGAGGTCTGGCCGTGCCGGCCCGCTTCTGGGCCAAGATCAAGACGGTGGTGCAGTCGCTGGCGGTGGCGCTGGCGCTGGTCCCGCCCATCGCCGACCGCCACGCCTGGATCGCCGAGGCGACCCTGTGGGTCGCGGTGGTGCTGACGCTGGTCACCGGGGCCCAGTACGTCCTCGAGGGCAGCCGGGCCACGGCGGTGGGGGGAGTCCGCGGGGTCGTCGGCCCGGCCGGCGGCGAGATCCTGAGCGAGGGGACCTGATGCGTTGCGAGATCGTCGCCGTCGGCACGGAGCTGCTGCTCGGCCAGGTCGTCGACACCAACTCCGCCTGGCTGGGCGAGCAGCTGGCGCTCGCCGGCATCGACTGCACCCACGAGCAGACGGTGGGCGACAACCTGGAGCGCATCGTCGGGGCGCTGGATCTGGCGCTCGGACGGGCCGACGCCGTGATCGTCTGCGGTGGACTGGGGCCCACCCAGGACGACATCACCCGCAACGCCATCGCCCAGGTGATGGGCGTGCGGCTGGTGCAGGACGACGACGTCGTCGACCGCATCCTCGAGCGCTTCGCGGCGCGGGGGAGGCGCATGCCCGCCAACAACCTGCTGCAGGCGCAGGTGCCGGACGGCGCCACGGCCATCGCCGACCCGCAGCCGGGCACCGCGCCGGGGCTGATCTGCCCGGTCGGCGAGGGCGGCAAGGTCATCTACGCGGTCCCGGGCGTGCCGTACGAGATGCAGCTGATCGTGGCCGGCGCCGTGCTGCCCGACATGCAGCGGCGGGCGGGAAGGCTGGCCATCATCCGCTCGAGGACGCTGCGTACATGGGGCGACAGCGAGTCCGGCCTGGCCGAGAGGTTGGCCGAGCACATGGCCGAGCTCGACGACGCCGGGCCGGAGGCCCCCACCCTGGCGTTCCTCGCCAGCGGCATCGAGGGCCTCAAGGTGCGCATCACCGTCAAGGCCGACGACGAGGCCCGAGCCCGCGCGCTGCTGGACGCCGAGGAAGTGATCGTGCGGGGGATCCTGGGCGACATCGTCTTCGGCGTCGACGACGAGTCGATGGAGCATGCGGTGGCCAAGGCGCTCGTCCAGTGGGGGCTGACGCTGGCGGTGGCGGAGTCGCTCACCGGGGGCCTGGTGTCCTCCCGGCTGGTCAACGTGCCCGGCGCGAGCGGCTGGTTCCGGGGCGGCATCGTGTCCTACGCCACGGACGTCAAGTACGACCTGTTGGGGGTGCCCGAGGGTCCCGTAGTCTCGTCCGAGGCGGCGGCGGCGATGGCCGCCGGGGTGCGGAGCCGGCTCGGTGCCGACGTCGGGCTGGGCGTCACCGGCGTGGCCGGGCCGGACGAACAGGAGGGCCAACGGCCCGGAACCGTGTTCATGGCCGTGGCCATGGGCGACGACGAGCCCGTCGTGGTGCGGGTCGGGCTCCCGGGCGATCGCGATCGGGTCCGCCAGTTCGCGTGCATCTCGCTGCTCGACATGTTGCGGCGGAGGCTGGACGCGGCCGCCGAGGCGCCGTCCCGGGACCGCGAGCCGATCTCCTAGTGAGCGTCCGCTAGGGGCCGGCCATGCGGCTGTTCGTCGGCGTGCGTCCCCCCGACGACGTGCTCGACCTGATCGCCGACCTGCCCCGGCGGGCCCAGGCCGGCCTGCGCTGGACCACCCGGGATCAGTGGCACGTGACCCTTCGGTTCCTGGGCGAGGTCGAGGATCCCGCAGTGGTGGTCGACGCGCTCGACGGTGTCGACGCCAACCGACTCGTCGCCCGCGAGGCGACCGTAGGCCCGATGGTCGAGACGCTGTCGCGCCAGGTCGTGGCGCTCCCGGTCGCCGGGCTCGACGACCTCGCGACGGCGGTGATCGAAGCGACGCGCGCGCTTGGGCGGCCGCCGGATGACCGGCCCTTCCGGGGCCACGTCACCCTGGCCCGGCTGGCCCGATCGGCGCGGGGCAGTGCGCGGCGCCTCGCCGGCGAGACCGTGGGGCGTCCGCTGTCGGCGCGGTTCACCGTATCCGACGTCCGGGTGGTGAGGAGCCACCTGGGGCGGGGCGGTGCCCGCTACGAGGACGTCTACGTGCGCCACCTGGGCTGACTGAGACCGGGCCGGCGCCGCCGAGCACCGGCGAACAGGCGTTGGTGCTTGAACGAACAGGCGTTCGAAACTACAGTGATGTCGTTCGGGCGCCCAAACTGTCACACCCTCTCTCTAAGTTCGGGGAAGGTCATCGAGATCGCTGTCGGAGCCTGGGCTCCGAGATCGCATCGGGCCACCGGCCGCGCCGGGTCCCGTCGCCGCCACAACCGCACCACCGCAGAAAGGACCACACCGGTGGATCGTCAGAAGAACCTCGACATGGCCCTCAGCCAGATCGAGAAGCAGTTCGGCAAGGGCTCGGTCATGCGCATGGGCGAGAAGGGGACGATGGCCATCGAGGCCATACCCACGGGTGCGCTGGCGCTCGATCTCGCCCTGGGCATCGGAGGCCTCCCACGGGGCCGCGTCACCGAGATTTACGGGCCCGAGTCGTCGGGCAAGTCCACCCTCGCGCTGCACGTCGTGGCCGAGGCCCAACGCAACGGTGGCATCTGCGCCTACATAGATGCCGAGCACGCGCTCGATCCGGTCTACGCCAAGGCCATCGGCGTCGACATCGACGAGCTGCTCATCTCCCAGCCCGACACGGGCGAGCAGGCGCTCGAGATCGCCGACATGTTGGTGCGATCCGGCGCCATCGACGTGGTGGCCATCGACTCGGTGGCCGCGCTCACCCCGCGGGCCGAGATCGAGGGCGAGATGGGCGACTCCCATGTCGGCCTCCAGGCCCGGCTCATGTCGCAGGCGCTGCGCAAGCTCACGGCCAACCTCAACAAGTCCGACACCATCGCCATCTTCATCAACCAGCTGCGAGAGAAGATCGGGATCATGTTCGGCTCACCCGAGACGACGCCGGGCGGGCGGGCGCTCAAGTTCTATTCGTCGGTCCGCCTCGACATCCGTCGCATCGAGTCGATCAAAGACGGCGTCGAGGTCATCGGCAATCGCACCCGGGTCAAGGTGGTGAAGAACAAGTGCGCCCCGCCCTTCAAGCAGAGCGAGTTCGACATCATGTACGGCAAGGGCATCAGCCGTGAGGGCTCGTTGCTCGACGTCGGTGTCGATATCGGGCTCGTGAAGAAGTCGGGTGCCTGGTACACCTACGACGGCGAGCAGCTCGGCCAGGGGCGCGAGAACGCCAAGGTGTTCCTCGCCGAGCACCCCGAGGTGATGGTCGAGATCTCGGAGCGCATCCGTTCGCAGCTCGGCGTCGGCTCGCCTGGTGAGTCGAGCAACGGGTCGTCCAACGGATCGGGCAACGGCACCGGGCAAGCGAACGGCAGCGACGACGCCCCCATCTCGCTAGACGAGCCGATCACACTCGACGACTGAGTGTTCCAGCCTCCGCGGGCAACTCCCTGCGCCGAGAACGGTGCAGGGAGTTCCGTGGGCGTCGCGTAGCCTGACGGGCACCGATGGCTGGCAAGACGTATGTAGTGCGCACCTTCGGGTGCCAGATGAACGAGCACGACTCCGAGCGCATCGCCGGGCTGCTGGAGGCCGACGGCCTGCGCCCCGCCGCCGATGTCGACGACGCCGACGTCGTGGTGCTCAACACCTGTTGCATCCGCGAGAACGCCGACAACAAGCTCTACGGCAACCTCGGCCAGCTCAAGGCGCTCAAGCAGCGCCGGCCCGACACGCAGATCGTGGTCGGGGGCTGCCTGGCCCAGAAGGACCGCGACCTCATCGTCAGCAAGGCGCCACACGTGGACGTCGTGTTCGGCACCCACAACGTTCACCGGGCGGCCGAGCTCCTCGGCGAGCAGCGGGTCGCCGGCCGATCGATCGTCGAGATCCTGGAGGAGACCGCCGCCGACGACCACGAGTCGTTCCCGAGCGCGCTGCCCGCGCGGCGCGAGGTGCCCTACGCGGCGTGGGTCACCATCCAGATCGGCTGCGACAACTCGTGCGCGTTCTGCATCGTGCCGGCGGTGCGGGGACGCGAGATCAGCCGCCGCTTCGACGACATCGTCGACGAGGTGCGGGCGTTGGCCTCAGACGGTGTCACCGAGGTCACCCTGCTGGGGCAGAACGTGAACAGCTACGGCCGCGATCTCACGCTCGCCCGCCGACGGGCGGGCGAGTCCGTCCCGGTGCGCCCGCTGTTCGCCGACCTGCTCCGCGCCGTCGGCGAGGTCGATGGCATCCGGCGCGTCCGGTACACGAGCCCGCATCCCAAGGACCTCCGGCCCGAGACGATCGACGCCATGGCGACGGTGCCGACCGTGTGCGAGCACCTGCACCTGCCCCTGCAGGCGGGCAGCGACCGCGTGCTCGCCGCCATGCACCGGGGCTACACGGCCGAGCGGTACCTGGAGCGCCTGGCCGCCGCCCGGGCGGCCGTGCCCGAGCTTGCCGTGACCACCGACATCATCGTCGGCTTTCCGGGCGAGACCGACGAGGACTTCGAGCGCACCCTGGAGGTGGCGGCCGAGGCC
>JBKOUY010000109.1:0-3551 GCA_046723645.1 Actinomycetota bacterium | reverse complement strand
GCCCGTCAGCGAAGAGAAGAAGTTGTCGGGCATGGCTCGCGATCCTCCGCCACCCTGCGGCTCGCACACGGAAGCTCGACGTAGGTTAACGAACCCCAATCCGCCGGCGAGCGACCCTCTGTTGCGATCGCGTCGCGCTTTTCGGGCTGCGGGCTGGGGGGATTTCGCTAGTGGGGTCTTAGAGGCCGAGCGGATAGGCACGCATGTGCGCACCGAACCGTACGGCATTAGCAGCGTGAGCCCAGGCCCCATAGCTCGGCCTCCGGGCAACACTGACAACGGTTCGCCGGGACGGACCTATCCACGCGTCGTCCTCGCGGAAGTTCCGCGATGGTTGCACTACGTCAGCCCGGGGAACCACAGCGCGATCTCTCGCGCTGCGGACTCGTGCCCGTCGCTGGCGTGCACCAGGTTCTCGGTCGTGGTGGTCGCGTAGTCGCCCCGGATCGTTCCCGGCTCGGCGTCCTCGACCTTGGTGGCGCCGACCACCTTGCGCACCAGGAGGCACGTGTTCTCGTCGGGACCCTCGACGACCATGGCGACCACGGGCGAACGGGTGATGAACCCGACCAGGTCACCGTAGAACGACTTGCCCCGGTGCTCGGCGTAGTGGCGCTCGGCGAACGCCTCGTCGACGTCGCGCAGCTCGGCGGCGACGAGGCTGAGGCCCTTGCGCTCGAGACGGCCGATGACCTCGCCTACCAGGCCCCGCTCGACGGCATCGGGCTTGCACATCACGAAGGTGCGGTTCTTCACCGGCCGGAGGGTAGGTGGCAACCGGCCGCGCGTGAAACCCACGTGTGGCCGGCCGGTCAGACCAGCAGGCCCAGGCGACGGCACGCCGTGCGAGCTGCGCCGACCGTGTAGAGGGACCCGGTGACGATCACCAGTCCGGTCCCGCCGCCGTTGCCTGCCGCACCGGCGGTGGCCGCGGCCCAGGCCCGGTCGAGCGCCTCCCCGATGTCGGGCACCGCCTCGACCCTGACGCCCCGCGCCGCCACCACCTCCGCCAGCTCCCCGGCCGCAACACCCCGCGGCGACGGCGGCTTGCACGTGGTCACCTCGTCGCCCGCCCGCACCCCGAAGGCATCGAGCATCTCGTCGAGGTCGCGGCCGCCCAGCAGCCCCAGTACCCAGCGCCGCGTGCCCGCCACGTCGAACTCGTCAGCGAGGGTCGCCGCCGCGGCCCGAGCGCCGTCGGGATTGTGCGCGCCGTCGAGCACCAGCAGCGGCGCCCGGTGGACCACCTCGAACCGCCCGGGCAGCCGCAGCCCCTCGAACGCCTCGGCGGCCACGTCGTGCGCCAGCGGGCGTCCGAAGAACGCCTCCACCGCCGCGACGGCGACCGCGGCGTTGTCGGCCTGGTGGGCGCCGTGGACCGGCAGGAACAGCTCCTCGAGCAGGCCGTTGGGCGTCCGCAGGTCGACGACGTGGCCGCCCAGCGCGACCCGGTCGGCGATGATCCCGAAGTCCTGGTCCCGGACCCAGACGTCGGCGGGCGCTTCGGCCTCGAACAGCGGCCGCAACGCAGGGTCGGGCTCCCCGAGCACGAGGAGGCTCCCGGGCTTGACGATGCCCGCCTTCTCCTCTGCGACCCGCCTCCGCCAATCGCCCCGGCCGTTGGTGTGGTCCTTCCCGACGTTCGTGACGACCGCCACCTGGCCATCGGCCACGTTGGTGGCGTCCCAGCGGCCGAGCAGTCCCACCTCGACCGCCGCCACGTCCACCGCGACCTGGCTGAACCAGGCGAAGCCCGCGGCCGTGAGCAGCTCGAAGTACGACGGCCGCTCCTCGAAGAACTTCTGATGCTCCAAGGACTCGAGCTCGCCCACGACGTCCGCGAACTCCTCGGGCTCGATCGGCTCGCCGTTGCGGGCGATCCTCTCGGTGACGTGCTCGAGGTGGGGGCTCGTGTAGCTGCCGACGGAGAGCTGGTGGGCGGCGAGCAGCGCCGAGATCATGCGGGCGGTCGAGCCCTTGCCGTTGGTGCCCGTGATGTGGATGACGGGGTAGTCGTCCTGGGGATCGCCCAGCACCTCGACCACCCGCCGCATCCGATCGAGCGACAGGCCCTCGACGTGGCCGGCCGATATGGACGCGGTCTTCTCGAGGTCAATGTGATCGTCGAGGTAGGCCTGGGCCTCTCGGAAGTCCAAATCCAGGGGCTGTCGGCCCGGCGCCGTCAGGATGCGGCGCGACGCGGCCGCTGCCTGGGCGCCTCGGCCCGCGGCACGAGGGTCGGGTTGACCCGCTCCAGCACGACGGCCCGGTCGATCACGCACTTGCCCACGTCGCTGCGGCTGGGCAGCTCGTACATGAGGTTGAGGAGCACCTCTTCCAGGATGGCGCGGAGGCCGCGGGCGCCGGTCCCACGCAACAGCGCCTGTTCGGCGATCGCTTCGAGGGCATCGTCGGCGAACTCCAGCTCGACGTCCTCGAACTCGAAGATCTTGCGGTACTGCTTGATGAGCGCATTCTTCGGCTCGCCCAGGATGCGAACCAGCGCCTCCTGGTCGAGGCTCGACACCGCGCCGATGACCGGCAGGCGGCCGACGAACTCGGGGATCAGGCCGAACTTGAGGAGGTCCTCGGGCTGCACCTGTTCGAGCAGGATGCCGAGGTCCTTGTCGTCGTACCGGCTGACGTCGGCAGTGAAGCCCACGCCGTTGCGGCCGATCCGGCTCTCGATGATCTTTTCCAGCCCGGCGAACGCCCCGCCGCAGATGAACAGGATGTTCGTGGTGTCGATCTGGATGAACTCCTGGTGGGGGTGCTTGCGGCCCCCCTGTGGCGGCACCGACGCGGACGTGCCCTCGAGGATCTTGAGCAGCGCCTGCTGCACGCCCTCGCCCGAGACGTCGCGTGTGATCGACGGGTTCTCGCTCTTGCGGGCGATCTTGTCGATCTCGTCGATGTAGATGATGCCGGTCTCGGCCTTCTTGACGTCGTAGTCGGCGGCCTGGATGAGCTTCAGGAGGATGTTCTCGACGTCCTCGCCCACGTATCCGGCCTCGGTGAGGGCGGTGGCGTCGGCGATGGCGAACGGCACGTTGAGCATGCGGGCCAGCGTCTGGGCCAGCAGGGTCTTGCCGCAGCCCGTCGGCCCGATGAGGAGGATGTTGGACTTGGTCAGCTCGACGTCACCGGAGGGCGTGCCGCCGTACTGCACCCGCTTGTAGTGGTTGTAGACGGCGACCGACAGGATCTTCTTCGCGTGCTCCTGGCCGATGATGTAGTCGTTGAGGAAGTCGTAGATCTCTACGGGCTTGGGCAGCTCGTCGAAACGCAGCTCGCTCGGCTCGGCCAGCTCCTCCTCGATGATCTCGTTGCAGAGGTCGATGCACTCGTCGCAGATGTAGACGCCGGGACCGGCGATCAGCTTCTTCACCTGCTTCTGGGACTTGCCACAGAACGAGCACTTGAGCAGCTCGCCACCGTCTCCGAACTTGGCCACGTCGGTCGCTCCCCCGTTTGGCGTGCTAGCTCGCCCGAGTGATCGGGCCGGTCATGTCGGCTGCCTGCCGCGACGAGATGACGTCGTCGATGATGCC
>JBKOUY010000090.1:0-8807 GCA_046723645.1 Actinomycetota bacterium | reverse complement strand
CCCGTCCACCACCGAGGCGCGCGGGCCCAGGTTCCGCCCGAGGCCCCACCGGTGGACCCGGTAGCCACGGGACCGCAGGACCGAACGCAGCGCGGCGGTCGATGCGTCGTCCGCCATGAAGCCGGGAAGCACCAGCACGGGGTGCCCGTCGCCCGTGGGCATCAGCCGGAACAGGGGCAGCGACATACCGAAGCCGACCAGCTCGGCCAGGGCCCGCTGCTGCTCCAGCGCGCCCAGGAGGATCGACGGCGGACGGACCGCCCGGCGGCCCCGGCCGTTCGTGCGTGGGTTGGCAATGTCGGTCATGGAAGTCGCCGCGATTCGTGCTACATCGACCATACCGACCCCAACGATCCGCCGTCCGGTCCCAGCGAATCAATCCCAGCGGACCGGTGGCCCCCAGGGTCCGCGTGGACAATCATGCCCGGGTTCCGGTGCCCCTGGGAGGAGAGGAACATGCGCACGGCGTTCACCGACCTGGTCGGCTGCGAGGTACCGATTCAGCTCGCACCGATGGGCGCGATCTGCACGCCCGAGCTGGTGACCGCCGTCGCCGGCGCCGGGGCCATGGGGATGATCAGCATGCCGGGGGCCCCCGCCGCGGCGGTCGCCGAAACGCTCGACGGGCTCGCGGCGCGGGCCTCGCAGCCCTTCGGCTTCAACGCTCTCATCCCGTTCCTCGACGACGCCGACGTCGTTGACGTGGCCGCAGCCCGGTGCCGCTATGTGGACTTCTACCACGGGCCCGTGGACCCATCGCTCGTCGAGCGCGTCCACGATGGCGGGGCGCTGGCCGGCTGGCAGGTCGGCTCGGTCGATGAGGCGCGCGCTGCGGCCGCGGCGGGATGTGACCTGATCGTGGCACGCGGCACCGAGGGCGGGGGGCGCATGTATGGCGGCCGCAGCCTGTGGCCGCTGCTGAGCGACGTCCTCGACGCCGTCGACGTTCCGGTGGTCGCCAGCGGGGGCATCGCCAACGGCCGCGGCCTTGCCGCCGCCATCGCCGCCGGCGCGGCCGCATGCCGGATGGGCACCCGCTTCGTGGCCACCCCAGAGTCGGGCGCACACCCCGCCTACAAGGAGGCCATCGTTCGCGCCGACGACCAGGGCACGGTCCTGACCGACGCCTTCCGTACCGGCTGGCCGGACTCCGTGGCGAACTCCCGCGTGCTGCGGTCCGCCCTGGAGCGCAACGCCTCGCTCCCGGACGGCGTCATCGTCGCGACGGTCCAGGTCGGCCCGGTGACCCTCGACGTGCCCCGCTTCGGGTTCGTGCCACCCGCGGCGGCCGCCGAGGGCGACATCGAGGCCATGGCGATGTACGCCGGCGAGTCGGCTGGCCTCGTCGACGCCGTCGTCCCCGCCGCCGAGGTCGTCGCCAGCACCGTTCGCCAGGCCGAGGACCTGCTCCGCGCGGCGGCGACCTGACAGCTCAGCCGCTGCGCCGAGCGTGAGCCCGCACCAGGCGCACGCGGTAGTTGATGCCCCGGTCTGATGACCACGGGGAGAACGGGGCCATGATCAGCCCGGCCAGTGGCAGCAGCACCGTGTCGTAGTTCACCCGCCAGCCGGCGAAGTCACGCCACGCCTGGTCCCGGTCGGGCCGGAGGGGGACGCCGATCGCGGCGAGCTCGTCGAGGACAGGGTCGAACTCGTCGCGGGTGATGGAGATGGGATCGGTCGGGGCCGGATCGGGATCGAAGGGGATGCCGTACGGCTGGGCGATGTGCCGGAGCGCCAGGTAGCCGGCTCGAAGGCACAGCTGGGCCTGCCACGACCGCGGTAGGTCGATCGCGGAGGCCCGGATCGCGGCGCTGTCGAGGACCGCGCCCGCCGCCGTGAGCCACGAGCGTCCGGGGTGCGGGCTGCGGAAGAACGGCAGGGCGAGGTACGAGGTGTGTGACTCCTCGACCTCGGTGAACCAGCGTTCCCATTGGAGCCAGAACTCGTCCAACTCCTGGATCCAGCCGATGCGCTCGGCCCGGCGGAACAGGGCGACGGGCGTCGGCGGCGTTCCCGCCCGGACATCGAGCTGCGAGACCAGCACCTCGCGGCGGGAGAACTGCTGGTAGATCGTGGGCAGGAAGCTGATGAGGAGCGCCACCAGGCCGAGGCCGATCGTCGCCTCGACGAACATCGCGGCCACCACCGGGCCGTGGTGATCGACCGCGAAGCCGAGCGTCAGCAGCGACGAGCCCGACTCCTCGAACGCGTCCCGCGGCAAGTCGAGGCCGAGCGCCCAGTAGATCGGCATGAAGCCCAGCAGGACCGCGGCCACCCAGACCAGCGGCAGCGTGAGCAGTGCGAACGGCGCGAACCGAGACATGACGCGGTCCGCGGCCTCCCAGGTGGCGGCCCGGCGGACCAGCAGATCGAACGGCCTGCGGAGCAGCACGAACACCCATCGGGACAGCAGCACCGGCTCTGCGCGCGGGACGACGACCGTCTTGACCGCCGAGGCCAGGGTGGCCATGACGACCGTCGCCCCGGCGACAAAGGCCAGGACCCGGGCGACGGCGACCATTGCGGCGGCAGCCTATCGACGGGTGGCGCCGGGCCCTCCGGGCGCGAGCGCACGCCGCCGGCCCGAACCCGGCGGCGTGCGCGATCGGGGGCGGCCGCTCCCCGGCCGTAACGCCCGGCCGAGGAGACGCCTCGAACCTCGAGAGCTCGGCTAGACCCTGCGGGCGGTCGCCCGGAGTTGGTACAGCACGCCGATGAAGAAGCCCCAGATCAGGTGCCACAGCAGCACGGCGAACGGCAGCTTCCAACCGTCGGGCCCGTCGAAGAGGAACAGGCCGTAGCCCTGCTTGGGCACGTACGCGTAGGGCACCAGGACCCCGACGCTGATGACCGTCAGCACGACGCTGTACAGGAGGCCCTTCAGGATGTTGCCCCCATGCGTGTTGCGGAAGGGCAATACGTGCAGCGCCAGCACGGCGTAGAGGATCGTGAAGACGATCCCGTTCACGAAGTGGATCGACTGGCCCACGAAGTAGGCGCTGGCCGTGTCGAAGCCCTCCGCCGGTGTCCCAAGGAGGCCGTTGTAGGCCGGCCACGGGAGCCTCGGGAGCCCGAACGCCGGGAAGACGTAGCCGAAATAGGTGGCGATCTGCGTGGAGATCACGCCGACCAGGGCGGCCGCGCCCACGCGGTACCGGTTCACCCAGTCGTACCACCAGGCGGAGGCCTCGGCGATGCCAACCCGCGCCGGCTCGGCGACGGTTTGGTCGCTCTGGGTGGTCGTATAAGTCGGAGCTGCCATGTGTTCCCCCTCTTCGCCCCGTTCACGTCGGCTCAGTGTCCGACAGGCGGTCAAGCTACCACAGCGTGGACAGATCGACGGGTTGCCGCCACGGCCGAAAATCGATGTTGCGGTCGCCGTTCAGATAGATGTCGATAGCCGTTACGGGCGATAGTCGATGTTGCGGTCGACGCTCAGATAGATGTCGGTACCGATCGGATCGGCCTGCTCCTCCGCCAGGTGGCCCAGGATGCCGGCGCACCGGGCCAGGAGTGCGAAGCCACGCATGACCGAGACGGGGAGGTCGAGGTCGGCGAGCACTGCCCCGCACGCACCGGCACCGTTCAGCGGGAGCGTCCTGCCCAGAATCACCGGATGAACCCGGCCGATCGCCGCGAACAGCGCCAGATGGTCCCCGAACGTGCCGTGCCGTCGCGCCAGCTCGAACAGGACCGGCGTGCGCGGGTCCTCCACCTTGTGGACGGGGTGCCCCAGCCCGGGGACGAACCGGCCCGCCTCCTTGCGCTGTGCCACGACCGCTTCGGCCAGCTCGTCCCAGCCCGCCTCGTCCCGGGGTCGCGGCGAGCGCTCCGCCAGGCTGTCCGCCAGGAAGCGGGCCGAGTCCTCGGTGACGCCGAGAAACCGTGAACCACCGCCGAGCAGGCCCGCAGCCACCGCGCCCTGCAACGCCTCCGGTGCGCTGGTGTAGGTCAGCCGGGCGGCGATCGCGGTGGGCGTGAACCCGTGATCGGCGAGCGCCACCAGGACCGCCTCGAACATCGCCAGCTGCGCCGGCGTTGGGCGGCGCTTGGCCACCAGCCAGAATGCCAGCTCACCGAAGCTGACCTGGCCGATCAGCTCGTGCGCTAGGTCGTGCCCGAGCAGGGTGATCGTGTCGGCCGAGGAGGTGCCGATGCCCGTCCGGTACGACGCCCCGTCCCCGCCCGTCATACCGCGTCCCGCTGCTCGTCACCGCCGCGCAGCCAGGCCCTGATCTCGTCGCTTTGCTCGCCGAGCTCGGGCGGAGGCAGGTCGTAGCGCAGGCGGGCGTCGCTGAAGCCGATCGGGTTGCGCACCAGCGTGACCGCTCGCCCGTCCGTGCCGAGCTTGACGCGGGGCGCCAAGCCGAGCGACTCGGCGAGCTCGACGCCCTCGCCGATGGTGTTGATGGGACCGCACGGAACGCCCGCCTTGTTCAGCGCCAGGAACAGGTCGTCGGCGTTCCACTCCGTGAGCGCGTCCACCAGCAGCGGCCGAAGCTGCTCGCGGTTGCGCGTGCGGTCGGCGTTGGAGCCGAACCTCGGGTCGTCCGGCACGTCGGGTATCCCGAGCACCTCGCAGAGCGATCGGAACTGCCGGTCGTTGCCGGCGGCGATGATCATGTCGCGGTCGGCGGTGGGCATTGTCTCGTAGGGGAACAGGCTCGGGTGGGCGTTGCCCATCCGCATCGGCACCACGCCGGCGGCGGTGTACGCCCCGGTCTGGTTGACGAGCCCCGACATCGCCGATGACAGCAGGTTGACCTCCACGTGCTGACCGCGCCCGGTCTCGCTCCGCTGGCGGAGCGCAGCCAGGACGCCGATGAGCCCGTGCAGTCCGGCCATCACGTCGAACACCGAGATCCCGGCGCGGTAGGCCGGGCCGTCGGGGTCGCCGGTCAGGCTCATCAGCCCGGACACCGCCTGGACGATCAGGTCGTAGCCCGGCAGCCACGCGCCCTCCGCCGTGCCGAAGCCGGTGATCGAGAGGTAGACCAGGCCCGGGTTGAGCTCGGCCGCCGTCTGGTAGTCGAGCCCGAACTTCCGGAGCGACCCCGGCCGGAAGTTCTCGATCGCGATGTCGGCACGCCGCAGCAGCTCCGCCGCCAGCGCCCGGTCGTCCGGGTCGCGGAAGTCGAGCACGACCGACCGCTTGTTGCGCCCGATCGACAGGTAGTACGTGGCCACGCCGTCCTTCTCGGGCGGCACCCAGGTGCGAGTGTCGTCCCCGGCGGGGCCCTCCACCTTGATGACGGTGGCACCCATGTCGCCGAGGAGCATCGAGCAGTAGGGGCCGGCGAGGACGCGCGACATGTCGGCGACGAGCAGGCCGTCGAGCGGGCCGCGGGATTGCTCGGTCGGTGGGTCCTGGGTCATGGCCTTCGGCGTCCCTTCACGGTCGATCGGCGCACGCGGGGTGCTTGGTGGGGGGTAGCGGGCGTGGGAGGATGCGCCGCATGCCGCGGCAATCGAGCTCCGATTTCGTCGAGGCCCTGGCCCGCGGTCTTGCGATCATCACGGCGTTCAGCCCGACCGCCACGACGCTGTCGGTGAGCGACGCCGCTGCGCGCACGGCCCTGCCGCGGCCCACGGCCAGGCGGCTGTTGATGACGCTCGAGAAGCTCGGGTACGTGCGGTCGAACGACGGGCTGTACACCCTCACGACCAAGGTGCTCGAGCTCGGGACCGGGTACATCGCCGCGCTGGGCATCTGGGAGTTGGCGCGTCCCCACCTCGAGGCCCTCGTGGCGCAGACCGGCGAATCGAGCTCGATGTCGCAGCTCGACGGCAGCGACATCGTGTACGTCGCGCGGGTGCCGGTGCCGAAAATCATCGCCCTCTCGGTCCACATCGGCACGCGCTTCCCCGCCGTCGCCACGTCGATGGGCCACGTCCTGCTGGCGAGCCTGCCGCGGGCGGAGCTCCTCCGGGGGCTCAAGATCCCCTCGCAGTCGGGGATCATCCCACGCATCGCACCCTCGCGGCGCGACCTGGAGCACGAGCTCGCGGCCGTGCGGAAGCGGGGCTGGGCGCTCTCCGACCAGCGGCTGTCGCTCGGGATCCGGTCGATCGCCGCACCGGTCAGGGACGCGTCGGGCAGGACCGTGGCCGCCGTCAACGTGACGGTGCACGCCGCGGAGACCTCGGTCGCCGAGCTCAGGCGCCGGCACCTGCCGCTGCTCCTCTCCACGGCCGCCGCCATCACCCGGGAGTGGGCGAACCTCGCCAGCCTGCCGGTGCCCGATCCCCTGGCCCCCACGTAGGCGCGACGCCCGGCCGCTCACGAGGCGGCCATCTCCCGGTGCCGGTCCCCGATGAAGCCGGCCAGCGCGTCCGCGCCGCTGAAGAACGGCGAATGGTCGGTGTCCAACTCCACCGATGTGGCGACCAGCGCCGCCCGCTCGCGCTGGGCGTCGGGCCGGACGGCGCGGTCGTCGGCGCACACGACGTACGAGCTCGGCACGACCGTCCACGCGGGGTCTGCCAGCGCTGCGGCCGGCACCGTGCTGGTCATCGGGCGCAGGCGATCCATCGCGTACTCGGCGAGGCCGGGCGCGCTCCGGTGGAAGAAGTACGGGCCCGCATCCGCCGACAAGCGCACGACGCCGTCGTCGCCCGGCTGCATGCACGCCTGGAACTCCGGGAACTGCCAACGGGACGTCTGGGCCCCCGGCGACTCACCGGCGATCGGGAGGCGGCCGGCGACGAACGTGAGGTGGGCGGCGGCGTGGCCGGCCTCCGCCACCGGAAGCCCGGCGTAGCTGTGACACACCACGTGGACCGCCCCGTGCCGCGCCCGCGCCGCATCGATGGCGGCCCGCACGCACTCGACGTCGTCCACATACCCGGTGAGCGGGAGGTCGATGGCGTGGGACTCGATCCCGAGCCGTGCGAGTCGGTCGATCACGAGGAGCCAGCACCACCCCGCCAGGTGGGCACCGTGGACGAGCAGCACCGTCGAGGCACGCGACCCACTCATCGACACCCGGTGGGGCACTACCGATAGACGTTGTTGCTCGTGTGGTCGCCCCCCAGCCACCGCTTCAACGTCTCGTGGGCATCGGCACGCCGCTCGGCCGCGATCGCGTCGACGGTCGGCACGTCCACGGTGAACTCGAGGAGCAGACCGTTCGGGTCCTCGGTGTAAAGCGACCGGCAGTAACCGTGCTCGAGGACGTAGGTGCCGTCCGGCTTCCAGCCGGCCGCCGTCAGGCGGTCGTGGATCTCCTGTTGCAGCTCGGGCGTCACCTTGAGGGCGATGTGACGGAACGGCGAGGGGGTCAGGTCGGGGTCGAACAGCTCCTGGTCCTCGGTGTTCGCGAACTGGAAGAACGCCAGCGCCCCGCCGTCGCCGAGCCCGAAGAACGTGTGGCAGTACACCCGCTGCGCGCCGAACAGCTCGTCGGCCTCCGACCACGTGGCGATCAGGGGGAGCCCGATGAGGTCCTCGTAGAACGCCCTCGTCGCCTCCTGGTCCTTCGTGACGTACGCGTTGTGGTGCAACCTGCTGGGAAGCTTCTGCGTGTCGGTCACGGCCCCTCCCTCCTCGGAATGCCTCGACTAGTGTCCACTGGACGGACAGCCTACCGGAGAACGGTCAGGGCTGGCAGTCGGGTCGACGACGCCCGAAGGGAGACTTTCCATGGGCACCGGTGAGGAACGCGTCCTTACCACCCACACGGGGAGTCTGCCGCGGCCCGACGACCTGATCCAGATCATGTGGGCGAAAGGCGACGGCATTCCCGTCGACGAGGGCGCGCTCTCCGACCGCATCGCGTTGGCGGTGCAGGAGGTCGTCGGCCGGCAGGTCGATGCCGGGGTGGCCATCGTCAACGACGGCGAGATGTCCAAGCCGAGCTATGCGACCTACGTGAAGGACCGCCTCGACGGCTTCGGCGGCGAGTCGGTGCAGAACTACTTCTTCGCCGACCTCGTCGACTACCCGCGCAGCGCGGAGATGGTCGCCGCCAACCCGGGCCGGCGCAAGCGGACGGCACCGGCGTGCAACGGCGAGATCTCGGTCCGGGATCGCGACGCGATCACGACGGACATGGCGAACCTGGGCAAGGCGGTCGCCGGCTCGGCCATCGCCGGCACGTTCTCGAGCGCCGCGTCGCCCGGCGTCGTGTCCCTGTTCTTCGGAAACGAGTTCTACGCCACCGACGAGGAGTACCTGTTCGCCATCGCAGAGGCGATGCGGTACGAGTACGAGGCCATCGCCGCCGCCGGGGCCGCGGTGCAGCTCGACTGCCCGGACCTGGCGATGGGCCGGCACTCGGCCTACGCCGACCTGGACGTCCCGGGGTTCCGTCGCCGGCTCGCCCTGAACATCGAGGCGCTCAACCACGCCGTCCGCAACATCCCCGCCGACCGGCTGCGCATGCACGTGTGCTGGGGGAACTACCCGGGCCCGCACCATCGCGACGTCGACCTGGCCGACATCATCGACCTGGTCTGGACGGCCAAGCCCCAGACCGTGCTCTTCGAGGCGGCCAACCCGCGCCACGCCCACGAATGGACGCTGTTCGAGGGCACGGCCGTGCCCGATGACAAGGTCCTCTGCCCGGGCGTGATCGAGCCGCAGTCCAACTACATCGAGCACCCCAAGCTCGTCGCCCAGCGCATCGAGCGGTACGCACACCTGGTCGGCCGCGACCGGGTGATGGCGGGCGTCGACTGCGGGTTCAGCGTCCACGTCGGAACCCAGGGGATCGATCCCGACGTCACCTGGGGCAAGCTGCGCGCCCTGTCCGAGGGTGCCGCCATCGCGTCGGAACGGCTCTGGGGCTGACGGCCCGGCCGCT
>JBKOUY010000231.1:0-19649 GCA_046723645.1 Actinomycetota bacterium | reverse complement strand
GCGTGCCACGATCCCGGCATCCGAGGCCGTCGTGTCGGTGACCGGCAGCTCGGTCGTACCGAAAGGCACCCACCATGTCAGTTGGCAAGCGAGCGACCCTTCCCATCCGGATGGCGGCCGCGGCCGCGGCCATGTCGCTGGTGGCGCTCACGGCGTGCGGCGATGACGACTCCACGAGCACGGCGGGCGGAGGCGAGTCGACCACGACGGCGGGCGCGCCGGTGATCGACCCCGGCGACGGCGGCAACTACCGGCCCCAGATCGACCCGAACAACTTCGTCGACGTGATTGACAATCCGTACCTGCCGTACCCGGTCGGTGCGTCGTGGACCTACGAGGGGACCGAGGACGGCGAGACGGAGACCGTGACGGTCACGGTCACGCCGCAACGCAAGGAGATCATGGGCATCTCCGCCACCGTCGTGCGCGACACCGTGAGCAACGGCGACGGTGAGGTCGTCGAGGACACCTACGACTGGTTCGCGCAGGACCGCGACGGGAACGTCTGGTACCTGGGCGAGGACAGCACCGAGTTCGAGAACGGCAAGGCCGTGAGCACGTCGGGCTCCTGGGAGGCCGGGGTCGACGGCGCCCTGCCGGGGATCGTGATGCAGGCGCAGCCCGAGGCCGGTCAGGCGTACCGGCAGGAGTACTACGTGGGTGAGGCCGAGGACCTCGCCGAGGTGCAACGCGTCGACGCGACCGAGAGCGTGCCGTTCGGCGACTTCGACCGGCTCGTCGTGGTCAAGGAGTGGAACCCGCTGGAGCCCGACGTCGTCGAGGAGAAGTACTTCGCCCCGACCGTCGGGCTGGTGCTCGAGGTCAAGACCGAGGGCGGCTCGGGCCGGAGCGAGCTGGTCGAATACACCCCGGGCGGCTGACGCGCCGCTTCGAAAGATGCGCGGACGTGTCCGTCGTCTCGGCGAACCGTTGTCAGTGTTGCCCGGAGGCCGAGCTGTGAGGTCTGGGCTTACGCTGCTTATCCCGTACGGTTCGGTTCCCACATGCGGGCGTATCCGCTCGGCCTCTCAGCCGGCGAGCCCGGTGGGACAGGACACGCCGGTGCCGCCGAGCCCGCAGTAGCCCATGGGGTTCTTCTGCAGGTACTGCTGGTGGTAGTCCTCGGCGTACCAGAACTCGCCGGCGTCGGCGATCTCGGTCGTGATGGGGCCGTAGCCGGCGGCGGTCAGCTCGCGCTGGTAGGCGTCGCGGCTCTCCTCGGCGGCCTTGCGCTGGACGTCGTCGGCGACGCCGATCCACGACCGGTACTGCGTGCCACGGTCGTTGCCCTGGCGCATGCCCTGCGTCGGGTCGTGGTTCTCCCAGAACACCCGGAGCAGGTCCTCGTAGCTGACGCGGGCGGGGTCGAACACGACCAGCACGGCCTCGACGTGGCCCGTCCGGCCCGAGCACACCTCTTCGTACGTGGGGTTGGGTGTGAACCCGCCGGCGTAGCCGACCGCCGTGGTGTAGACGCCCTCGATCCGCCAGAACGCCCGCTCGGCGCCCCAGAAACATCCGAGCCCGAACTGGGCTTGCTCGAAGCCCTCGGGGAACGGTCCCTCCAGCGGCGTGCCGAGAACGGCATGGGTGGTGGGTACCTGGATGATGCGGTGGTCACGCCCGGGTAACGCCTCGCCGGCCCCGGGAATGCGCTGCTTGTCGCGGCCGAAGAGCATGCACCGAGCGTACCGGAGCGGCTTGGCTTCGCCGCAGCGGGGACGGTGCCCGCCACCGTGGTCGGGCACCGGTCGAGCCGGCGTCAGGCGAGGCCGGCGAGGCGGAGCATGGAGGGCGGCACGGCGTCCTCCCCGTCGGCGAGCAATGCGGCGCGCTCGACGTTCACGACGTCATGCTCGCGGTCCCGCCAGTCGTCCCACGGCCCCGTCCCCACGCGGCCGACGTCACCCCGGGCCGCCACGCAGGCGCGCAGGTAGCCCTGGAGGGCGCGCACCTCTTCCTCCCCGCCGATCGGTCCGTGGCCGGGCACGACGACCGGGGCCAGCTCCGCCAGCCGGTCGAGCTCGTCGGCCCAGCGGCCGGGGTCGCCCTGCCAGCACAGGGGGACGGCGCGGAAGCTGCACATGGCGCCCGCGAACAGGACCTGGGCCCCCGGCACCAGCGCCACCAGGTTCTCGGCCATCTGCCCGCCCGTCGTCAGGACGGCGACGGCGGCAGTGAGCTGGACATCGGACGCCACCACGTGGCTCACGGGGCGCGTCACCACGTCGTCGAACGCGTCCGCGTGGTCCGGATACAGCGCCCGCCAGCTGTCGGTGTTCGGCGGCTGGTCGAGGTGGACGCTGGCCTGCGGGCTGCCGTAGATCGCCGCCAGCTTGAACCGTCCGGTGCCACCGGCCTGCTCGATGCTGCTGCCCGTGAGCATGGCCCGCCGGACCGGCAGTCCGAGCTCCTCGACGGCACCTGCGAACGGTTCGTACTGGTCGGGCGTCATCAGGGTGTCGATCACGGTCACGCCGTCGGCGTCGACCACCGCCCCGGCGTTGGGCCGGCCCCGCCCGCCGGGGACCTGGAGCCAGGCGTAGACGCCGGCGTCGAGCAGATCGAGCGGCACGTCGAGAAAGGTACGGGTCGGTCGGAGACCGACGCCATTAGGGGCGGCGGGCGGGGGTCGGGCCGGAGAGCGTACGTGACGCCCGCCGCCCCCACGCCAGGGCGCCCGGTGGCGCGACGAAGTAGATTGCGACTCGGACAGGATTTGGGTGAAGCCAGGGCGGGGCAGCCGTGACCAACGCCAGACCAGCGCCGCGTGCGGGGCCCGCGGGCGCCGAACCGACAGGGTCCCTGCCGGGCGGCCCGAGAACCCGGCCCGCCGAGGTGTGATCCGGTGGCACGGCCCGCGCCGGGCGCCGACCGGTCGGTGGCGATCCTCGAGCTGCTCGCCGCGCACCCCGGTGATCGGTTCACGCTGTCCGAGGTTGCGCGCCGGTGCTCGCTCAACAAGGCGACGGCGCACGCGCTGCTGGCGACCCTGAGCCAGCACGGCATCCTCCTGCGCCATCCCGACGAGAAGCGATACTCGCTCGGGCCCCGCCTGGTGGAGATCGGCGCCGCGGCGCTGCGGGGCTACTCCGCGGTCGACTTCGCACCCGCGGCGCTCGAGCGGCTGTCGGTGGCCACGGGGCGGTGGTCCCGTGCATTCGCCCGCCAGGAGGACCGCGTCTCCGTCGTCGGCCAGGCCGGCGTCCCAGCCGACGTCGACCCCCTGGACCCGGTGGACCTGCCGCTCACGCCGCCGCTGGGCGCACTGTGGGTGGCATGGTCGGACCGTCCAACGGTCGAGGCCTGGCTGGCGCGGGCGGCGGCCGCTGACGCCGTGGGCCCGTCGCAGGAGGCCCTGCCGGCGATCCGGCGCGACGGGTACGCGGTGACGCGTGCGTCCCCGGAGCTGCGGCTGCTCTCGCGGCCGGTCCTCACGGCCGGGCGCGCGCCGACCGGGGCCACCCGCCGCGAGCGGCGCCCCTCGCCCGACGAGCTCCGCGCGCTCCTGGCGGCGATCGGCCGCCAGCACCTGCTGCTCACCGACGCCGAGGATGCCCGCACCTACCGGATCGCCGACGTGGCGGCGCCCGTGTTCGATGCCTCGGGGCACGCGGCACTGGTGGTCGCCGTGTCGGGACTAGACGACGTCGAGCTGCGCGGCACCGAGGTCCGCGCGTTGGGTGCCCAGGTGGCGGCCACGGCCGAGGCGCTCACGGCAGCGGTGCGGGGCCAGCGCCCTCAGCATCCGGCGGCCGGCACCGCCTGACGCCGGTCGCCAACCGCAGCGGACCTTGGGAACCGGGCCTCGTGGGCCTACCGTCAATCCCATGTCCCCCGCATCCACGGCCGCCCGGGCCGGGTCCGACTACGTCCCCCCGCTGGCGGACATGCGCTTCGTCCTCGAGAACGTCGTCGACCTGGCGGGCCTGGCCGCCCTGCCCGGCTACGAGCACGCCGACCCGGACACCGTGTTCGGGGTGCTCGAGGAGTCCGGGCGGCTGTTCGCCCAGGAGTTCGCACCCCTCAACCGAGTGGGCGACACGCAGCACAGCCGCCGCCACGACGACGGCAGCGTCACGATGCCCGAGGGGTTCACCCGCGCCTACCGCCGCTACGTCGAGGGCGGCTGGGCGGGCGTGCCGTTCCCGCCCGACTACGGCGGCGGGGGCTTCCCCTGGCTGGTGGCGGTGGCCATGCAGGAGATGCTGACCGCCGCCAACATGGCCTTCTCACTGTGCCCGTTCCTGACGCAGGGCGCCATCGACATGCTGCTGCGCTACGGGACCGAGACGCAGCGGGAGATGTTCCTGCCCAAGATGGTCACCGGCGAGTGGACCGGGACCATGAACCTCACCGAGTCCAACGCCGGCTCCGACGTGGGCGCCCTCACGACCAAGGCCGTCCCCGCCGACGACGGCACCTGGCGGCTCACCGGTCAGAAGATCTTCATCAGCTACGGCGAGCACGACCTCGCCGACAACATCGTCCACCTCGTGCTGGCGCGTGTGCCCGGTGCGCCGCCCGGCACCAAGGGGATCTCGTGCTTCATCGTGCCGAAGTTCCTCGTCGCCGACGACGGCTCGCTCGGCGAGCGCAACGGCGTGCAGTGCGTGTCGATCGAGAAGAAGATGGGCATCAACGCCAGCCCCACGTGCGTCCTGGCCTATGACGGCGCCGTCGGCTACCTCATCGGCGAGCCCAACCAGGGCATGCGCTACATGTTCACGATGATGAACAACGCCCGCCTGTCGGTGGGCCTCGAGGGGCTGGCGCTGGGGGAGCGGTCCTACCAGCAGGCGGTGGGGCATGCCCGGGAACGGCACCAAGGGCGCGCCCCGGGGGCGCCGGCCGGCGAGTCGTCGCCCATCATCGACCATCCGGACGTGCGGCGGATGCTGCTCACCATGCGGGCACAGATCGAGGCGCTGCGATGCATCGCCTACCTCAACGCCGAGTCCCTCGACCTGGCGGGGCTCCACCCGGACCCGGACGTGCGCGCCGGGCGCCAGGAGCTGGCCGACCTGCTCACGCCGATCACCAAGGCCTGGGGAACCGACCTCGGCGTCGAACTGACGTCGCTCGCTCTCCAGGTGCACGGCGGCATGGGCTACATCGAGGAGACCGGCGTAGCCCAGCACTACCGCGACGCCCGCATCGCTCCCATCTACGAGGGGACCAACGGCATCCAGGCCGTGGACCTGGTCGGCCGCAAGCTCCCGATGCGGGCCGGCGGTGCGATCAACGACTTCCTCGACGGCATCGCCGCAACCGCCGACGAGCTGGTCGCATCGACCGGAGACCTCCCCCCTATTGGCAAGCACTTGGCGGAGGCCCAGGCCACGCTGCGGCAGACGACCGACTGGCTGCTGGCCAACGGACGTCTGGATCCCGACAACGCGCTCGCCGGCGCCACGCCGTACCTGCGCATGTGCGGCATCGTCACCGGCGGGTGGCTGCTGGCCCGTTCGGCGCAGGCGGCCGCCCGTGCGCTCGACGCCGGAGGGGGTGACGCGGACTTCCTACGCCAGAAGCTGGTCACCGCCCGCTTCTACGCCGAACAGCTGCTGCCGCAGGCGGCCGGCCTGGCGCCGGCGGTGACCGCCGGTCCCGCCGATCTCACCGCGGCCGTCTTTTGACGGCGTAACGCGCCGCGACTGCCGGCCCGACTCGCCGCCGATCGGCCACGATCATCCGTCCCACAACGGTGCTCCGAAGTGCGGGTGTCACTCACCCACGCCCAAGGAGGACACCCCTGTGAGGACGACCACCCTTTTGCGCCGAGCCGCCGCTGTGGCAGTCGGCCTGTCCCTCGCCCTCGGCGCCGGCGCCTCGGCGGCGCCGCAGAGCCAGCGCGATCCCGATCTCAAGCCCGACCGCCTGACGGCGTACGTCACGACCGATCAGAACCAGCTGATCGGCTTCGACGTGCGCAGCCCCGAGCAGCTCCGCTCGATCCGGAACATCAGCGGGCTGCCGGCCGGCGTGTCGCTCGTGGGCATCGACTTCCGCCCCAAGACCGGTGACCTGTACGGCGTCGGCTCGAACAGCGTCGTTTACCGCGTCAACCCGCAGACCGCGATCGCCATCGCGGAGAACGTCGCACCGGGTACGCCGCCGATGGACGTCCCGTTCACTCCCGCGCTGAACGGCACGAAGTTCGGCATCGACTTCAACCCGGCACCCGACGCCATCCGCGTCGTGTCGGATGCCCAGCAGAACCTGCGCCTGGCGCCCGACGCGGGCACGGTGATCGGCGGCGTCGCCGACGGCAACCTCAACCCCGGCATGCCGGAGGTCGTGGGCGCCGCCTACACCAACTCCACGTTCAGCTTCACCCAGCCAGCCGCGACCGCGGTGCAGCTGTACGTGCTGGACCGGGCCCAGAACCAGGTCTGCCTCCAGAACCCGCCGAACGCCGGCAACCTCACCATGTGCCAGCCGCTGGACGGCGTGAAGCTCACCCGTGACACCGGCTGGGACATCGCCGGCGCCAACGACGTCGGCTACCTGACCACCAACGACCGGCGCGGTCGCGCCACGCTCTACACCGTCGACGAGACGACCGGCGACACCGACAAGATCGGCCGCATCGGCGGCCGCCGCCTGAGCGGCCTCACCGTCACCGGCCTGGCCGTCAACCAAGCGGGCTGACCCCAGCGCATCAGCTCCGCCACCGGCGTCGCCCGCCCTACCGGGGGCGGGCGACGTCGCGCGCGTCAGGCCGCCGCATATGCGCCCAACACCGCGGACGAGAGCGCCGACCACAACGGCGTCGCCCAGTCGCCGAACTCCCGATCGGTGAGGACGGCACACGCCAGCCGGGCGTCGGGATCGACCCAAAGGAACCCGCCGGACCCGCCGAAGTGGCCGAACGTGCGGGGCGACCCTTCTGGTGCGGTCCAGTGCGGGGACTTGGTGCCCTTGAGCTCGAAACCCAGGCCCCAGGGGTTGGGGTCGTAGCTGCCGAGCCCCGGCACGACGCCCGCCAGGCCCGGAAACTGCTCGCTGGTGGCCTCGTCGAGGGTCCCGGGGGCCACCAGCGTCGGTGCCAGCAGCTCCGCGGCGAACCGTGCGAGGTCGTCGACCGTCGACCAGGCGTCCTTGGCCGGGGACCCGCGTAGGTCGGTGTCGTCCATACCGAGCGGGCGCAGCACGGCCTCCGCGAGGTAGGTCGCCACCGACAGGCCGGCCGCGGACGCCAGCGCGTCGCCGAGGCGCTCGAAGCCGGTGTTGCTGTAGATGCGGCGCTCGCCCGGTCGTGCGATCGGGGCCGACCCGTCGAACGGCAGGCCGGAGGCGTGGGCCAGCAGGTGCCGCACCGTGCTGCCTGGCGGGCCCGTCGGCTGTTCGAGGGCCAGCGTGCCCTCCTCGATCGCCACCAGGCACGCGTAGGAGACGAGCAGCTTGGTGATCGACGCGATGCGGGCAGTCCAGGCGGTGTCGCCGGCGGTCGCTCGGGTGCCCCCTATGCCCACCACCGCCCCGGAGGCGCGGTCGACGGGCCACGAGGCCAGGGCATCCAGCGCGGACATCCCGGGGACGCTACCGGCGGGCGGGAGCCCGGCAGGACGGAGCCCGGTCGGCGCCTATCAACTCAGGGTCTCGGACACCCGCCACGTACGATCGCTGCTCGTGCAAACGGTCCCCGACGCCGACCATGCCGATGCGCTGGTGCGCCGAAACTTCGCGTTCATCGACCTGTGCGGGTTCACGCTGCTGACGGACGAGCAGGGGGTGGGCGAGGCGGTCGCCGCGCTGTCGACGTTCCGGGCGGTGGTGCGCGAGCGGGCGGGATGGCGGGGCGTCCGGGTCGCCAAGTGGCTGGGCGACGGCGCCATGTTGGTGACCACCGAGCCGCGTCCGCTGCTCGACGCCGTGATCCGCATGGAAGAGGCCCTCGACGTGCGCGGCTGCCCGCTCCCGCTGCGCGGCGGCGTGGCCGCAGGGCGGGTGATCCTGTTCGAGGGCGACGACTACATCGGGCGTCCGGTGAACCTCGCGGCCCGCCTGTGCGACGATGCCCAGCCCCATCAGCTGTTGGTGACGGCGTCGCTGTACGACGCGGCCGGCGAGGGCCTCCGCGGCCGGCGGCTCGGCCCGCACCGCATCCGGGGATTCACACGCCCGGTCGAGGTGGTTGACCTGAGCCAGGGCGACCATCGCGTGCGGGTGCCCTGACCGCGCCCGCGTCGCCCCTGGGACGATGTGCCTCCGGGGGGCGCCCGCCCGATAGGCTGGCCTGCGAACATGCACACCGAGGATCAAGAGACGTTCTCGGCGCTGGGCGTGTCCCCCGATCTGGTAGCGGTGCTCGACGACGCGGGCATCACGACACCGTTTCCGGTCCAGCGCCTCTGCATCCCCGACGCCCTCGCCGGCCGCGACGTCTGCGGCAAGGCCAAGACGGGGTCGGGCAAGACGCTCGCGTTCGGCCTTCCACTGGTCGAGCGGGTGACACCGGCATCGCCCGGGCGGCCCACGGGCCTCGTGCTCGTGCCCACGCGCGAGCTCGCCATGCAGGTGTCCAACGTCCTTCTCCCGCTGCTCCGCGCCCGCGCGCTCCGGCAGGTGACCGTCTACGGCGGAGCCCAGATGGGCAAGCAGATCGCCGGGCTCCAGGCGGGTGCCGAGATCGTGGTGGCGACGCCCGGCCGGCTCATCGATCTCATCGACCGCGGCGTAGCCGACCTCAGCGACGTGGCCAACGTGGTCATCGACGAGGCCGACCGCATGGCCGACATGGGCTTCCTGCCTCAGGTCGAATGGGTGCTCCGCCACATCGGCCGAAGCCACCAGACGCTGCTGTTCTCGGCGACGCTCGACGGCGGCATCCAGGGCCTCGTCGACCGCTACCAGCGCGATCCGGTGTTCCACGAGGTGAGCTCGACGACCCAGACGGTCGAGGAGATGGTCCACCGGTTCCTGCTGGTCCACGAGATGGACAAGCCTCAGGTGGCGGCCGCCATCGGCCGCTCGGGCACCCGCTGCCTGCTGTTCGTCAACACCAAGCGGGCGGCCGACCGGGTGGCCCGCCAGCTCGGCGACGCCGGGGTCGACGCCCGCGCCATCCACGGTGACCTCCGCCAGGAGGTCCGGGAGCGAGCGCTGAAGCGGTTCACCGCCGGGAAACTGGCGGTCCTGGTGGCCACAGACGTGGCGGCCCGCGGCCTCGACATTGACGACCTCGACGTCGTCATCCAGTACGACCCGCCGCCCGATCCCAAGACCTACCTGCACCGTGCGGGCCGCACGGCCCGGGCCGGCGCCGCGGGCCTGGTGGTGACGCTGGTCCTGTGGAACGAGGAGCTCGAGGTCCGCCGGGTGAAGCGCCGCCTCGGGCTCGAGGAGCCCATCGCGGAGATGTTCTCCAACGACGAGCGGCTCGCCGACCTCGCCGGCTGGGACCCGGCCCGCGAGGGCGCGGCCTAGATCGCCGCTAGATCGCCGAGAAGGCCAGCGCCCACAGGAGCCCGGTGAGCGACATGCCGTCGTACACCTGACCCTGCTCGATGAGCCAGCGGACCTTGTCGGCCTCGACCCACTCGATCCGCTCGCTCTCGCTCGGGTCGGTCGGCTCGCCGACGTGCGTGCCACCGTCGGCCGTGAAGAGGTGGAACACCTGGTCGCTCGAGCCGTTGTTGGGCGCATAGCGGCCCAGCCGGTGCAGCGGCCCGGGCTGCCAACCGGTCTCCTCGATCGTCTCCCGGACCGCGGCCTGCTCCGGCGACTCACCCGGTTCGATACGGCCCGCCGGGATCTCCCAGCCCCAGGTGTCGGTGATGAAGCGGTGGCGCCAGATGAGCAGTACCCCGCGGTCGGGGTCGCGGACGATCGTGCCGGCGGCCGCCCGCGGGAAGCGCACGACGTGGTGGTCGAAGCGGGCGCCGCCCGGGACCTCGATGTCCACCAGCACCAGCCGGAGCCACTCCGAGTCGTAGAGGGGTCGCTCGCCGTGGATCGTCCAGCGCATCGCGTCGAGGTTACGGGGGTGGAGGGCCGGGGTCGGCATCGAGGTCGAGCCACATGGCGATGTGGGGCCCGATCTCTGGGTCGTCCCACGGCGTGCCGTGGGCCCGGAAGCCGGCCCGCTCGTAGAGGCGCCGCGCCGGGACCCGAGCGTTGCACCACACGAGGTCGCCCCCCGAGGCGGCGACGTGCGCCAGCGCGGTCTCGAGGACCCGCGAGCCGATGCCACGGCGGCGGAGTCCCGGCGCGGTCGCCATGCCTCTGAGGCGCCAGGCGCCCGGTCGGTCGGGGACCCACGGGCAGGGCTCGGGGTAGACGACGGCGGTGCCGACCACCTCGCCGTCGGCGGTCCGGGCGGCGAACGACGCAGTGGATGGCTCGTCGTCGATCGCGAAGCGGGCGGCGTCGGGCGGCCGGCCGGGGCGGAGCACCCGCCGGCGCAGCGGATACGTAACGGCCGCGTCGACCCGCTCGACCGTGATGCCGGCTTCGGACCCGACGGTCTGGTTCGTCTTGCCCCGGTCGGCCATGGCAGCGACGGTACCGTCGGCCGCGTAGATGGCACGTCCGCGACACGACGAAGGGAACCGCGCCCGTGCCGTGGCCGCGGCCGCCGTCCGGCTGGCTGCGACGACGGGCCGGCGCCTGCCGGACGACCTGCGGCTGTGGCAGCTGGCGGGGGGCCGTCCGGAGGTGGATGCCGGGGTCGTCGATCCCGCCGCCCGCGGCGCCGACCTGGCGGCGGCCCTCGAGGCGGCAACCGGGCCGGAGCAGCGACGCGCCAACGGGCTGCACGTGACGCCCCGCTGGCTGGCGGATCGGCTGGTGGCCCGGGCACTCGACGGCGTCGGTGCCGCGCCGGCGGTCACGGTCTGCGATCCGGCATGCGGCGGGGGTGCGTTCCTGGTCGCCGCCGCCCGGCGCCTGCACCGCCGGGGCGCCGATCGCCGCCGCGTCGTGCGCCACCTGCTGTGGGGCGCGGACATCGATCCCGTGGGCCTGGCCGGGGCCGAGGCGGCGCTCGCGTTGTGGGCGGGGGAGGCACCGCCGCCCGGTCGCCTGGTTGTGGCCGACGCCTTGGCGGATGGGCCCGCCGTGTGGCCGGACCGGCCCGCCGCCGGTTTCCACGTGGTGGTGGGCAACCCGCCGTTCCAGAGCCAGCTCGGGCGCGCCACGGCCCGCACGCCCGTGCAGCAGGCGCGGCTGCGGGAGCGCTACGGCCCCGCGGTGCGGGCCTACACCGACGCCGCGTGGCTGTTCCTCCTGGCGGGCTGCGACCTGGCCCGCGCGGGGGGCCGGGTGGCCCTGGTGGAGCCGCAGTCGCTGGTGGGCGCCCGGGACGCCGCCGCCGTCCGGGCGGCGATCGACGCTCGGGCCCGGCTGATCGACCTGTGGGTCGACGAGAGACCCGTGTTCGCCGCCTCGGTCCGGGTGTGCGCGCCGGTTCTGGAGGTCGACCCCGAACACCGAGGCGGCGGGGCGAACGCCTGGTCCGAGCGCTTCGCCGACGCGGTCGGCATCCCCCTCGTCCGAGCGCCCTCGGCCGCCGTGGTCGGCGACCTCGCGACCGTGATCGCTGGCTTCCGCGACGAGTACTACGGCCTGGTCGACGTCGTCCGCGAGCACGCCGTGGACGATGAGGCCACGGCGCCGCTGGTCACGAGCGGGCTGATCGACTGGCTGGGTTGCTCGTGGGGACGCCGTCCCGCCCGGTTCGCCAAGCGCATCTGGCGGGCCCCCGTCGTCGACGTCGTCGCGCTCGACCGCGCTGGCGCCCCCGCCGCCCGGCGGTGGGTGGCACGCGCTCGGGTGCCGAAGCTGCTGGTCGCCGCGCAGACCAGGGTCGTCGAGGCCGTGGCCGACGCGGCGGGGTCGTGGGTCCCGTCGGTTCCGGTCCTGTCGGTGGTGCCGCACGACCCCGCCGACCTGTGGCGGCTGGCGGCGGCCGTTGCCTCGCCTGCGGCCACGGCCTGGCTCCTCGGCCGGGCCCCCGGCACGGCGCTCGCCCGCGGTGCGCTCAAGGTGGCTGCGCCGGACCTCCTGGCCCTGCCGCTGCCGGTCGATCGCGGTGCCTGGGGCGACGCGGCCGCCGCCGTGTGCGACCTCGCCGCCGGGCCGTCATCGCCGGCGGCACGCGACCGGTTCCTGGCGGCCGCGACGGCCGCCTACGGGGCGCCGCCCACCGTCACCGCCTGGTGGCGGGAGCGGGCCGGAACCGGCGCGCAGCCCCGGCGGCCGGACTGACGGCCGCCGAGCGTTCGCCCCGCTGACCCGATCCGCCGGCGGTGTTGCGCGCATTCCGACGGCCTGCGAACGGTTCCCGAACGCTCCCCTCCTTACGGTCGGCCTGCCCTCATGAGGCGGATGGCCGTGATCACGCCGGCGACGTCCGTAGGACGGGCGATTGCGCCGGGCCGACGGTCGATCGAGCCGTTGGCCGGCAGCGTCGACGACGCGCAGGTCGGCGCCGCGAACGCCATCGAATCCGCCGACGAGCTCGCCATACCGTTCGGTCGGGTGATGGCCGTGGCCTACGCGGCCATCACCCATCAGCTGCGGGGTGATCGCCGCGAGACGCTCGAGATGTCCCAGGAGGTCAGGGAGCTCTCGGCTCGCTACGACGTCGCCTACTACAAGCACTGGGGGGACGTGTTGGAGGGCTGGATCCGCGGCGGCGACGAGGGCGCCGCCGTCATTGCCGAGGGGATCCGCCGCCTGCGCGACTGCGGCGCCGTGTCGCGGCTGCCCTACTACCTGGCGCTCCTGGCCGAGACGCTGATCGATGCCGACCGGGCCGGGAGGCGGCCGCGGTGCTGGCCCGAGGCTCACCAGCTGGCCCGGCACCACGCCGATTGGTGGTGGCTGCCGGAGCTGTGACGGCTGCAGGCGCGCCTCGACGCCGGCGCGGACGGAGACGGCATGCTCGTGCGGGCGGTGGACGTCGCAGGGGACCACGGCAGCGCCTCCCTGGCGCTACGCGCCGGGGCCGACCTCGCAGAACGGCTCGTCGCGCGTGGCGGCGCCGACCGCGGCCGGCGGCTGCTGCGGCCGCTGCGGGCTGCGTGCGTGGGGTGGTCGCCCGAGCTCGACGCCATCGACACGCGGGTCGAGCCGTTGCTGGGCGCGGCATTCTCTCTGGAGGGCTGAGCCGCGGGGCCGGCGACGGCGGATCCGGGCCGGGGCGGCCGAATCGACTGGACCCCGCCGGCCGGTGGCGCACTAGTTTGATGGCGACATCAGGAGCGGTCCGGCTCTGTGGAGCGGGGCCCGGCAACCTGGTTCGGACAGCCAAGGTGCCATCCCGGGACACCGGGGATGCGGCTCCCTCGGGAGCAACCAAGTGTCCGTGCCCCTCCGGGGGACGCACCGCCCGCTGCCCGACCCGACCAATCGGCAGGCAGACGGCGATGGCGCGATCCCTACACTCCACCAATGCGGCAGGAAACGCCGCCGCACCCCGGCCGATGACGGACCCCGACGTCGGGTTCCGGCGGGCGCACGCCAGCGCCCTGCCGGTCACCGGGGCGTGGCGTCCCGGCGACCCGGTCGGACAGCGCCGGTTCGTCTCCTACCCCGCCCACCGGCCCTTCGCCCTCGAGGGCGGCGGCCTGCTCCAGGGCATGGCCATCACCTACGAGACGTGGGGCGACCTCTCCCCGCGACACGACAACGCCGTCCTGGTCTGCCATGCCCTCACTGGCGACAGCCACGCCGCCGGCGGGCTCGGCGCCGGCCACCCGACGCCGGGGTGGTGGGCCGGCTTCGTCGGCCCCGGCTGTGCCCTAGACACCGAGCGCTGGTACGTGGTGTGCATCAACGTGCTCGGTGGCTGCCAGGGAACGACCGGACCGGCGTCGCCCCATCCCGACGACGGCCGGCCCTGGGGATCGCGGTTCCCCGTGGTGACGATCCGGGACATGGTCCGCACCCAGGCCACGGTGGCCGACCACCTCGGGATCGGGCGCTGGGCGGCAGTGGTGGGCGGATCGTTGGGCGGCATGCAGGTGCTCGAGTGGGGTGTGATGTACCCCGACCGGGTCGGCGCGCTTGTTCCGATCGCGACTGCGGCCGCCGCCAGCGCTCAGCAGATCGGGTGGTGGAGCAGCGGCCGACGGGCGATCCGCATGGACCCTCGCTGGCGCGGCGGCGACTACTACGACGCCGCCCCCGGTGACGGCCCCCACGAGGGGCTGGCCACGGCGCGGATGATGTCGATGATGACGTTCCGGAGCGACGACGTGTTCAGCGCCCGCTTCGGGCGCGAGACGGTGGAGCCGGTGGACGGGTTCACGCTGTGGCAGCGGTTCCAGGTCGAGCGCTACCTGGAGTACCAGGGCGACAAGCTCGTCCGCCGGTTCGACGCCAACAGCTACCTCATCCTCACCAAGGCGATGGACCTCCACGACCTGGCGCGGGGCAGGGGCGGCTACGCGCCGGCGTTCGCCCGCCTGCGGGCGCCGCTCCTGTCGGTCGGCATCGACAGCGACATCCTCTATCCGTCATACCAGTCGCGTGAGATCGTCGAGCTGGCGACGGCCGAGGGCGTCGACGCCCGCTACGCCGAACTGCGGAGCCCCCACGGGCACGACGCCTTCCTCATCGAGACCGACCAGCTGTCGGGGATCGTCGGGGACTTCCTGGACAAGGTGGAGAGCACGCATGGATGACGACACCCGTCCCGACGACACGCCTTCCGCAGAGATCGGTGGCGCGCCCGAGTGGCGGCTGGAGACCCGGGCCATCCGCGCCGGGCGCACCTTCGGTGGACCGTCGCTGGCACCGGTGCTGTTCCCGTCGACCACCTACGAGGTGCCGGCCATCGAGGACCACCTCGAGATGGCGAGCACACCCCGGGCGACGCACTACTACTCGCGCTTCGGTAGCCCCACGGCCCGCGACTTCGAGGAGGCCGTCGCCGCGCTCGAGGGGGCGGAAGCGGCTCTGGCGTTCGCATCGGGCATGGCGGCCGTGACGACGACGGTGCTCGCTCTGTGCTCGACGGGCGACCACGTCGTGGCGCAGCGGCACACGTTCTCGGCCACGTCGACCTTCTTCGGCGCCCACTGTCCCCGCCTGGGCATCGACGTGACCTTCGTCGACGGCACCGATACCCAGCAGTTCGTCGACGCGGTGCGGCCCGGCAGGACGCAGCTCGTGTTCGTCGAGACGCCCGCAAACCCCGCCCTCACGCTCACCGACATCGAGGCGGTGTCCGCGATTCCCGGTCCCTTCACCGTGGTCGACTCGACGTTCGCCACGCCCGTGGTGCAGCAGCCGCTGGCGCTCGGCGCCGACCTGGCCCTGCACGCCGCCACCAAGGGCATCGCCGGCCACAACGACGCGCTGCTCGGCGTGATCGCCGGCAGCCGTGACCTCGTGGACGCCGTCTGGGGCTGGCACCTGATGCACGGCGCCCAGGCGTCGCCGTTCGACGCCTGGAACGGGTTGCGCGGCATTCGCACGCTGGCCGCGAGGGTCCACCAGCAGAGCTCGACCGCCCAGCGGCTGGCCGAACACCTGGCCGGGCACCCCGGGGTCGACGTCGTCAACTATCCCGGCCTCGACAGCCATCCGCAGCGCGACCTGGCGAAGCGCCAGATGTCGTCGGGCGGCACCGTGCTGTCCATCGAGGTGGCCGGCGGCGCCGACGCCGCCAAGCGGTTCTGCGGCGCGTGCCGCGTCGGCCGCATCGCCATCTCCCTCGGGGGGCCGGAGACGCTGCTGTCGCACGCGGCCACCATCGCCGCGCTCATGTCGCCGGCTGAGCGCGCGGACCTGGGGATCACCGAGGGGTTGGTGCGCATCTCGGTCGGGCTGGAGCATCCCGACGACCTGATCGCCGACTTCGACCGGGCGCTGGAGGCCGCGGCCGGCTGACACCGTCCCGGCGGGGTGCGGTGTGGCGGCGGCCGCGGCGGTCGGACCGCCAATTCGTACGCTGCTGCGGTGCCAGAGATGCTCGAGGTGGAGACCTACCGGCGCCAAGGCGAGGCGGTGGTGGGGCGGACGGTGTCCGACGTCGACGTGCCCGACGCCTGGTACGTCAAGCGGGGCTCGCCCGACGAGGTGGTCGCCGCGGTCACCGGTCGCACGATCGAGGGCGTCCGGCGCATCGGCAAGCTGCTGGTCCTCGACCTCGACGACCGCACCCGCCTCGGTCTGCGCTTCGGGATGAGCGGCCGGCTCATCGTCGACGGAGGCGCATCCATCGATCGACTCCAGTACGCAAGCGGGAGGAACAATCCGGCCTGGGATCGGTTCGGCCTGCGCTTCACCGACGGCAGCGACCTGCGGATCCGGGATCCGCGGCGGCTCGGTGGTGTCGAGCTGGAGCCTGACGAGGGCCGGCTCGGTGTGGACGCCAGCTACGCCCGGCCCCGCGACGTTGAGGCCGCGCTCCGCGGGAGCCGCGCGCCCCTCAAGGCACGATTGCTCGACCAGGCCCGGGTCGCCGGCATCGGCAACCTGATGGCCGACGAGATCCTGTTCGCCGCCGGCCTGGACCCGGCCCGTCCCGCCGGCGGCCTGACCCCGACGGAGCTGCGCCGACTGCACCAAGCGATCGGTCGGGTGATCGTCGAGCTCACGGCGCGGGGTGGCAGCCACACCGGCGACGCTCGGCAGGCCATGGCGCTCGACGGCCGGTGCCCCCGGGACGGCGCCGCCCTGCAGGTCCGGCGGATCGGTGGGCGCACGACGGTCAGCTGCCCGGTCCACCAGGTATGAGCCATGCGCCCGGCCCGCCGCCGCTTCGACTGGTTCACGCCCCGTTCATTTGCTCAGATGTAGCGTCCATCCGTCCGGACGACGGGCATGGGTACGATCTCCCCGGCTGGGGGCCGGCAAGGTGGGAGTACATGATCGCAGGTAGACCATCACGCGGCGGGCGGCCGGCGCCCTGTCGCGTTGCCGCGGCGGCCCTGCTGGGGCTGGGGCTGCTCGTCGGCGGGCCGTCCGCTGCGTTTGGGCAGCAACCGGGCACGGGACCGACCACGACCACCACCTCGCCCACGACGACGACAACCACGCGGCCCCGGACCACCACCACGAGCCCACCCACGACGGCGCCGCCGACGACGCAGGAGACCGCGCCACCGGCGACGGCCGAGCCGCCGCCCCCTTCGGACAACGACGCGGATGTCGAGCCGGTCGTCACCGATGAGGAGCCCACCCAGGAGGTCGCTGCGTCCGAGGCGTCCGAGGAACAGGGCCTCACGTTCACCACGGTGCACAACCTGCTGGTGCCGGGAAACGGCACCGAGGGCGCTCAAGCCACGACCACGACCACCGCGGCCCCACCGGACGAGGGCAGCAGCGCCGACGACGAGAACCGGCTGATCTGGATGATCATCGCCGCCCTCGCCGGCGTCGCGGTGCTCGTCGCCGTGCTCACCTGGCGCTACTGGCTGCTGACCCGCCCCGGCCTGACCCTGGACGACGAGGCCGACGATGCCGGGCCCGGTGGTGGCGGTCTCGGCTACCGCGCCGCGCCGCCGGCGGGCCGGGCGGGCGGGCCCGGTGGCCGCCGTGGTCCGAACGCGGACTGGGACGAGCCCCGCGATCCGCGCCGCGCGTTCGTGGGACCGCCGGAGGGCGTCGACCCGGGCGCGCCACCGGGGCCCGCCGCCCCCATCCCTGGCCGCCAGGGTGCGGATCCTGGGCCGGGGGGCGCTCGGAGGCGCCGGGTGGGACCGGGCGGTCCCGGCGGTCCGGCTGGCCCGGGGGGTACTGGTGGTGCGGGTGTGCAAGGTGGTCGGAGGACCACAACGCCGCCACCCGGCCGGGGTGGTGGTCCGCCCGGCTCGTCCGGCGGCCAGGGACCTCGGCGACGGGACCCCGGCACCGGGGGGACACCGGGCGCCGGTGCGCCGACGGCGCGCCGGGACCCGGTCAGCCAACCCGGGGACCTGGGGTCAGGCGTTGCCCGCCGCGCCACGGGGCGTCCGCCCAGCGGCGTCTGGGCACAACCGACCGCGCGCTCACAGCGGTTGGTCGGAGGGCGAGCGATGCGCGAGACCGACATCTGGGCCCCCGACCGGCGCCGCTGAGCCCGCAATCGTCCCGGGGGTACGGTGCAGGCTCATGGGTGACACCCTCGATGTCGAGGCGATGATCCAGCGCTTCCGCGACCGAGCCCATGCGGTGCGGAACCGCACCTTGCCTCCGGTCGCCGGCGAGGAACGCATGCAGTTCATCCGCCAAGCCGAGATCGACTATCAGGACTTCGCCATGGTCGGCGATGCCGAGGGCACGATCGAGGACGGGGTGCTGGTCCTGCGCGTCGACCTCCGACCGAAGGACGCCGACGCCACGTAGGGAGGGTGCTCGAACGCTAGTTCGTCGTGCAGCGCTAGCCTGGGCCGGTGGCCCTGGTCTGGCAGCCCTCGCTACTCGGCGACGTCCCGCCCGACTTCGATGCGAGCTTTGCGCGTGCTGAGCGCCGCGACCTGGGCTCGGGAGCCTGGCTCGAAGAGGTGCCGGGGTGGACACGGGGGAGCGACACCTTGTTCGAGGCCCTGCTCGAGGGTGCGCCGTGGGCGCCGCACGAACGCCGGATGTACGACCGCATGGTCGTCGAGCCCCGGCTCACCACGCGGCAATGGGACGACCCTCCGCCCCCGCTGCCGGCCATGGCCGCGGCCCTGTCGGAGCGCTTCGATGCCGACCTGTCGGTGATCTCGGCCAACCTCTACCGCGACGGCAAGGACAGCGTCGCCTGGCACGGCGACCGGGTCGCCCGCACACGCCCGGAGACCGTCGTCGCCATCCTCTCGCTCGGCAGTCCCCGCCGGTTCCTCCTCCGCCCCAAGGGCGGCGGCCGGTCGCTGCGGCTCGAGCCGGCACCCGGAGACCTGCTCGTCCTCGGCGGCACGTGCCAGCGCACGTGGGAGCATTCGGTGCCGAAGCGGGCCAAGGCCGGGGCCCGGATCAGCGTGATGTTCCGCGAGGAGTACTGACCGTTGGACAGGCTCGGTGCTGCCCTCGCGGCCATCGACGCCGCCAACGCCGACGATCCCAACGCGATCGTGGTGGACGGCGTCGCCCGGCCGAAGGAGCACGCCCACGCGGACCTCATGACGCACTGGGTGCGCACCCTCGATCCGGAATGCTCGGAGGAGCAGATCCTGGCCGCCCGGGCGCACCACCTGCGGCGCTGGACGATCCCGCGCGCCAGCTACCCCGACGGCCGCTCGGGATACCTCAAGTGGCGCACGGCACTCAAGCGCCAGCATGCCGACGACGTGGGCGCCATCCTGCGTGAGGCCGGCTACGACGACGATTCGGTCGCCCGGGTCCAGGCGATCGTGACCAAGCGGGGCCTCGGCCATGACCATGCCGTGCAGGTCCACGAGGACGCACTCTGCCTGGTCTTCCTACAGACGCAGCTCGACGAGCTCGCTGGCAGGATGGGCGACGAGAAGACCGTCGACATCCTGCAGAAGACCGCCAAGAAGATGAGCCCCGCCGGCCTCGAGGCCGCACGCGGGCTGCGCTTCTCGCCATCGGCCGCCGCGTTGCTGGACCGGGCGCTCGCGTCGCCGTAGCCGCGAGTGCCCCGCGGCTGGTGGGCGGCAGGGGCGGGATTGCTAAGGTTGTGCCTCCCACGCGGACGTGGCTCAGTTGGTAGAGCATCACCTTGCCAAGGTGAGGGTCGCGGGTTCGAGTCCCGTCGTCCGCTC
>JBKOUY010000219.1:0-10541 GCA_046723645.1 Actinomycetota bacterium | reverse complement strand
AGCCGCACGCCGCCCACCGCCGCCTCTGCGCCCGCCTGCCGCCTATCCGCCGACGCACGCCGATCAGAACAGCCGGGCGGTCAGGCGCTTGCGGTAGTCGGCCGTCCGGGGGTCGTCGCTGCCCAGGACCTCGAGCAGGTCCACGTAGCGCTGCCGGGCGTCCGCATCGTCCTTGACCTGGTCGAGCAGCGCGTCGAGCTCGCCGGTGATCTCGTCGCTCGATGCGTCGTCGCCGCCCGTGCGCACCAGTGCCGCCACCCGACGGGTCTCGGGCGTCTCGGGGATGCGCTCCAGCAGTGCGAGCGCCTCGTCGACGTCGCCGTCGTTCCGGCGCCCGGCCAGCAGCTCGGCCAGGGCCACGATGGCGCCGCCATGGTCGGGCTGGCGCTCGAGTGCCTGCCGCAGCGAATCCTCGTCGCCGGCGGCCACCAGCTTCTCGACCTCTTCCTCGGTCTCGCTGGGGAGCAGCCGGTCGACGAACTCGCGCACCGCCGTCTCGCCCTGCGCGCCGATGAAGCCGTCGACCACCTTCCCGCCCGAGATCGCGAACACTGCCGGGATGCCCTGCACCCGGAACGCCGCCGACACCTGGGGGTTCTCGTCGACGTTGACCTTGGCCAGCGCGACCTTGCCCTCGGTCTCGTCGACCACCTTCTCGATGATCGGGCCGAGCTGATGGCAGGGCCCGCACCAGGGCGCCCACAGGTCGACCACGACCGGCGTGGTCTGCGAGCGGTCGAGGACCTCGGTCTGGAACGTGGTATCGCTGACGTCGATGGTCATCGCCGGCCAGGCTACCGACGAGGGCGCCCAGACCCGACCGGGGCGGCCCACAACGCCCCGTCGCGCCGAGGTGCCACTACGGTGCGCTCATGACCGACACCTCGGCGATCGAGACCAGCGAGGTGCCCGAGGGCATCGACCCCGACGGCGTCACCGGCTGGTTCGAGGCGCATGCGCCCGGCGTCGATCCGCCGCTGCGGTTCTCGCTGATCGCCGGCGGCCGGTCCAACCTCACGTACCGGGTGACCGACGCCGCCGGACACTCGTGGGTCCTGCGCCGGCCGCCGCTGGGCCACGTCCTGGCCACGGCCCACGACATGGGGCGTGAGCACCGGATCATCTCGGCCCTGGCGCCGACCGACGTCCCCGTGGCGCCGGTGATCGGGCTCTGCACCGAGGAGGCTGTCAACGGCGCACCCTTCTACGTCATGGGCTTCGTGGAGGGCCTGGTCGTGCGCGACGGCGCGTCGGCCGAGCAGCTGGGCGTCGACGAGCGCCGGCACGCCTGCCGCCAGCTGGCCGAGGTGCTGGCGAGCATCCACGCCGTCGACCCGGACGCGGTCGGCCTCGGTGAGCTGGGCCGCCGCGAGGGCTACATCGAGCGCCAGCTGCGGCGCTGGTACGGGCAGTGGCAGAGCTCGAAGACGCGGGACCTCGACGTCGTCGACCAGGTGCACGACGCCCTCGCCACCCGGGTCCCCGAGCAGGGCGCCGCCACGATCGTCCACGGCGACTACCGGCTCGACAACTGCCTGCTCGAGCCGGACGGCACGATCGCCGCCGTGCTCGACTGGGAGCTCTGCACGCTCGGCGACCCGCTGGCCGACGTCGGCCTGCTGCTCGTCTACTGGACAGAGCCTGACGACGGCCACCCGGCGCTGCTGAACGCGCCCACCCTGGCCGAGGGCTTCGTCACGCGGGCAGAGCTGATGGACATGTACGCCGCCGCCTCCGGCCGCGACGTGAGCCACGTCGACTACTACGTGGCGTTCGGCTACTGGAAGCTCGCTTGCATCCTCGAGGGCGTGTTCGCCCGCTACCGGGGCGGGGCGATGGGCAGTGCCTCGGGCTTCGAGGGCTTCGCCCAGCAGGTCGAGTTCCTGGCCGAGGCCGCCCGCGCCGCCCTCGGGCGCCTGGACTAGGGCGAGGCCAGCGCCGTGCCGCTGTACGAGCTGATCGAGCAGCCGGACCTCGACGATCCCGTGTTGGTGCTGGCCGCCGAAGGTTGGATCGACGCCGGCCTGGCGGCCGTGACGGCCGCCGAGGTGCTGTCGGACCAGCTCGACACGATCACGGTGGCCCGGTTCTCCACCGACGAACTGCTGGACTACCGGGCCCGGCGGCCCATCGCCCACCTCGAGAACGGCGTGCTGCGGGGGCTCACCTGGCCCTCCCTCGAGCTCCGGGCCGCGACCGACCTCGAGGGCAGGGAGCTCCTGTTGCTGGTGGGCGCCGAGCCCGACCGGCTCTGGCAGCAGTTCACCGACGAGGTCGTCGGCCTGGCGCTCGACTTCGGCGCCCGCTTGTGCGTCGGGTTGGGCGCCTATCCCTTCGCCGCCCCCCACACCCGCCCGCCGCGGGTTGCGTGCACCGCGTCGACGCCGAGCCTGGCGGAGGGCGGGTTCCTGCGCGCGTCGCTCGACTTCCCCGGCGGCATCCAGGCCGCCATCGAGCAGGGCTGCCACGACCGGGGGATCGGGTCGGTGGGGCTGTGGGCGCAGATCCCCCACTACCTGCCTCCCGCAATGCCGTTCCCGGCGGGCAGCGTGGCGCTCATCGACGCGCTGGCCCGGATCGGGGAGCTGTCGCTGCCGTTCGGCGACCTGCCCGGGCGGGCTGAGGCGACCCGGAACCGGCTGGACGAGCTCATCGCCCAGAACCCCGAGCACCTCGCGATGCTCCGCCAGCTCGAGACGGCATACGAGGAGGCCGACGCGCCCCGGTCGTTCGCGCCCGAGGACCTGCCCACCGGCGACGAGCTGGTGGCGGAGCTCGAGCAGTTCCTGCGGGACCAGCGCGGCGGCGAGGCCTGACGGCCGGCCCCGACGCTACGGTCACCGGCCATGGAGATCGACGGAGGGATCTGGGGCGGGCTCGGGAAGGCCGGCGAGGCAGCGGCACAACAGGAGGCCCGCGGGTACGACGGGATCTGGGTGCCCGAGACCAGCCACGACCCGTTCCTGCCCCTGATGCTGGCGGCCGAGCACACCGAGCGCCTCGACCTGGGGACCGGCATCGCGGTGGCGTTCGCGCGCAACCCGATGACGCTGGCGCAGGTGTCCTGGGACCTGCAGGCGGTGTCGCACGGGCGCTTCATCCTCGGGCTCGGCAGCCAGATCAAGGCGCACATCACCCGGCGCTTCTCGATGCCGTGGTCGAGCCCTGCGGCCCGCATGCGGGAGCTGATCCTCGCCATCCGGGCGATCTGGGAGTCCTGGAACCAGGGCACCAAGCTCGACTTCCGGGGCGACTTCTACAGCCACACCCTGATGACGCCGTTCTTCAACCCGGGCCCCAATCCCCACGGCGACGCCCGCATCTTCCTCGCCGGCGTCGGCGAGCGGATGACCCGGGTGGCGGGCGAGGTGGCCGACGGCTTCCTGTGCCACGGCTTCACCACGCGGCAGTACCTCGACGAGGTCACCCTTCCTAACCTGGCGAAGGGGCGGGCCAAGGCCGGCAAGTCGATGGACCGGTTCCAGCTCGCGGGGCCGATGTTCGTGGTCACGGGCCGGGACGAGGCCGAGATGGCCGAAGCGGCCGAGGGGGTCAAGGGCCAGATCGCCTTCTACGGATCGACGCCGGCCTACCGACCGGTGCTCGAGCTGCACGGTTGGGGCGACCTGCAGGACGAGCTCAACCGGCTGTCGAAGGAGGGTCGCTGGGCCGAGATGGGCGACCTGATCGATGACGGCATGCTGGCGACATTCGCCGTGGTGGCGCCCCTGGACGAGGTCGCCGGCGCCCTCAAGGATCGCTGGGGCGACGTCCTGCACCGGCTCAGCTTCTACGCCCCCTACGAGACCGACCGGGCCCAGTGGGACGGGGTGATCGCCGACCTCAAGGCCGCCTGAAACCCCAACCGGCGTCCCAAAACGCCGAAATCCGCACAAACGAACGCCGGTTGGCGGGGCCTTGCCCCGCACATTCGTCAGACGGGCGTGCCGACGGGGGCGAGGCGGCCGTCCCGGTAGTGCTGCTTGCACAGGGACCGCTGCAGCTTGCCGGAGCTGGTCTTGGGCAGCGTGCCCGGGGCCACGAGGACGATGTCCCTGGCCGGGACGCCAACGGCGTCCCGCACCCGCTCGGCCACGAGCCGCCGCAGGGCCGTCACGTCGTCGTCGACGGCCCGCGTCTCCGCCACCACCACCAGTGACTCGCGGCCCCGGTCGCCGTCGGCTCCGAAGGCGATGACGTTGCCGGCCCGCACGCCCTCCAGCTGGCCGACCGCCCGCTCCACGTCCTCGGGGAACAGGTTGCGGCCGCCGACGATGATCACGTCCTTGATGCGGCCGCACACGACCAGCTGCCGGTCGAGCAGGTAGGCGAGGTCGCCGGTGCGCAGCCAGCCGTCGCGGAACAGCTGCGCGTTGGCGTCGGGCCTCCGGTAGTACCCGGGCGTGACCGACGTGCCCCGGATCTCCAGCTCGCCCACCTCCCGCTCGCGCAGGGGCATGCCCGTGTCGGGATCGACGATCCGGATCTCCAGCCCCGGCACCGGGCGGCCGAGCAGCGGCAGCCGGCGGCTGCCCTCGGCGCCGGGATCGGTGGGCGCTGCGTACCGCTCGGTCTCCAGGACGCGTCGGTCCACGCAGTCGGTCACCATCCCCGACATCGGCTCCGGGAACGTGCCGCCGATGGCTACCTCGGCCATCCCGAAGGCGGGGAACACCGCCTCGGGGCGCAACCCGTGGCGCCGCCCAGCGGCCACGAAGGCCTCGACCTGGTCGGGATCGATCGGCTCGGCGCCGTTGAGCGCCACCCGCAGCCGCGACAGATCGAGTGGCTCGCTGCGGGCGAGCGCCCGGGTGGCCAGCACCCAGGAGAAGTTGGGGCCCGCGGTGGCGGTGCCGCCATAGGTCGAGACCCACTCCATCCAGTGGGCCGGCTTGGCCGTGAAGTCCTGCGGCGCGCCCAGGACCAGGCGGGCGCCGGTCGACATCGGCAGCGTCAGCAGTCCCACCAGCCCCATGTCGTGGTACAGCGGCAGCCACGACACCAGGACGTCGTCGTCGGGATCGAGCGTGGCCGCTTCGGCCACGGCGTCGAGGTTGGCGCACAGCACGCGGTCCGGGAGCATCACGCCCTTCGGGTCGGACGTGGATCCGCTGGTGAACTGCAGGATCGCCAGCCGGTCGGGGTCGTCGGGTGGGCGAACCCAACCTCGGGCATCGCCGCCGGCCAGGTCGTCGAACCCGACCATCGGCGGGTCGCCGGGCTCGGGCGTCACGAACGCGGCCAGCTCGGGGTCGACGACTACCAGGCCGGCGTCGGCGTGCTGGATGCGGCGGCGGGTCTGGGCGACGAACTCCTCGATCGACGACAGCCGCATCGGCAGCGGCAACACCACGATCGTGGCCCCGGCCAGCCAGGTCGCCTGGATGGCCGTGACCAGGGACCGGGTGGTGGGCGAGAGCAGGGCGACGTGGTCTCCGGGGCGGACGCCCTGCGCCTGGAGCGTGGCGGCGTAGCCCTTTGCCTGCTCGTGGAGCTCACCCCAGGACACGACGTCCTCGCTGCCACCGATGACGAACGTGATGTTCGTACCGCGCGCGGCGGCGCACTCGATGCGTTGGCGCAAGGCGGGCATTGTCGGTCCGACTTACCGGTGCGAGGGGTGGTTACACGTCCAATTCGCCGGGCGCACCGCGGCTTTCCGCTTCGGCCGATCGGGACATCGGCCGGTACTCTTCGCGTTCATGTCCGAGCCGTCGCCGTCGTCCGACCAGCCCCCGTACCGGTACACGGCCGCGCTCGCGGAACGCATCGAAACCAGCTGGCAGGAGCGCTGGGAGCGCGAGGGCACCTTCTACGCCCCCAACCCGGTCGGCGACCTGAGCGCGGGCTTCGACAAGGTGGTCGACCTGCCGAAGCGCTACGTGCTCGACATGTTCCCCTACCCGAGCGGCGCCGGGCTGCACGTCGGCCACCCGCTGGGCTACATCGGCACCGATGTCTACGCCCGGTACCTCCGCATGACGGGCCACAACGTCGTCCACACCATGGGGTACGACGCGTTCGGGCTGCCCGCGGAGCAGTACGCGGTCCAGACCGGGCAGCACCCACGGGGGACGACAGAGGCCAACATCGTCACCATGCGTCGCCAGCTGCGGCGCCTGGGGCTGGGACACGACTCGCGGCGGTCGATCGCCACCATCGACGAGGGCTACTACCGCTGGACCCAGTGGATCTTCCTGCAGATCTTCAACTCCTGGTACGACGTCGACGCCGACCGCGCCCGGCCGATCGAGGACCTGGTCGCAGAGCTGGACGCCGGCACCCGCGAGCCCGGTGAGGGCACGAACCCGACGGGCAGGCCCTGGGCCGAGCTCACGCCGACCGAGCGCCGGGTGGTGGTCGACAACCACCGCCTCGCGTACGTGAGCGAGGCGCTGGTGAACTGGTGCCCCGCGCTCGGGACCGTGCTGTCCAACGAGGAGGTCACGTCCGAGGGCCGGAGCGAGCGGGGCAACTTCCCGGTCTTCCGCCGCCCGCTGCGCCAGTGGATGCTGCGCATCACCTCCTACGCGGAGCGGCTGCTGCGCGACCTCGACGTGCTGGACTGGCCCGAGCGCATCAAGCTGATGCAGCGCAACTGGATCGGGCGGTCGGAGGGGGCGAGCATCACATTCCCGACCGCCGCCGGGCCGGGCATCGAGGTGTTCACCACCCGGCACGACACGCTGTTCGGGGCCACGTACATGGTGCTGGCCCCCGAGCATCCGCTGGTCGACGAGCTGACCGCCGCCGCATGGCCCGAGGGCACGCCGGCGCGGTGGACCGGCGGGCAGGCCACGCCGGCCGAGGCGGTCGCCGCGTACCGCAGGCAGACGAGCAGGCGCTCCGATGTCGAGCGGCAGATCGAGTCGCGCGACAAGACCGGCGTGTTCGTCGGCAGCCACGCCGTCAACCCCGCGACCGGCGGCGAGATCCCGGTCTTCGTCGCCGACTACGTGCTGATGGGCTACGGCACTGGGGCGATCATGGCGGTGCCGGGGCAGGACGACCGCGACTGGGCGTTCGCCGAGGCCTTCGACCTGCCGATCGTGCGCACCGTGCAGGCCCCCGAGGGCTGGCCCGATGAGCCCTACCTGGGCGAGGGCCCGGCCATCAACAGCGCGAACGACTCGGTCGACCTGAACGGCCTGGGGATCGCCGACGCCAAGCACCGGATCAGCGAGTGGCTGGAGCGCACCGGGATCGGCACCGGCACGGTCACCTACAAGCTGCGGGACTGGTTGTTCAGCCGGCAGCGCTTCTGGGGCGAGCCGTTTCCCATCGTCTACGACCCCGACGACGGGCTGCCCCGGGCCCTGCCGGCGTCGATGCTGCCGGTGGTGTTACCGGAGGTCGACGACTACTCGCCCAAGACGTTCCCCGAGGACGACGAGACGTCCGAGCCGGAGGCCCCGCTGTCGCGGGCGACGGACTGGGTCAACGTCACGCTGGACCTGGGCGAGGGGCCAAAGGCCTACCGCCGCGACACCAACACGATGCCCAACTGGGCGGGATCGTGCTGGTACGAGCTGCGCTACCTCGATCCCCACAACGACAAGGCGCCGGTCGACCCCGAGATCGAGCGCTACTGGATGGGCCCCCGCTGGGAGGGCGACTGCGGCGGCGTCGACCTCTACGTCGGCGGCGCCGAGCACGCCGTCCTGCACCTGCTGTACTCCCGGTTCTGGCACAAGGTGCTCTACGACCTGGGGTACGTGTCGTCGTTCGAGCCCTACCGCCGCCTGTACAACCAGGGCTTGATCCAGGCCTACGAGTACACCGACCGGCGCGGCTTCTACGTCGACGCCCACGAGGTCACCCGGCACGACGGCGCGTACTGGCACGGCGGCGAGCAGGTCAACCGCCAACTGGGCCGGATGGGGAAGAGCCGCAAGAACGCGGTCGCGCCCGACGAGATGTACGAGGACTACGGCGCGGACACCATGCGGCTGTACGAGATGTTCTCGGGGCCGCTCGACCAGAGCCGGCCCTGGGAGACCAGGGACGTCGTCGGCGTGTACCGGCTGCTGCAGCGCATCTGGCGGAACGTCATCGACGAGGAGACCGGCCGGGCCACCGTCACCGACGACGAGCTCGACGACGAGACCCAGCGCGTCCTGAACCGGGCGATCGCGGCCGTGCGCGACGGCATGGAGAAGCTCCGCTTCAACGTGTCCGTCGCCAAGATCACGGAGCTCAACAACCACCTGACGGCGCGGCACCCCAGCCAGGGCGTGCCCCGCGCCGCCGCGGAACCGTTGGTGCTACTGCTGGCGCCGCTGGCGCCGCACATCGCCGAGGAGCTGTGGTCGCGGCTCGGCCACCCCGACTCGCTGGTCACCGAGCCCTTCCCGGAGGCCGATCCGCAGTGGCTGGTCGACGAGACCGTGGAGGTCCCGGTCCAGATCAACGGCAAGGTTCGGGCCCGGATCCAGGTGCCAGCCGAGGCCGACGAGGCGGCGCTGGAGGCGGCGGCCCGCGCCGATCCCCAGGTCGCCGCACTGCTGGACGCCAACCGCGCCGTGCGCAAGGTCGTCGCCGTCCCGGGCCGGCTGATCAACTTCGTAGTGGCCTGACCCTGAGGATTGGCGTGTGACACGCACGCCGGCCCGACGATAGGCTCACTCGTCCGCAACGGGGCCGTAGCTCAGTTGGTAGAGCGTGTCCATGGCATGGACGAGGTCGCGCGTTCGAATCGCGTCGGCTCCACCCCGCCGAGCCGACCGCCCGCGGTGGCGGCGGCTCGGTCTCGCGTCGGGGCGCCCTACCGCCGCTGCGCCGTGGCGGCCGGCGCCCACTCGATGCGGGGGACGTCGGCCCAGAGGCGCTCGAGCTCGTAGTAGTGACGGGTCTCGTCGAGGAACACGTGCACCACCACGTCGCCGTAGTCCATGAGGACCCAGTGGCGGTCGTCGAGACCCTCGACCCGCAGCGGCTTCGGATGGCCCGCTTCCGCGACCACCCGCTCGACCTCGTCGACGATCGCCTTGACCAGGCGATCGTTCGGGGCGGAGGCGATCACGAACTCGTCGGCCACGACGAGAACGTCGCCCACCTCGAGGATCACGACGTCGCGTGCCCCCTTCGAGTCGGCGGCGCGGGCCGCCACGGCGGCCAGGTCCCGGGCTTGCACACGTTCGTTGGTCAGGTTGCTCGCGGTCCTACCTCCCGATCAGATCCCGGGCGTCAGCACCCAGGATCACGGTCACATCGATCTCGTCGTCGTCGGCGGCCCCGGCCAACGCGGCCGGGTCCTGCTCGACCTGCCCGCCGCCGAACCCGCCAGCCAGCCACAGCGCCTCGTTGCGCTGGTCGGCACGTCCGTAGAGCATCAGGGTCTCAGTCTCGTCGAAGGTGGGGGCGTTTCCGACGATGGTTATCTCGGCCCCGCCCCGGACCAACTGCCGCGCCGCGGCGCCCGTGAGGTCCCGGTCGGTGGTGCCGTTGAGCAGGCGGACGCGGATCCGCCGGCCGGGGCTGGGCGACACCGGATAGGGGACCGCGCGCACCATCAGCTCCCCCACCCGCTCGTCGTGGGGGACGAACGATTCGGGGGCCCCGTCGTCGCCGCCGGCGGGCTCCCCCGGCAGGGGGACGATGGAGGGTGAGCCGTCGGCCAGCTCCCGGACGAACCGCCCGATACCCACGTCGACCTCGCCGGGCAGGGCGTCGACCCCGGCGTCGCGGACCAGCGGCAGCCAGGCGGTCCAGAAGTCCGCCTGGCGGTCGATGCGCTCGGCATCCGACTCCCCCGCCGCCCGGGCGCGGAGGAACGGCCCCACGTCCTCGGCCGCCAGCGACACGTCGCCCGGCCGCCAGTCGCCGACGCGCTTGGCGAGCTCGAGGTCGACGGGCGCAACCGGCGCCACAAGCGACGCCCATCGGGCGTCGTCGACCTCGAGGTGCTCCGGGATGGCGATGGCCAACAGCTCGGCAACCGCCGCCACCACCGCCTCGGCCCCGCCCTGCCTGTAGACCTCCGCCATCGTGGCCTGGCTCGACGCTGCAGCGGTGCCGCTTGTGGTACCGGAGGTGGCCCCAGGCGTCCCGGGGGCGGGCTCGGCCGCCTTCGCCCGCGTCAGCGTGGAGGCCGGGAGCAGGATCACCGTGCCCCCGTCGTCGCTCGACTCGATGGCCAGGACCGCCACGCTGACCAGGTCGCCGTCGTCCCCCCGCTGCACGACGGCCATCGTCGGCGTGGGGACGACGTACGCCTGGTAGCCGGCGTCGTCGGGACCGGCCGTGGGCGCCACGTAGCGCCCGGCGGTGCTGTTCCGCACCAGGTTGACGCCGACGACCGCCAGGACCACTCCACCCCCGAAGAGGACCGCCATCGCGACCAGCACCAGGCGGCGGCGCCGGCGCAGCCCCGCGGCGGACCGTCCGACCCCCGGCGTGCCGGGCAGGACGACCGGAGTTGCCACCGGGCCGGCCGGTGGGGACACCGCCCCTGCCGGTGCTGCCGGTGCCGCCGGAGCCGGACCCACGATGCCTGTCTCTTATACACATCTGACGCTGCCGACGACACAACTTAAGTGTAG
>JBKOUY010000229.1:0-6456 GCA_046723645.1 Actinomycetota bacterium | reverse complement strand
CGACAAACCCGGTGGCGCCGGACACAAGAGTCTTCACGTGAACTCCAAGCCGATCGGGAGGCCGTCCCTCACCGGCAACAACTACCCGCCAGTTCCCCACTGATACAGCCGCAGCCGCCGAGCCCGCCAGTCTGCCGCCCCGTCGTCGAGTCATCCCGGGTGTTCCGGAACCGGTACACCTTCTCGTACGCCCACCGCCTGCACGTGGCGAGTGAGCGCGGCCCATGCCGTTCCCCGCCTGCTGCGTGCCCCCGGCATTGTGCCCCCGGACGGCCGCTACCGGGTCCACCAGGATCGCATCGACACCGGCGAGACCGTCGCCACCACAAACAGCCGGATCAGGCGGGCCGCGGGAACTCGCAGCGGCAATCGATACTCGGTCGCTGCCGCCCGTAGTGTCTCACCTAGGTGGCGAAGGTGTTCCCCGACCCCGCCGGGGTCTTGGACCGGTGACGCGATGCGTTTGAGCGACGGGCAGCTACGGCGCTACGACGAGGATGGGTTCCTGGCGATCGATCGCCTGATCGACGACGACACGGTGGCCGAACTGCGAGCGGCGTACGACGAGGTCCTGAACCGAGGCGTGGAGGCTCGGGCCGACCAGATGCTCGGGGGGCGCATCCACGTGATCACATGGCCGGCGGCGGCCCATGCGACCTTCGCCGACAACCATGCACTGGCGGTGCTGGGTGAGATCGCCGACCAGGTCCTCGGCGGGGCGTCCCCCACGTTCGACATGCTGATCCACAAGCCGTCTGGTGACCCCGAGGTCACGCCGTGGCACCAGGACATGGCCTACCTGACCCAACCGTTCGCGCCGGCGGGCACAGACATCCCGGCATGGACGATCCGGTTCTGGGTGGCCCTCGACGACGTCGACGAGGAGAACGGCTGCATGCACTTCCTGCCGGGCTACCACCGGGAGCCACTCCGGGAGCACCACGTCATTGCCGGCGATCCCGGCGATGCGAGCCGGCTGCTGGAGCTCGCCGACCCGGATGGCCAAGTCGACCTCGAACGGGCGGTGACCGCACCCCTGCCCGCAGGTGGCACCACGATGCACAGCTACGGGACGCCCCACTTCGCCGGGCCGAACCGATCGGCCAATCGGCCCCGACGCGCCTACATCATCAACTTCGCCAACCCGCATCGGCCACCGCTACTCGGATCGCCTCGGCGCGCACGTCGAGGTTGACCTGGCAGGCGATCAAGCTTCTGGCAGGCCCTGGTCATCGGAACCGCGAACCTGAGACCCTTGGCTCCTGGTTCAGCGAACTTCCGGGAGAGTTTGGGTCCCGCGTCGGGTCCAGAGAGGCTGAGCCCCGTGGACGATGAAATTGGAGTCAGGGGATTCAGGACATCGTCGCCCGGCTGCCGGCGCCCTAGCAACGGGCGCGGTCATCGGCAACGGCGTTGACGGTGGCCCAGCCGCGGTCGGCGGCCCAGCGGACATGGTCGAGCTCGAGCTGCGACAGAGCGCCGGTTACGCGTGCGTCTTCGACCTGGTCGCCGCTGTCGTGCCGCCGAAGCACAGTGCGACCGCGTCCTGCTCGGTCAGGGTGTCGGGGATCCTGGCGATCGCGCCCTGCTCGGACATGGTGACGTCCTCGGCGTGGCAGCCGAGATCCAGGTCGCGGGAGGCGACGACCCTGTGCCCGCTGGAATCTCGCGACCCCCGCCCCCACCGCCTCGACCCGGCCGGCCCCTCGAAGCCAAGGATGGGCTGCCTTGGGGCTGTCAGGGCAAACCTCACCGCACCGCGTTCGGAGCTCCGGGCGGCCGGGTTCACGCCCTTCGCACCGTGTCGCGTGGTGTGACTGAACCACCACGTGGTTCGTTGCCATGGCAACCCGGGGCTACGTCGCATGCTCACGGGCGCGAACGTTGCGGGGAGACTTTGCTAAAATATGCTTAATATGACGGATCTCGGCGACGGTGAGGCGCTGGAGCTGTCCGAAGCGGCTCGTGAGCTCGGTGTGCACTACCAGACCGCCTACCGATGGGTGCGGGAGGGCGCCCTGCGCGCGGTCAAGGTCGGCAAGACCTACCGCGTGGAGCGGCGCGATCTCGACAGGTTCGCGCAACGCCGGGAGAGCGGCACCGTCCCCCGGCCAATCCGGGTGCGCAACTGGGCCCACCAGATCGACCGCCTGCACGAGGCACTGAGCCGGGGCGATGAGCGGTCGGCGAGCGAGCAGGTCGACCGGTTGGCCAAAGGCGGCGTGTCGCCAGTAGAGCTGTGCAATGACCTGTTCGCGCCGGTGTTGCGCCGGATCGGTGAGGAATGGGCCGCGGGTGCGGCCACGGTCGCCGACGAGCACCGAGCGAGCGCCATGTGCGAGCGGCTCCTGGCACGGCTGCCAACCCGGCGAACGAGGGTGAGGGGCACAGCGGTCGTCGGGACGCTGGCTGGCGAGCACCACGCGCTGCCGGCCCTGATGGCGGCGACCGCGCTCCGCTGGGACGGATGGCGCGTCGATCATCTGGCGGCCGACATCCCTCCCGAAGACCTGGCGACCTTCCTCGAGCGCGAGCAGCCCGACCTCTTGGTGCTGTCGGCGACCATGCCGGCAGCCCGCGCCGCCAACGGGGCGCGCCGGTCGGCGCAGGAGCTCGGCATCCCCGTGCTCATTGGCCAGGCCGGCCAGCGGCTGGATGAACTTCTCGCCGCCGCCCGCGTTGCTGTTTAGTCAAACTTAGTGTTATCATCTGTCTCCAAGACGTGCTCCGCACCTCGCAGGGCCACGGAGCATCGACACAGAGGAGACGGACATGACACTTCCCCGTTGGATCATCGGCACCGTTGCAGCGGGGGCGCTCGCCCTCGGGGCGGTCGCCTGCGGCGACGACGACGGCGCTGCGCCAGAGGAGCCGTCGACGGCGATGGCCGACAGCCCGGCCGAGAGCGGCGCGTCCGCCCCCGAGTCGCCGGCCACCGTGGTCGACGTGGCCGCGAGCAATGAGGACTTTTCGACCCTCGTCAGCGCCGTGGAGGCGGCTGACCTGGCCGAGACCCTCAGCGGCGATGGGCCCTTCACGGTCTTCGCCCCGGTGAATGATGCGTTCGCGGCGCTGCCGGCGGGCACGGTCGACTCGCTGCTGCGCCCCGGGAACCAGGACCAGCTGAAGGGCGTCCTCACCTACCACGTGGTGCCGACCGAGGCGACGTCGGGCGATCTGAGCGACGGCATGACCATCACGACCGTCCAGGGCCAGCCGCTCACCGTCGGCGTAAGTGACGCTGGCGTGACGCTGACCGACGGCACCGGCAACACCGTGTCGGTTGTCCAAGCCGACATCGAGGCAGGCAACGGCGTGGTGCACGTCATCGACGAGGTGCTCCTGCCGGCCCCCAGCTGACCCGCTAGCCGCTACCCGAACCACCGGTCGCGGATCGCCGGGCTCCCCCGGCGATCCGCCGCGCGTGTGGGGCATGGTCGGCCGCCCGGCGACCCGAGCTCCAGGCCTCGGAAACTTCCGGGACGACACCCCTCGGGCTGTCACTGCGGGCCGGTCGATCCCCGCCTTGCTTCCAGACCCACAAACGCCCGCGAATCCCCGATTAATTGGAGAGGTCCTCACGGGCACCCGTCGTGTCCTCGAGAGGTGTTGTGGCGAGTGACTCGACGAGGGGAGACAGGATCCGCCTCGCGTCGTCAGCGCGCTCGGTGGTCCTTCTCATTCACGCTCGCGCCGGCACGAGGCCTGCACAATTGATCTTGCGCCACCGCCATCGTCGGCTGGTCACGCCGCGTTGGCAGCGATCAAGCACGACCTGGCTGGGATCTCCGCTCCGCCGACATCATCGTCGGAAATTCCCGTTCCAGACGCGTCGCAGCCGGGCGAAACGTTGGTGGACGAGGGCGGCCCGGGCGGCGTTCGCTCCGCACGCGCCGTGCACTCCGCCGCCGGGGTGGGCCGAGGCCGACGCCAGGAAGAGCCCGGGGAGCGGGGTCTCGGCGCGGGCCAGCCCCGGCCAGGGGCGGAACACCAGCTGCTGATGCAGCTGGTAAGTGCCGCCGCCGATGTCGCCGCCGACCAAGTTGATGTCGGCGGCCTCGAGGTCGGCCGGTCCCTGAACGTGGCGGGCCAGGACGCGGTTGCAGAAGCCGGGCGCGAACGCCGCGATCCGGGCCTCCATCCGCCGCACCACCTCGGGTACGTCGTCAGCCGTCAGCGGCCGGGCGCCGCCGGTGCCGTCCCGCAACGCCAGCGGGACGTGGGTATAGGCCCAGGCCGACTCGGTCCCGACGGGTGAGCGCGTCGGGTCGGCCGCGGTCATCTGGCCCAGCACGAGGAACGGCTCGGTGGGCAGCCGACCGGCGGCCAGCTCCGCCGCTCCCATCGTCAGCTCGTCCATGGAGGCCGCGAGGTGCACGGTCCCCGCGCTGCCGACCTCGGGGTCGGTCCACGGGATCGGCGTGCTCAGCGCCCAGTCGACCTTCACCGTGGCCCAGCCGCGCTGGTAGCCGGCCAACCGGTCGAGAAACGAGGATGGGAGATGCCGGGGATCGACCAGCCGGCGGAACAGCACGGCGGCGTCGACGTCAGCGAGGACGGCCCAGCGGGCGCACACGGGCGTCCCGGCGACCTCGACGCCCCGGACCCGGCCGTCTTCCACGACGACGCGCTCCACGGGTGCACAGCACCGCAGCGCGCCGCCAGCCGCCTCCAGGCGGCGCACGAGAGCCGCCGTGAGCTGGCCGGCCCCGCCCATAGGCACCGGGAAGCCCCGCTCCTGGCCGAGGGAGGCCAGCAGCCACCCGAACATGCCGCTGGGTGCGGCGTCGGGGAAGAGGTCGGCGTGCAGGGCGTTGCCGGCCAGCAACAGCCCACCACCGGCGCCACGGAAGTGCTCATCGGCCATGCGTCGCACGGGGAGCAGCGCGAAGCGGGCGAACGGCACGATGCCCTGCGGCCGCACGGCGGCAGCCAGGCGGAGGGCGGGCCGGACGGGGGGGAACGGCGACAGGAGCGCCCGCACCAGCGGGCCTCCCACGCGCCGCCAGCGGTCGTACAGCGACAGCCACGCCTCGCCGTCACCTGGGGCAAACCGCTCGAGGGACGCCGCCGTCGCCGCCGGCGTCCGGTGGAGGACCGCGGCCGGCCCGTCGCGGGTGGGGTGGGCCACCACGGCGGGGGCCTGAGTCCACCGCAGCCCGTGGCGCTCCAGCGCCAGGCCACCGATGATCGACGATCCCGCGGCCAGCGGATAGAAGGCGCTGAACAGGTCGTTGCGAAAGCCGGGGGCGGTCACCTCCGCGGTGCGAACGGCGCCGCCCGGCTCCGGGTTGGCCTCCAGGACCAGCACGTCCCAGCCGGCATCGGCCAGGAGGTTGGCGGCGACGAGCCCGTTGGGCCCTGCGCCAACTACGACTGCATCGCGGGTCTCCATCCCGCCGCCCATTGCCATCGCCGTTGGCCGTTCAGGCCGGCGGCCCGGGGCGGCCCACGGCGTGGGCTCCGGCGCCGGAGCTCGGGCCTCGGCCGCCATGCTGGCTACCGCTCGCGCCACCGTCCAGCGTCCGGACCTGGGCCCGGACCCGGGCCAGGTCGCCCAACCGGCGGAGCGTCGCTCTGTTGCGGACGCGGGTGAGTGCCTCGAGCGGCCACGACCAGATGCGGGCGACGGGACCGGACAGTGGCTCCTCGGTCATCTCGACGCGGGTGCCCTCCTGCTCCTCCGTCAGCCGGAACACGGCCCGGAGAACGCCCAGCGGGCGGATGCCGGTAGCCAGCTCCAGGCGGCCCGGCAGGTCGTCACAGACGACCTCGGTGTGATCGCGGATCGTCACCGGGCCGAACCCAAGCGTGTGATGGAAGCGGCTCCCGGGAGCCGGCCACGCGGCGTCGAACCAGCGGACACGGCGGCTGCCGAGGACCACGCCGTCATAGGTCCGGGGATCGCTCAGCACCGAGACGACAGCGTCGATGGGGGCGTCGAGGACGGCGTCGACGGCGGCCATCACAGCCTCGCCACTGACCGGGTGAGCCGATCCCTGACCCCCGTGGGGAGGAACCTGTTGCCGAGGGGCAGGACGGTGGCGCCGGCACCGGTCCGGTACCGGTAGCGCGGGTGGCCGGCGTGGAGCACCGCACCGATCGTCTCCGCCGCCTGGGCAACGTCGCTGCCAACCCTGGTAACCCGGTCGATCACCTGGAGGGCCTCGTCATAGACGTCGGGCTCCAGGGCCTCGACCCGGCGCCGCCACAACTCCTGGCGCACAGCGTCCCAGATGGGCGTGTCGATGATGCCTGGCTCGACCACGACGACGTCGACACCGTGGTGGGCCACCTCCTGGCGGAGGACGTCGCTCAGGGTGCTTAACGCGCTCTTGGCCGCCTGGTACCAGCCAAGCAGCGGGACGTGGGTATCGCTCGCGATCGAGGACACGTTGACGATGCGCCCACCGCCAGCACGTCGCATGTGGGGCAGCGCCAGCCGGGCCAGCCGCA
>JBKOUY010000155.1:0-3172 GCA_046723645.1 Actinomycetota bacterium | reverse complement strand
ACCGTGGCCGATGCCGTCGCCACGGGCGAGTGGGGCGACACGATCCTCGCGGTGCGGGTCAACGACTGGTCGACCCCCTGGACGACGTTCGACATCCTCGAGGTCGTCGCCCGGGCCGGACCCCGCCTCGACGAGATCGTCCTCCCCAAGGTGGAAAGCCCGGCCCAGGTGGTGGCCGCCGACCTGGTGCTGCGCCAGGCGGAGATCCGGGCCGGCCTACCCGTGGGCCACGTCGGCATCGAGGCGCAGATCGAGTCGCCGGCCGGGCTCATCGAGGTCGAGGCGATCTGCGCCGCCTCCCCGCGGCTGGAGGCGGTGGTGTTCGGGCCGGCCGACTTCGCCGCCTCGATGCACATGCCGATGCTCACCGCCGGCGTGGAGATCCCCGAGTACCCCGGCGACCATTTCCACTACGCCCTCACGCGCATCCTCGCCGCCGGCCGGGCCTACGGCCTTCAGGTCGTCGACGGCCCGTACCTGCGGATCCGCGACCTCGACGGGCTGCGGGGCTACTGCGGACGGGCGCGGGTGCTCGGCGTCGACGGCAAGTGGACCGTCCACCCCGACCAGATCCCGATCGTCAACGAGGCCTTCTCGCCCACGCAGGCGGAGTTCGACCGCGCCTGCGGCGTTCTGCACGCCCTCGATGCGGCCGCCGGGGACGAGGGCCGGGGGGCGATCCGCTTCGGCGACGAGATGGTGGACGAGGCCTCCGGGAAGATGGCGGCCAGGGTGGTCGCCCGCGGCGAGCGGGCCGGGCTGCTGCCGAGACCGCTGCGTTAGGGTCGGGACTCGATGCGTTCCCCCAAGGACTTCTTCCGGCCGCTGGCGGTCGGCGCCCCGGCGCCCCTGCGGGAGGTCCCCGTCCGGCCGTCCCGGATGATCCACTTCTTCCCGGCGTCCAACCCGAAGATGGTCGCCAAGGTGCCGGAGATGTCCGGCCAGGTCGATGTCCTGCTGGCCAACCTCGAGGACGGCGTGCCCGCCGCCGAGAAGGAGGCCGCCCGGGCGGGCATGGTCGAGGTGGGCAAGAAGTGGAGCGCACACGAGACCCAGCTGTGGACCCGGGTCAACTCCCTGGACTCGCCGTGGGGGCTCGACGACCTCACCACCGCCGTCATGGAGGTCGGCGACGCCCTCGACGTCATCATGATCCCCAAGGTCGAGGGGCCCGAGGACATCCACTACGTCGACCGCCTGCTGGCCCAGCTCGAGGCCAAGGCCGGGCTCACCGAGCCGCTCCTGGTCCACGCGATCCTCGAGACCGCGCGGGGCGTGGCCAACGTCGAGGACATCTGTGGCGCCAGCCCCCGCATGCAGGGCCTCTCGCTGGGCCCCGCCGACCTGGCCGCCAACCGGCGCATGAAGACCACGCGGGTGGGCGGTGGCCACCCCGGCTACCTCGTCCGCCGGGACCCCGACCCCGACGACCCCGACGCGCCCCGTGCCACCTTCCAGCAGGACCTGTGGCACTACACGATCGCCCGCATGGTGGACGCCTGCGTCGCCAACGGCGTGCTCCCGTACTACGGGCCCTTCGGCGACATCAAGGACGTCGTCGCCTGCGAGGATCAGTTCCGCAACGCGTTCCTGCTGGGTTGCGTCGGCGCCTGGAGCCTGCACCCGGCGCAGATCGACATCGCCAAGCGCGTCTTCAGCCCCGATCCGGCCGACGTGGCCCACGCCCGGCGGGTCATCGAGGCGATGGGCGACGGCACCGGCGCGATCATGCTCGACGGCAAGATGGAGGACGACGCCTCCGTCAAGCAGTGCAAGGTCATCGTCGAGCTCGCCCACCAGCTGGCCGAACGGGACCCCGAGCTGGCCGCCGCGTACGGCTTCGCCGCGGCCGAGCGGGCGGGAGGATGAGCTCTGTGCCGGGCCCTGCGCCCCGACCGCGCCGGTCGGTCCTGTACATGCCGGGCGCCAACGAGCGGGCGCTCGCCAAGGCCGAGAGCCTGCCGGCCGACGCCCTCATCCTCGACCTCGAGGATGCGGTCGCGCCCGACGCCAAGGCCGAGGCCCGCGACCGGGTCTGCGAAGCGGCGGCGTCGGGCCGCTACGGCCGCCGGGAGGTCACCATCCGGATCAACGGCGCCGGCACGCCCTGGCACGACGACGACCTCCGGGCCGCGGCCGCGGCGGGTCCCGCGGCGGTGGTCGTCCCGAAGGTCGACTCGGCCGGAGCGGTGCACGCCATCGAGAAGGCCCTCGAGGACGGCGGGGCCCCCGACGGCACGGCCGTCTGGGCGATGCTCGAGAGCCCGGCGGCGGCGCTCCGGGCCGAGGAGATCTGCATGGCCTCCGAGCGGCTGACCGTGCTGGTGATGGGCACCAACGACCTCGCCAAGGAGCTGCAGGCCGAACACGTCCCCGGGCGGCAGCCCCTGCTTGCGGGCCTCGGGCTGTGCGTGCTCGCCGCCCGCGCCGGCGGGAAGGTCATCCTCGACGGCGTCTACAACGACATTGCCGACGCCGAGGGGTTCGAGGCGGAGTGCCGCCAGGGCCGCCAGCTGGGCTTCGATGGCAAGACGCTGATCCACCCCAGCCAGCTCGAGCCGTGCAACCGGGTGTTCGCGCCGGCGGCCGACGAGGTCGAGCGCGCCGGCCGCGTCATCGAGGCGTTCGAGCAGGCGGAGGCCGAGGGCCGCGGCGTGGTCACCGTCGACGGCCGCATGGTCGAGAACCTCCACGTCGAGCAGGCCCGCCGCACGCTGGCGCTGTCCTCCGCCATCGCCGCGCTCGAAGGCGGCTGAGCCCGCCCCGGAGATGGCAGCGCGGGGGCTCGACGCCGTCGGGTCCGAACATGGCGCGATCAGCCGGGCGCAGGCAGGAAGTCGAGCAACAGCCTGGTCAGCTCGTCGGGCGCCTCGAGCGGGATCCAGTGGCCCGCCCCGTCGATGCGCTCGTAGCGCCAGCCACCGGTGACGTGCGCTGCGGAACCGGTCACGTTCGCCTCGACGAGCGCCATGTCGCCCTTGCTCCACAGGCCCATCGCCGGCCGGGACACGGGCGGCACCTCGAGCGCGGGTTCGACCAGCGCCGCCGGGGGGAGGTTCGCCCGGTACCAGTTGAGGCTCGCGGTCAGGGCGCCGGGACGGGACAGGTCCGCGATCGCGGCCTCGGCGTCGGGATGCCGGCTCCACGCTCGGAAGTTCGCGTAGCCGTCCTC
>JBKOUY010000061.1:0-11678 GCA_046723645.1 Actinomycetota bacterium | reverse complement strand
GAGAGCGACGTCTGGCTCACCGCGGACGGCGAGGCGGTCCTCGACCACGACGGGGTGGTCGGCGGCCCCGTCGGCCGCCGCGTGCGCCGCCGTGTGATCGCCTCGGTCACCCGCGCACGGCTGCCCGATCACGTCCCCACCCTCGAGGACCTGTACGCGGCGTGCGGGACCGCTCTCGAGGTGTCGCTCGACGTCAAGGACGCCGCTGCGTTCGACCGCGTGGTTGCCGTCGCCCGCGCCGCGGGCGGGGACGCGCTGGAGCGCCTGTGGTTGTGCCATCCGAGCTGGCAGCAGGTGGCGGAGTGGCGGGGTCGCTGCGACGGCGTGCGACTCGTGGATTCCACCCGGCTCGATCGGATCAAGGAGGGGGCCGAACGCCGGGCGGCCACGCTCGCGGCCAAAGGGATCGACGCCGTGAACCTCCACCACCTGGACTGGACCGGCGGCCTGACGACCCTGTTCCACCGCTTCGGCGTGCTGGCGTTCGGGTGGGACGCCCAGACGCCGCGCGTCCTGACCGAGTTGCTCGATGCCGGCATCGACGCGGTGTACAGCGATCACGTCGATCGCATGGTCCACGCGCTCAACGCCTTCTACTCGTGAGCCCGGTCCGGCTCATAGCCAGCCGATGTCCGTGATCGGGAGGACCCGGATGAAGGCGCGTCCGACGATGTCGTCCTCGTCGATCGGTCCGAAGACGCGGCTGTCCTCGCTGTTGGTGCGGTTGTCGCCCATCACGAACACGTGACCCGGGGGGATCTCCGTGGGCGGCAGGTGGTCGGTCGGCGTGCCGGGCTCGAGGTAGTTCTCGTCGATGGGCTCGCCGTTGACGTAGACGTTGCCCTCCCGGGCCTCGATGGTGTCCCCGCCGATGGCGATGACGCGCTTGATCAGGTCCTTGATCTCGCCGTCCTCGCCGGTCGACGCGCCGGGCGGGCGCTCGAACACCACCACGTCACCCCGGTGGACGTCGTGGAACTTGTAGGACAGCTTGTTCACCAGCACGCGGTCACCGACGTCGAGCGTGGGCTCCATCGAGGGTGAGGGGATCCAGAACGCCTGGATGAGAAAGGCCTCGACCAGGAGCGCGATGGCGATGCCGCCCGCGATGACACCCAGCCATTCGAGGATCGTGCGGCGCCAGCGTCGCCGGGACTTGCCGTCGCTGTCGTCGTCGCGGTCGTCGCCGTCGTCGCCGTCAGCCCCCTCGTCGTCGACCTTGTCGCGCTGGCCGTTGTCGGTGCGGCTGCCGTTCGAACGGAGGTGCCGCGGCTGGTGCGACAGCTCCCGGGCGGCGGCTATTCGCCGCGGGCGGCGACCCGGCATGCCCGGCGCACGGGCGCCACCGGGCGGACGCGGGCCATCTGGCGCACCGGGGTCACCCGGGCCGCGGGGGTCACCCGAGGCCCGGGGATAACCCGAGGCACCGGGGGCATCACCCTGATCGTCGCCAGAGAGACCAGAGGGGGGAGACACGTCACGCACGGCACGCCGAGGCTAGCGCGGCACCGTCACGCTGCCGTCTGCGGGCTGTTCGCGATAGCGACCGAGAATGCGGCGGGCGGCGTTCCGGCCCGCGTCGGCGAGCCCCGGAACGTCGGCGTCGACCACCTCGGCATCGGGGCCCAGCCGCACCAACAGTCGTTCGAGCCAGGGCGTTGCCGACACCCACAGGCGCACGCGCAGCCAGCCCGTGCGGCCGTCGGGGGCCGGGCTGGCCTCGTCGACCGGGTAGGTCTCGACCACCCAGCGGGCCGCCGGCGCGATGTCGAGCGTGACCCGCGGCGTGTCGGGTCCCGGCCGGAAGACGTCGCCGGTGTCGGGGTCGTCCGGCGGGGTGAAGGTCTGGTCCAGAACCTCGACGCCGTAGATGCGATCGACGCGGAACAAGCGCTGGTCCTCCGCCTGGTGGCAGTAGGCACGCACGTACCACGCACCCTCGTGGGCGAAGACGGCGTGGGGATCGACGTCCCGTGTGGTGCGTTGATCGCGGCTGTACGCGTAGTAGTCCAGGCGGACCCGGCGGCCGGCTGCGGCGGCCCGGCGCAGCTCGTCGAGGACGCCGGGGCGGGTCTGGCCCAGCGCCACCGAAACGGCGTCGTCGGGGTCGACGCCGAGGACCCCCGCAACCTTGACCAGGGCGGTGGCCAGCGGTCCCCCGGCGTCGGTGCCCGGGAGCGCCTGGGACGCGCGCCCCGCGACCACGAGCGCCAGCCCCTGCTCGGGGGTGAGGTGCAGGGGGCGCGCGAACACGTCGGCGAACCGCAGCCACACGCGGTCGCCCTCGATGGTGACCTCGATCAGGGTGTCAGGGGTGTAGGGAGGCACGCCGACGAGCGACAGCACCTCGAGGTCCTCGAGGAGCTTGCGCCGACTGACCTGGAAGCGCTCGCAGATCTCGTCGACGGTGGGGCCGTCGTGCGACGCGATCCACGGGACCATCGCCAGCATCCGGGCCACGCGGTCGGATGCCTTGGTGCGGGCCGGCGCGTGTGGCGCTCGCGTGCTCACGCCAGCGCCTCCAGCCAGCCGACCACGTCGGCGCGGAGCTCCGGAGGCCCGAGCACCTCGGCGTGATCGAGGAAGGTGAGCACGAACGAGCGGAAGCTGTCCCGGTTGGTGACCATCATCGTCACGACCACCGACCCGTCGGCCCGCTCCTCGGCCAGCGAGCCCGGGCCGAGGTGCTGGACGATCCAGGGCGCCTGGGCCGCGTCGACGAGCACCTGGGCTTCGACCCCCTCCTCCTCCCCGATCTGCCACGGCTCGAGCGCCCCACCGGGCACCGCGGTGGCCGGCCGCTCGAAGCGGGGCCCACCGAGGCGTTCCACCCCGCTCTCGAAGCGGTCGAGCCGGTACACGCGCTCGTCGTCACGCAGGTGGTCGAAGCCGCTGAGGTACCAGCGGCCCCGCAGGAAGTCGAGCCGGTAGGCGTCGACCCTGCGCTCCGTGCCCCGGTAGGTGAACCGCACCGGCGTCTGCGCGGCGATGGCGGCGAAGAGCGGGCCCACGTTGCCGGCGGGCAGGGCGGCCACCGCCACGCCCATGGCCCCGTCGGACTCGCCCACCATGCCGCCGAGCTTGAGCAGCCCCTCGCGGGCCGAGAGCCCGTCGACCTGCACCACCGACGCCGCCATGTGCAGGGCCGCGAGCTCGTCGGCGCTCATGCCCGGGTCGCGCAGGTAGTAACGATCCTTCGGGATGCGGTAGCCCTCGACCGCCGGCAGTGATCCGGGAACGTCCTGGACCTCGAGCGGCACGCCCATCGCCCGCAGGTCGTCCTTGTCACGCTCGAACGCCCGCCGGAAGGCGTCGGTCTCCGCGGCGTACACACCGAGCCGATCGCGGATCTCCAGGGCCGACAGCGGGCGCGGCGTCTCCAGCAGCAGCGCCGTGAGGTTGAGCAGCCGTTCCAGCTTCGCCGCCGACACGGCCCCAAAGCTACCGACCCGGCGTGTCCGGCTGGTCCACGTCCTCCAGCGCGCCGGCGGCCCACGCACCGGCCGACGTCGCCGCCGCGAAGAACAGCGGATCGTCAGCCGGGCCCCGCCCCATCGAGGTGACGGTCACCTCGAGCGCCTTCAGCACGTCGGCGGCGTCGGGGCCCTCGACGACGGTCGCCCCGGCTACCTGCGGCGCCAATGTCGCCGGCAGGGGCACCTCGGGTCGATGCGCCGCCAGGCGCAGGATGGTGCGGACGTGGTGGCTGACGCCCCGGTGGCGCTCTCGGCTGTCGACGCCCGAGGCGCGGCAGCAGAGCGCCACCCGGGCTCCGAGCGCGTGGGCCGCGTCGACGACGGCGGCCGCCTCGACCGCCGTGGTGCCCAGCCCCGACGCCGTGCCCACCACCCCCGGCCCCATACCCACCACGGCGAGGTCCGCGCCGGCGACGTGGCGGGCGAGCGCCAGTCCCGAGGGCACGGACACCGCCTCGAGCTCGCCGCCGAACGCGTTCCCCGCGGTGACCGTGGTGTCGACGATGCCCTGCGACGCCAGGGTGTGCACCAGGTCGGAGAGCGCCAGCGGCAGGGCGGCGCCGTCGGTCATGACGTACGCGATGCGGGCGGCCGGCCGCAGGTGGCGCACGACTGCGGCCACGACGCCGACCTGGCTGTGGAGTGAGCAGGCCACCACTGGCATGCCGTCGAGCGCCTCGGGAAGGTCGGGCCGGTGCTCCTCGGCGGCACCGGTGTCGGACTGGAGGCTGGTGTAGCGCAGCTTCATGATGTGCCCGGGCCCGGGCTGCGACCAGGCGCGGCGCGCGAGGTTCCAGTGCACGACGTGCCAGCCGCCGGTGCCCAGCCCGAGCTCGACGGCCGTCGTGTTGAGCACCACGGGATCTCCCGCCGCGACCCTGCCGACGAGCCCGGTGAGCACGTACGCGCGCCCGGCATCGGTGGCGACGCGCTGCAGCCCGTCACGCTCGGACAGGATCTCGGTGACCGTGGCGGTGACGAAGCTCGGCACCCGGCGAACGTACCGAAGCGTGCGCCGTGCAGGGAACGGCGGGGCCTGGGGGCAGAGGCTCCTGCCGGAGCCCCCACCGTCGCCGAGCCGGCTCCGCCGGTCGACGACCGGGAATCGACGCCGCCGACAGGCGGCGGCCGCAGGTGGGGGGACGCGAGGGGGGAGGGTCTCCCTCCCCCCTCGAAATACCTAGAGCCCAGCGATGAGCTTCTCGACGCGTTCGTCGCGGGCCTTGAAGGGGTCCTTGCAGAGGACCGTGCGCTGCGCCTGGTCGTTGAGCTTCAGGTGCACCCAGTCGACCGTGTAGTCGCGCTTGCGCTCCTTGGCGCGGCGAATGAATTCGCCCCGCAGCCGGGCACGGGTGGTCTGCGGCGGCGTCTCGACGGCGTCGTCGATGGCTTCGTCGGTGGTGACCCGATCGACCAGGCCCCGCTCCTGGAGCCGGTAGAACAGCCCGCGCTCGCGGTTGACGTCGTGGTACTGGAGGTCGATCAGGGCGACTCGCGGGTGGCTGAGCGGCAGGTCGTGCTTGGCGCAGTACGCCTCGATCAGCTTGTGCTTGATCACCCAGTCACACTCGCGGTCGAGCTTGTAGGGGTCGGACTCGAGCACGGTCAGGCAGTGCTCCCACATCTCGAGCGCCCGGAGCTCGAGGGGCGACAGGCCCTTGGTGTCGGCGTAGCGCCGGGCGCGCTCCAGGTACTCGCCCTGGATCTCCAGTGCTGACGCCTCCCGGCCGTTGGCCAGCCGCACGGTGCGCTTGCCGGTCAGGTCGTGGCTGATCTCCCGGATGGCACGGATCGGGTTCTCGAGGGTCATGTCCCGGAGCACGAACGACGGGTCCTCCAGCATGCGCAGCAGGATCGACGTGGCCCCCACCTTGAGGAAGGTCGCATACTCGCTCATGTTCGAGTCGCCCACGATCACGTGCAGCCGGCGGTAGCGCTCGGCGTCGGCATGGGGCTCGTCGCGGGTGTTGATGATCGGCCGGCTCCGGGTGGTGGCCGAGGAGACGCCCTCCCAGATGTGCTCGGCCCGCTGGGCGATGCAGTACATGGCCCCCCGAGCCGTCTGGAGGACCTTGCCGGCCCCGGCGTAGATCTGCCGGGACACGAAGAACGGGATCAGCACCTCGGCGTAGTGGCTGAAGTCGTCGCGCCGGGACGTCAGGTAGTTCTCGTGGCACCCGTAGGAGTTGCCGGCCGAGTCGGTGTTGTTCTTGAACAGGTAGATGACGCCGCGGATCCCCTCCTCACGCAGCCGCTGCTCCGCCGACACGAGCAGCTGCTCGAGGATCCGCTCACCGGCCTTGTCGTGGGTGACCAGGTCGAGGATCGAATCGCACTCGGGCGTGGCGTACTCGGGGTGGCTGCCCACGTCGAGGTAGAGCCGTGCGCCATTCGCGAGGAAGACGTTGCTGGAGCGGCCCCACGACACGACGCGGCGGAACAGGTAGCGAGCCACCTCGTCGGGGCTGAGGCGGCGCTGGCCGCGCAGAGTGCAGGTGACGCCGTACTCGTTCTCGAGCCCGAAGATGCGTCGCTCCACTGGGCGCACGCTACCGCCATGCCCCGAGTGTGCGGGTACCGTCTCGGGGGTGTCCATCGGTCCGATGGTGCCGCTGACGACCGCCGCCAACCCCCTGGCGGCTCGCATCCTCGCCGCCCACCTGGGCGCCGAGGGCATCGTGTGGCAGCTCCGGGGCAACGTCGACGGGCCCTATCCCGTCGGACCGGTGGAGGTGTTGGTGCCCGCCGACGACCTGGAGCTGGCCCGGGCCGTGGTTGCGAACGCCGACTCCGATCCCGTGGTCGCCGACGACGGGCCCGGCCTGGACGTCTCCGGCGGCACCGGCGGCGAGCCGGCGGACCGCCGAGGTCGTCCCGCGCGGATGCTGATCCTGGTGGTCGGGCTCCTGCTGGTCGTCCTCTTCGTCCTCGGACGCGTGCTGTTCCTCGGCAGCTGAGGGACGGCGCCGACGCGGGGGGTGGACGCTATTCGCCCTCGGCGGGCACGTCGGGGGTCCCGGGCTGACCGTCGGTCCCGGCCGACCCCTCGGGCGAGGGCTCGGAGACGCCGGGTGTGGCCTCCGCGGTCGGTGCGTCGGGCGCCGGTTCGATAGTCACGTGTGCCCCCTCGAGCGCCTCCCTCGTGAGCTCGTCGGTGAGCCGCCGGAAGGCCCGCCGACCGTCGCGACGGGCCAGGACGGCCGCCTCGATCTCCGACGGGTCCAGCGTCCGGCCCGGACCGGCCAGGGCCGCCACCGAGTCACGCAGGGCGTCCTCGAGCGCCAGGCCTGGCTTGTAGGTCTCCTTGAGTCGGGCGTTGATGGCCTCGGCCTCGCCCCCGAGCACGGTGAAGCCCTCCTCGTCGACCACCGTGCCGTCGTAGAAGATGTGGAACAGCCGATCGCCGCCGGCGTCCGCGCCCACCTCGGCCACCACGATCTCGACCTCCATGGGCTTGATCTCGTGGGTAAACACGTCGCCCAGCATCTGGGCGTAGGCGTTGGCCAGGCTCTGAGCGTCGACGTCCTCCCGGCTGAACGAGTAGCCCTTTAGATCGGCGTGGCGGACGCCGGCGATGCGGAGGCGGTCGTACTCGTTGTACTTCCCGGCCCCGGCGAACGCGATGCGGTCGTAGATCTCGCTGACCTTGTGCAGGGTCGAGGACGGGTTCTCGGCGCAGATGAGGATGCCGTCCGCGTAGAACATGGCCGCCAGCGCCTTGGCGCGGGCGATGTTCCGCCGCGCGAAGTCGGCCTTGTCCTTCATCATCTGCTCGGCCGGGACGTAGAAGGGCATGCTCATCGGCCTGCGCCTCCGTCGTCGATGGTCGGCGTGGCGCCCACTGCGGTGGTGCTGCCGGGGATCGACAGGCGCTCGAGCAGCGCCTGGAAGCGGCCGGCGATGTCCTGGTCATCGAGGCGTGCGAAGCCGTCGGCCGTGATGGTCGCCACCACGGGGTAGATGCCGCGCACGAGGTCGGGCCCGCCGGTGGCCGCGTCCTCGTCGGCGGCCTGGAACAGGGCGTAGATCGCCAATTCGATGGCGGCGTCGCGATCCAGGTCGGGCTTGAAGCCGATCTTGATGACGGTGCCGGCGTGCAGGCTGCCGGACCCGGTGGCGGCGAAGTCGCTCTCCTCGTAGCGGCCGCCGGTCACGTCGTACTCGAACAGCCGGCCCGTGCCCCGCTTGGTGTCGTAGCCGGCGAACAGCGGCACGACCGCGAAGCCCTGCAGGGCGGCGGGCAGGTGGCCGCGAACCATCTGGGCGAGCTGGTTGGCCTTGCCCTCCAGGGACAGCTCGGCGCCCTCGACCTTCTCGTAGTGCTCGAGCTGGAGCTGGAACAGCTTCACCATCTCAACCGCCGGTCCGGCCGCGCCGGCGATCGCCACACCCGAGTGGCGGTCGGCGGGGAACACCTTCTCCATCGTGCGGTGGCTGATGAAGTTGCCGGCGGTCGCCCGCCGGTCGCCGGCCATCACCACACCGTCGGCGCAGCGGATGGCCACCACGGTGGTGCCGTGGGTGATCTCGTGGGGCTGGAATTCCCGGGGCAGGTCGGCCCACGCGGGCGTGCTCCCGGCGCGCTTGAGGACGTCGACGAAGGAAGGGCCGGGATCGTCACCGGCGGAGAAGTACGGCAGGGTCATCGCTGACGGAGGCTACCGGGTGGCAGGCGGCGCCGAACCGCTCGCCGATGACGGGCCGGCGCCCGGGACCGCACCCAAAAAAAACAAAGCGCCTCCCCGCCCGGCAGGGACGCGCTCATGCCGAACCCGGCGCATGAGGCCCGTCAGGACCTCATGTGTTCTGGTGGCTACTCGCCGCCCTTCTGCACATACGCCTTCACGAAGTCCTCGGCATTCGTCTCGAGGACCTCGTCGATCTCGTCCAGCAGGTCGTCGAGCTCGGCCTTTATCTTCTCGCCTTGCTCCGAGGCGGGGGGTGCCTCCTCGACGACCTCTTCCTCGCGAACCGGGGTGCTTGCCTTGCGCTTCTGCTCTCGTTCAGCCATGTGCCCCGCAACCTTCCTATTGGCCCAGCCTCATTGGCCCAGCCGGTCCAACAATTCAGCGACACTGCTGCTCTCGGCCATCAACTTACCCACGTGTGCTTCGGTTCCACGTGTCGGATCCATCATCGGCACCCGCCGCAGCGGGTCGCCACCGATGTCGAACACCATGGAGTCCCAGTTGGCGGCCACGATCTGCGGCGCCCAGCGCTGCAGGCACACACCCCGGAAGTATGCCCGCGTGTCCCGCGGCGGTTCGCTCACCGCGCGCTCCACCTCGTCGTCGGTGGTGAGGCGCTCGAGCCCGACGCGTGGGGCCAACCCGCGTTCCGGCCGCAGGTCGTGGTACTGCAGGTCCATGGCCGCCAGGCGGGCGTCGTCCCAGCGGAGGTCGTGCTTGGCGCGGTAGCCGTTGATGAGTCGGTACTTGGCCGCCCAGTCGACCTGGCGGACCACCGACCCGGGATCGGTCTCGAGCCCGGCGAGCACCTGCTCCCACAGGCGCAGCACGTCGGCGCCGATCTCCGGCGGGCCGATGCACTCCAGGCCGTGCTCCTCGGCGTACTTCTTCGCCCGGTCGAGGTACTCCCACTGGATCTCGACGGCGGTCATCGTGGTGCCGTCGGCCAGGTCGAGCGGCTGCCGCAGGGACAGGTCGTGGGACACCCGGCGGAGCGCCGCCACCGGCGTCGCCAGGGTCAGGTCCCGGGGGAGGAACTCGTCCTCGATCATCGACAGCACCAGCGCCGTGGTGCCGACCTTGAGGAACGTAGCGACCTCGCTCAGGTTGGCGTCGCCGACGATCACGTGGAGCCGCCGGTAGCGCTGCGCGTCGGCGTGGGGCTCATCGCGCGTGTTGACGATCGGCCGCTTGAGCGTGGTCTCCAGGCCCACCTCCTCCTCGAAGAAGTCGGCCCGCTGGGTGAGCTGGAAGGGCACGTCGTCGGACGTCAGGCCGGCCACCTCGGTGCCCACCTTGCCGGCGCCGGTGAAGACCTGCCGGCTGATGAAGTGGGGCATCACGTGGGTGACGATGCGCGAGAACGGCACCTGGCGGTCCATCAGGTAGTTCTCGTGGCAGCCGTACGAGTTGCCCTTGCGGTCGGAGTTGTTCTTGTAGACGACGATCTCCTGCTCGTCGGGCAGCAGCTCGCGGGCCGCCCGCATCGACCGCTGCAGGATGACCTCCGCCGCCTTGTCGAAGACCACCACGGAACGGGGGTCGGCGCACTCGGGCGTCGACAGCTCCGGGTGGGCGTGATCGACGTAGTAACGGGCCCCGTTGGTGAGCACGGCGTTGACCAGGTGCGTCTCGACCTCGGGGGCCAACGATCCCTCGGCCGTGAAGCCGCGGGCGTCGATGTCGGGGTGCTCGTCCTCGAAGTCCCACCCGACCTTGGGGTTGTCACGGGGGCCGACCCCCGCCCGCGCCAGCTCGTGGACGTAGGCGTTGATCAGGACCGACGACGCCGCGATGGGGTTGGACTCCCCCGCCCCGCGCACGATGATGCCGAACTCGGTCTCGACACCGACGATCTTGCGGAGGGCCACGCCTGGGACGTTACCCGCCGATGGCAGCGGAGCGAATGCCCGTGCAAATGGTGAATCCGTGCGGTCAGGGGCGGCCGGGGGCGCGGGGGGCAGAGGCTCCCACCGGAGCCCCCTCGAAGCACTACAGGTACTGGCCGGTGGCCACCCGCTCGATGCTGCGGCCGCCAGTGGCGCTGCCGTCGTCGCGGTTGACGATCGTGCGCACGTAGACGATGCGCTCGCCCTTCTTGCCGGAGATCTTGGCCCAGTCGTCCGGGTTGGTGGTGTTGGGCAGGTCCTCGTGCTCCTTGTACTCCTGGTGGATCGACTCCACCAGGTCACCGAGCTTGATGCCCTTGCCGCCGTCGGCCAGGTGCCGCTTGATCGCCAGCTTCTTGGCGCGCCGCACGATGTTCTCGATCATGGCCCCGGACGCGAAGTCCTTGAAGTACATGATCTCCTTGTCGCCGTTCTGGTACGTGACCTCGAGGAACTCGTTCTCGCGGTCGGAGCGGTACATCTCGTCGACGGTGCGCTCGATCATCGCCTGCACGCACTTGGAGGTGTCCCCGCCGCCCAGCTCCTGCACGGCATCGCCGTCGAGCGGCAGTTCGGAGGTGAGGTAGCGGGCGAAGATCTGGGCCGCCGCCACCTCGTTGGGGCGTTCGATCTTGATCTTCACGTCCAGCCGGCCGGGCCGCAGGATCGCGGGGTCGATCAGGTCCTCACGGTTGGAGGCGCCGATGACGATGACGTTGCGCAGCGACTCGACGCCGTCGATCTCCGCCAGCAGCTGGGGAACGATCGTCGACTCGACGTCGGAGCTGATGCCGCTGCCGCGGGTGCGGAACATCGAGTCCATCTCGTCGAAGAACACGATGACGGGCCAGCCCTCCTCGGACTTCTCCCGGGCCCGCTGGAACACCAGGCGGATCTGCCGCTCGGTCTCACCCACATACTTGTTGAGCAACTCGGGGCCCTTGATGTTGAGGAAGTAGCTCTTCGCCTTGGCGTCGACCGACTGGTTGCCGACCTTCTTGGCGAGGCTGTTGGCCACCGCCTTGGCGATGAGCGTCTTGCCGCAACCGGGGGGGCCGTACAGGAGGATGCCCTTGGGAGCCGGCAGCTTGTGCTCGGCGAACAGCTCCTGATGCAAGAACGGCAGCTCGACCGCGTCGGCGATCTGCTCGATCTGATCGTCGAGGCCGCCGATGTCGTCGTAGGAGATGTCGGGCACCTCCTCGAGCACCAGCTCCTCGACCTCGGGCCGGGGCAGCTTCTCCAGGAGGAGGCCCGAGCGCGGGTCCATGAGCACCGAGTCGCCGGCCCGGATGCGGTCGACCTTGAGGCCCTCGGACAGGTCGGCGACCCGCTCCTCCTCGGCCCGGCCGACGATGATCGCCCGGGTACCGTCCTCGAGCAGCTCCTTGACCGTGACCACCTCGCCCGTGGTCTCGGCCGTGCGGGCCATCACGACGTTGAGAGACTCGTTGAGCACCACCTCGCCCCCGCGCACGAGGTCATTCTCGTCGAGGGCGGGGTGGACGGCGACCCGCATCTTGCGGCCGCCGGAGAAGACGTCGACCGTGCCGTCGTCGTTGCGCGACAGGAGCGTTCCGTACGCGGACGGGGGCTGGGTGAGCTTGTCGACCTCCTCGCGCAGC
>JBKOUY010000065.1:0-7759 GCA_046723645.1 Actinomycetota bacterium | reverse complement strand
GGCCTCAGGCCCGCCCGACGCGCCGTGCACGGCTTCGCGGTACCAGCGCGGGTGGTGCCAGGCGGCCCATGCCCGGGTGACCCGCCCATTGGTCATGCCCGCCAGCGAGCCCGGGAACAGGAACACCAGCAGCACGTGGATGATGAGGCCCCCGAGCATGAGCAGGTAGGCGGCCTGGTGGATCAGCCGTGACCACTCCCTGATCCCGGTCCCGGCGACCGACGGGAACCACAGGGGGATGCCGGTCAGCAGGAGCACGATCGCGAGGACCAGCGCAGCCCAGAAGTAGCCCTTCTGCCCGGCGTTCCAACGGCCGGTGTCCAGCTCGAGGTGGCCGGTGCGGGCGTAGGTGCCCACGCGCCGGAACCACAGCCGGTCGCCCTTGTCGAGCAGCATCTGGCGCCCCCAGAGCACCAGCATCGTCACGATCCCGACGGTGAAGGCGATGCCGATCCAGGGGTGCGCCGCCCGGTTCGTCTGGCCCCCGCCGAACAGGCCCGAGAGCCAGGCCAGCCGCGGATAGGTCAGCGCCATGCCCGACAGCACCAGTGCAACGAAGGTAATGGCCACCCCCCAGTGGAGTACCCGCTCGAACAGGCCGTAACGGTGGATGAGGGCGTGCTCGGGCTCGCCGGCCACGACCTCTTCGCGCTCGATCACATCGGTGCGACCGGCGTCCGCGGTGGCCGTCATCGCTCCGCCTCCCCCGTGTCGCTCGCGTCCGTGTCGCCCGCGTCGCTCGCCTGCCCGCCGGCCTCGCCGGACCCACCAGCCTCGCCAGACGGCCCGCGCTGGCCGGACTCCCCGGCTGCCCCCGGCATGGCGGGTCCCTCGGCGCCTGCGGCCTCCCCGCCCGCGTCCGGAGCCGCGGCCACCGCCGCCGGCTCCCCGGGCTCCAACGCCTCGGGGGCCTCCCGACCCAGCCGCTCGGCCTCGGCCTCGGCCACCGCCTCGGGGGGCGGCGCCTTGCGCCCGACGCGTAGCCAGTAGAGGCCGGCACCGATGAGCCCCGCCCAGGTGGCAATGGCGCCGATGCCGCGCAAGCCCTGCAGCTTGCCGATGAAGCTCAGGTTGGCGCGCACGTCGGGGTCCTTCGGCAGCCCGTAGTCGCCGAGCATGTTGCCCCGCGGCACCACGTACATCATGTGGAGCCCGTTGACACCCGACGGGTCGTACAGCAGCGCGTCGTCGAAGCCCCGGTCGTGCAGCTTGCCGACCTTGGTCTCGCCGTAGGCGAGCATCTCCTGGCGGGACCCGAACCGGATCGACCCGGTCGGGCAGGCCTTCACGCACGCCGGTTCCAGGCCCCCGGCGACCCGGTCGACGCACATCGTGCACTTGTAGACCTTCTTGGTCTTCTGGTCGAAGCGGGGGATGTCGAACGGGCAGCCCGTCACGCAGTACTGGCAGCCGATGCAGCGCGACTGGTCGAAGTCGACGATGCCGTTCTCGTACTGGACCACCGCGCCGGGTGCCGGGCACGCCAGCAGGCACCCCGGCTCGTCGCAGTGCAGGCAACTGTCCTTGCGGATCAGCCACGCGATGTCACCGTTGTCGAGGTCGACCTCCTTGAACCGCATGAGGTCCCAGGTGCTGGCGGTCAGGTCCTCGTGGCTCTGGTAGCTGCCGAAGTTGGCGGTGTCGTCGGGCTCCAGGCTGTTCCATTCCTTGCAGGCGACCTCGCACGCCTTGCAGCCGATGCACAGGTCGATGTCGACGAGCTTGGACACCTCGGCGCTCTCGCGGCGGATGTTGGTGCCCGACGACGGTGACGCCGACTTCCGGCGGACGGCCAGACCGAGCTCGGTGGACATGCTGGCCTCCCTATGCCTTCTCGACGTTCACGAGGAAGCCCTTGTACTCGGGCGTGCGGACGTTGGCGTCGCCGATGTACGGCGTCAGCAGGTTGGCCATCATGGGCGCCGCCTCACCCTCGCCCTTCCCGCCGGCGTAGTGCCAGTGCACCGGGATGCCGACCTGGTAGACGACCTTGTTGTCCCCCACCCGCAAGGGCCGCATGCGCTTGGTGACCAAAGCGACGCCCTCGACCTCGCCCCGCTTGGATCGCACCCGCACGCGGCCCCCGTTGTCGATGCCCTTCTCGTCGGCCAGCTCGACGGGCAGCTCGATGAAGAAGTCGGGCATGGCCTCGACGAGGTAGGGCACGTTCTGGGTCACGTAGTGCTCGTGCTCGGTGACCCGGTAGGTGGTGGCGACGTAGGGGAAGTCGGCATCGTCCTCGGCGAAGCTGGCCGGCGCGTCCTCGTACAGGAACGCCGCCGGGTTGCGCCGGGTGCCGGACAGCAGGTTGTCGATCGGCGCCTCGGTCTGCTCGTAGTGCTCGGGGAACGGCCCGTCGGTGGTCAGGTTCTTGGGGGCGAACAGCCGACCGACACCCTCACCGGTCATGATGAACGCGCCCTTGCCCTCCTGCGGGCTGGAGGTGGCGGTGATGTCGGGCACGTCCCCCACCCACTTGGACCCGTTCCACTGGATCCCGGGCCGGGTGGGGTCCCAGGGCCGCCCGTCGGCGTCGGCGGACGCCCGGTTGTAGAGGATGCGCCGGTTGAGCGGCCACGACCAGGTCCACTCGTGGAAGAAGCCGAGGCCGGTGGGGTCGGCGGTGCCGCGGCGGTCCATCTGGTTGCCGTCCTCGGTCCAGGACCCACAGTAGATCCAGTCCCCCGATGCGGTCGTCCCGTCGTCGGCCAGGTCGACGAACGTCGACAGCTGCTCACCGGTCTCGAGGGTGGAGCCGTTGACCTCCTTGGCCAGCTCCTCGAGGCCCGGGTTCATGGGGTCCGAGTACGGCCAGTGCAGGTTGAGCACCGGGTCGGGGAAGGCGCCGCCCTCGTCCTGGTACAGGGCCTTCAAGCGCTGGTACAGCTCGCCGAGGATCCGGTTGTCGTCCCTGACCTCACCCGTCGCCGGCAGCACCGCGTGCTTCCACTGCGCCCACCGGCCCGAGTTGGTGAACGACCCCGACTTCTCGATCCAGTGGGTGGCCGGCAGGAACAGCGCCTCGGTCTGGATGTCCCCGGGATCGACCCCGGGGGCCCGCCAGAACTCCGACGCCGACGTCGGCAGCGGGTCCATGATGACCAGCCACTTCAGGTTCGCGAGCGACTCCGCCATCCGGTTCGAGTCCGGGCCGACGGTCACGCCGGTGAAGCCGCCGTAGATGATGCCGTCGAGCCGCCCGGCCCGGGCCTCGTCGTGGACGGTGAGCCACGACGAGTTCTTCTCCGGCTTCGGGATCCACGAGTAGGCGAAGTCGTTGCCGGCGGTTGCCGCGTCGCCGAAGAACGCCTTCAGCTGGCTGACCAGGAACTTCCCGTAGTTGGTCCCGAAGAAGTTGATGGAGTTGGGGCGCAGCTGCTTGGCGGGGACCATGTCGAGGTAGTCGGCCATGGTCTCCATGCCGGGGCGCGGGATGGCCAGGTAGCCCGGGAGGATCTCCCAGGAGATGGCGTTGTCGGTGTTGCCCTGGATGTTGGCATGGCCGCGTTCGGCGTTGACCCCGCCACCAGGGATGCCGACGTTGCCGAGCAGCATCTGGAGAATTCCGATGCCCCTGATGATCTGCACCCCGGACGTGTGGTGGGTGAGCCCGACGGCATAGACGACGCTGCCGGACTTGTCCGCGGTGCCCGTGGCGCCGAACTCCTCGGCGACCTGGAGGAACTTGTCCTCGGGTATCCCGGTGATCTGTGAGACCAACTCCGGGGTGTAGCGGCTGTAGTGCTCCTTCATCAGCTGGAACACGCACCGGGGGTCCTGGAGCGTGGGGTCCACCCGGGCGAACGAGGGCTCGGCGATCGGCCCTACGCCTTGGCCCAAACCGGGCTGGGGGGAGGCTTCGTCGGTGGGGTTGGTCTCGCGCTCGTAGTCCCAGCTGGCGGTGTCGTAGGTGCGCTCGGCCTCGTCGTAGCCGGAGAAGAGCCCGTCCTCGAACGAGTAGTCCGCGGCCACGACGAACGATGCGTTGGTGTGCAGGCGCACGTAGTCGTCCTGGTACAGCTCGTTCTCCAGGACGTAGTTGATCAGGCCGCCGAAGAACGCCGTGTCGGTCCCGGCTCGGATCGGCACGTAGACATCGGCGATGGCCGACGTGCGAGTGAACCGGGGATCCACGTGGATGATGCGGGTGCCCCGCTCGTCGCGGCCGACGTGGGCCCACTTCCACCCACACGGGTGGTTCTCCGCGGGATTGGCCCCGATGACCAGGATGACGTCACTGTTCTTGAAGTCACGCCAGTGATTCGTCATGGCCCCTCGGCCGAAGCTGGCGGCCAAACTGGCCACCGTGGGGCCGTGTCAGACCCGGGCCTGTTGCTCTATGTAGACCGTCCCGAGGGCCCGCATCAGCTTGGCCGTGAGGTAGCCCTCCTCGTTGGAGATCGTCGCCCCGCCGAGGAACGAAAATCCGGTCTGACGGTTGACCGTGTTGCCCTCGTCGTCCTGCTCGATGAAGTGGTCATCGCGGGCGTCCTTCACCCAGCGGGTCATCCTCTCCATGGCGTCGTCCCAGGAGATGCGCTCCCATTGCGTGCCCCCGGGCGCCCGGTACATCGGGTGCTCCACTCGCCGCCGGTTGAGGGCCAGCTGGAGCGTGGAGGCTCCCTTGGGGCACAGCGTGCCGCCGTTGACCGGGCTGTCGGGGTCGCCCTCGATGTGGATGAGCACGGGCTCGGTGTTCGACGCCTGGCCGCCGATGGTGTAGCCGATCATCGAGCAGCCCACGGCGCAGTACGGGCAGACCGTGCGGGTCTCGGTGGCGTTCTGGATCTTGAGCTCACGCACTTCCTGGGCGGCGGCGGACGCGTCGAAACCAAAGCTTGCGAGACCGAGCGCTCCCCCACCGCCGATGGCACCCTGCAGGAACTGGCGACGACTGACCTGCTGCATCGATGGCCCCCCTCGAGTCTCGAGCGCCCGCCATCGAGTTGTTGCTGCTGCTGTTGACAATACAGCACACAATCCGGTCGCGCGGGTTTACGATCCGCTTACCACTCGCCGCCGCTTGGAGGCCCCGTTACGCTCGCACCGCCTTCCGACGCCCAGGTCATGGCCGCACTCGCAGAGGTGACCGAGCCCGAGCTCGGGCGGCCGATCACCGACCTCGGCATCGTGCAAGGGGTCGTCGTGCGGCCAGGGCGGGTGCAGGTCTCGCTGGCGCTGGTCGTGTCCGGCCACCCGCAGGCCGAGCGCATCCAGCAGGACGTGACCAGGGCTGTGCGCTCGCTCGGCGTCGACGACGTCGTCCTCGACCTCTCGGTCATGAACGACCGCGACCGGGCCCGGCTGCGCCGCCGGCTCCAGGGCGAGGTGCCCGAGCCGTCCGCCGTGTTCGGCGCCAGTCGCGTCCTCGCCATCGCCTCGGGCAAGGGCGGCGTGGGTAAGTCCTCGATCGCGACCAGCTTGGCGGTCGCCATGGCGCAACGGGGCCAACGGGTGGCGCTGCTCGACGCCGACGTTTGGGGCTTCTCGATCCCCCGGATGATGGGCATCCACCGGGGGCCCGTGATCATCGACGGACTGTTCGTCCCGCCGTTGGCGCACGGCGTCCGGGTGGTCTCGGTGGGGATGCTCACCGAGGAGAGCGCGCCCGTGATCTGGCGGGGCCCGATGCTGCACAAGATGCTGGAGCAGTTCGTGACGGACGTGTTCTGGGACGGCCCCGACGTGCTCGTCGTCGACATGCCTCCCGGCACCGGCGACGTATCGCTCAGCGTGGCCCGGCTGCTGCCCGACGCCGAGGTGGTCATCGTCACGACGCCCCAGGCAGCCGCCCAGCGGGTGGCGCAGCGGGCCGCCTACATGGCCCGGGAGGTGAAGCTGCGCGTGGCCGGCGTCATCGAGAACATGAGCTGGTTCACTGGCCACGACGGGGAGAGCTACGAGCTGTTCGGCGCCGGTGGCGGCGACCTGCTAGCGCGGGAGTTGGACGTGCCGCTGCTGGGCCAAATCCCGCTCGTCCCGGCGGTGCGCGAGGGCGCGGACCAGGGGGAGCCCGTCGTGGTGCGCGAGCCGGACGGCGAGGCGAGCCGTACGCTCGACGCAGCGGCTGTCCGCTTGCTCGAGCTCTCTCCCGGCCGCATCCGCCACCCCCAGCTCCGCATCACGTCGGGTTAACTGGCAACGAGACGCAGGAGGACGAGGCATGGCAACCACGACGGCTCGCCGGGTCGTGGACCGTCGCACGATGCTGGCGGTGCGCGACGGGGTCGCCTCGCGCCGGCCCGACGTGCTGGCCGGCGAGGAGCCGATGGAGATCCGCGTCAACGGCGAGCCGGTGTCGGTCACGATGCGCACGCCGGGCAGCGACTTCGAACTGGCCCTGGGGTTCTGCCTCACCGAGGGGATCGTGCGGGATGCAGCCCAAGTGCGGGCCATGCGCTACTGCGTGGGCGACGAGGACCAGGAGTACAACGTCGTCGACGTCCAGCTCGTCGATCGGTCGCCGATCGATCCGTCGCTGCGGCGCAACGTGTACACCACGTCGTCGTGCGGGCTGTGCGGGACGGCCAGCATCGAGGCCGTCCGCAAGGTCGTGCCCGACGTGTCGGGCGACGGCTTGCGCGTTGCTCCCGCGGTACTCAGCGAGCTCCCGGACCGGTTGCGGGCGGCCCAGAAGGTGTTCGACCGCACGGGTGGGCTGCACGCGGCGGGGCTGTTCACGGCGGAGGGCAAGCTCGTGCGCGTGCAGGAGGACGTCGGCCGCCACAACGCGGTCGACAAGGTGATCGGCTGGGCAGCGACGCAGCGGCGCCTGCCGCTCACCGGGCACATTCTGATGGTGTCGGGCCGCATCGCGTTCGAGATCGCCCAGAAGGCGCTCGTCGCCGGCTTGCCCATGATCGCGGCCGTGTCGGCGCCGTCGAGCCTCGCGGTGCAGCTCGCCGAGTCCGCCGGCATGACCCTGGTCGGCTTCCTCCGCGGCTCGTCGATGAACATATACACCGGCGGGGAACGGGTGCTGCCCCTAGGCGAGCGCCCGCTGGAAGGCGGATGAGCCGCCGCGGCAGATTTGGCGGGTGGCGGAGGTGGACGGGAATCGAACCCGCCGTCGTGGGTGCACCACGACCAGCCGCTTTGAAGGCGGTGGAGCCCACCAGGCGCTCTGACACCTCCATGGCCGAGCCTACAAGGGGCGGCTGATCTCGTCCGGACCGCGCGGCTAGCGGCGACTCCTTGGTGAGACCGGGATGGCCCGCGGACGGCGTGCCTTGGTGATCTAGATCGATCCGCAGTGCCACCGTGGGTGGGATAGCGGTCCCGAAAGCGCGCTCAGCTCCTTGAGGTCCCGGCGCACAGAACCGGCAAAGAGACCGTGGGAGACAGACGCGGAAGGGCGACCTGTAGGTTGCGCCACCCTCGAGAGATGCCAGGCGCGGGTGAGTGGGGGAGCGGGGTGCCATGGTGCGCGCGCCCGACAAGGTGTGTCGCCTGCAAACGGTCTGCTAATACGCCGTCGTGGCGGCAGTTGCCATGGATTCACAACGCCTCAGCAATACTTGTCACGCCACGAGTTAGGCTATGTCCGTGGATCGTCAGAGCCGGACCTGCAAGTGGTGCGGGCAGGCATTTACTCCGCCCACCCGACGGGGGCCACCGCCTCTTTATTGCCGGCCATCGCATCGCCGCCGCGCCTACGAGGCCCGGCGCTACGGACACGCGACCGGCTTGACGCGGGAAATACGTGTAAATACACTCACCTTTGGTGCCGGACCGGTCGAGACAACTTGCATATGCACGA
>JBKOUY010000225.1:0-15170 GCA_046723645.1 Actinomycetota bacterium | reverse complement strand
GTCGTCCGCGGTGGTCGGTCGGCGCCGCGGCGTCCGTCGCCGTCACGCCTTGGCGGCGCTGGCCGCCAGGATCAGGTCCAGGGCGTCGCCGACCGTGCGAACGTCGGCGAGGTCGTCCTCGGGGATGGTCACGTCCAGGCTGTCCTCCAGCTGCATGACGAGCTCGACCAGGTCGAGGCTGTCGGCGTCGAGGTCGTCTGCGAAGGAGGCCTGCTCGGTCACCTGATCGGGCTCGACCGACAGCACGTCGACGGCTGCCGTGCGGAGGGCGTCGAGAGCGGCGGAACGATCCATGGTGGTGGGTCCTTTCGGGGTGTGATCGGGGAGGATCGGAATCGAAGTCTGTGTCAGCGTCCCATGCCGACGCCACCGTCCACCGGCACGACGGCGCCCGTGACGTACGAGGCCGCGTCGGAGCACAGGAACGCGACCACCGCTGCGACCTCGGCGGGCGTGCCGAACCGGCCGACAGCGGTCGCATCGGCCAGGGCCTGGCGGCGGGCCTCGGGGAGCGCGTCGGTCATGGCTGTGGTGATCGGGCCGGGCTCGACCACGTTGACGGTGATCCCCCGCGAGGCGACCTCGCGGGCGACCGAGCGCGACAGCCCGACCAGTCCCGCCTTGGCGGCGGCGTAGTTGGCCTGGCCCGGCGATCCGGTGGCGGCCACGATCGACGACACGTTGACGATGCGGCCGAAGCGGGCCCGGATCATGGGCCGCAGTGCCCGGCGCACGACATGGAACGGCCCGCTGAGATCGGTGTCCAGGGTGTGTCGCCAGTCGTCGTCGGCGAGCTGGACGGTGAGCTTGTCCCGGTTGACTCCAGCGGCGTTGACGAGGATTTCGACGGGTCCCCACGCCGACTCGACGGCGGCGAATGCCGCGTCGACCGAGTCCGGGTCGGTCACGTCGGCATGAACCGCCATGGCCGTGCCCCTGGCCTGCTCGATGGCCTCGACGACCTTGTCGGCGGCGCCAGCAGAGGTGCCGTACGCGACGGCGACCCGGTGGCCGGCGTCCGCCAGCGCGCCGGCGCACGCGGCCCCGATGCCGCCGGATCCGCCCGTCACGAGCGCGACCCGGGGCGTGACCTGGTCGGTCATCCGGGCGTCCCCCAGCGCCACAGCGCGGTCCCGACGGTGAGCCCGGCGCCGAAGCCGGAAACCAGCACGAGGTCGCCGCCGCCCAAACGGCCGCCGTCGGCCTCCTCGGCGAGGGCAAGCGGGATCGAGGCCGCGGACGTGTTGCCGAAGCGGTCGACGTTGCTGACCGTGCGGTCCGGCGGGATGCCGATCCGGGGGAGCACCGCATCGACGATCCGGGCGTTCGCCTGGTGGGGGATGAACCAGGTCACGTCGTCGGCGCAGCAGCCGGCGCGGGCCAGCGTCCGGTTGACGGACGCCGCCACGGCGCGCACCGCCCGGCGGAAGACCTCTCGCCCGTCCATCTGCAGGTAGTGCTCCCCGGCCGCGACGGTTGCGGCGCTGGCGGGCCGGGCACTTCCGCCCGCCGGCACCACCAGCAGGTCGATGCCCCCGGGGTCCCCGACGAGGTCGCAGGAGACCAGCCCCGGCGCCGCCGGCTCCTGCCCGGCGGTGCGGGCGGGGGCGCTCGACCCGGTGCCCGCCAGGACCAGCGCCGCGGCCGCGTCCCCGAACAGGACGGCCGTGGAGCGGTCGTCGGGATCGGTGAAGCGGGTCAGCGTGTCGGCGCCCACCACGAGGGCCGTGCGCGCCATGCCCTGCCCGATCAGCGCCGCTGCGCTGGTGAGGCCGTACACGAAGCCGGCGCAGGCGGCGTTGAGGTCGAAGGCGCCGCCGGTGATCCCGAGCTCGGCGGCCACGATGGCGGCGGTGGCGGGGATCAGGCGCTCCGGCGTGCTGGTCGCGACGACCACGACGTCGACGTCAGCGGCCGCGAGGCCGGCCCGGTCGAGGGCGGCGCGGCTCGCCGACAGGGCCAGCGGCCCGGTCGACTCGCCGGCGCCCGACACGCGGCGCTCACGGATGCCGGTGCGCTCGACGATCCACCCGTCGCTGGTATCGAGCTTCTGGGCCAGGTCGTCGTTGGTCACCCGGCGCGCGGGCAGGGCATGGCCCCAACCCGCCACCGCGACGCCGGTCGCCGGGAGGGGGGTCGCTGCGGGGGGCCGGGCCTCCCGGGCGAGCGTCTCGATGGCCGCTGCGGTGCTGCTCATGCCACGACTCGCACCCACGCCAAGGGCTGGTCGGCGCGGACCCGCTCGCCCGGCAGGGCCAGCAGCCCCATCAGGAACCCGGTGTGGGGGCTCGTCACCGGGACGGCGCCGTCGGTGACCTCGATGGTGCCCATGTGCTGCCCGCGGTACACGATCTCGCCCTCGGCCGTCACCACTTCCGGCGCTGCGGCGCGGAACACGCCGGCGGCCGGCGCCGCGATCAGGCGTTCGGGGACGTGAAGGTCCTCGGCGATCGGCTCGTGGTAGGCGGAGACGGCCATCAGCGGGTCGTCCAGTGCGGTCATCGGGTGGCTCCGGCGAGGGTGTTGGCGGCTAGTAGTTGCGAGAGGTCGTCGGGCGTGGTCACGTTGAGCACGGTCACGTTGGGGACCGTGCGCTTGGCCAGTCCGGCGAGAACCCGGCCCGGCCCGACCTCGATGAAGGTTGTCGCCCCGGATGCGGCGAGCGTGCGCTGCGACTCCCGCCACCGGACGGGCTCGATCAGGTGCCTGGTCAGCTGGTCGGGCCAGCAATAGGGGTCGGTGTGCCCTAGGGCGTCGGTGTTGGCCACGACCGGCGCGGTCGCCTCGCGGAACTCGAGGTCGTCGAGGAGCGGCCGCAGGCCGGCGGCGGCATCCGCGAGCAGTGGCGTGTGGAAGGCGTGGCCCACGTCGAGCGCCAGCACCCGCCGCACACCCAGGTCCCGTGCCCGGTCGCCGGCGGACGCCAGGCCCTCGGGCGTCCCGGCGATGACGACCTGACCGGGGGCGTTGTCGTTGGCGATCCACACGTCGTCGCCGCCCTCGCAGACCTGGGCCGCGACGTCGAGCTCCGCCCCGACGAGCGCCGCCATGCCGCCCGCCCGGGCGTCGGCCGATGCCTGGGAAAGGTCAGCCCGGCGGGCGGCAAGCCGGAACCCGTCACTCCGGCTGACGGCACCCGCGGCCAGCAGGGCGGTGATCTGCCCCAGCGAGTGGCCGGCGAACGCCACCGGTGCCTCGTCGAGCTGCGGCGCCAGCGCCTCCCAGGCGACGAGCGAGCTCAGCAGCACGGCCAGCTGGCTGGCGCCGGTGGCCCCGAGCTCGGCGGCGTCCGCCAGGAGGAGGAGCCGGGCCACCGGTCGGTCGAGGACCGCCTCGGCCTCGGCCGCGACCTGCCATGCCTGGTGATCGACCCAGGCGCGCCCCGCCCCTGGCGCGGCGGCGCCTTGGCCGGGAAAGATCACGGCATAGGGCACGGGTGGGTCCTCCAGCGATGCAAACGGCGGCGGGAAGGGTGTCCGGGGTCCGACCGCCCCACCGGCGGATCGTTACATGGTCGTGTGGAATTCTTCTAGGAATTCGCAAGCGAACTTGACGAAGGGACCGCGGCATCGATGCCACAGCAGACGCATGGTGACGGATCGACGCCGCACCGCTACCGAGCGGCCGAGCTGGCGGCCGAGGTGGGCATCAGCGTGCAGCTCCTCCGCTCCTACCAGTCGAAGGGCCTGCTGCCCCCGCCGCGGCACGAGGGACGGGTGGCCTGGTACGGGCCCCACCACCTCGAACGGCTCCGGCACATCCGCCACCTCAAGGAGCGTGGTTACTCGCTGCGGATGATCGAGGAGGTCGTCGGCGACGCGGCCGAACCGGGCTTCCCGCACATCGAGGAGCACGAGGTGCTGAGGCTCAACGAGGTGGCGGAGCGCAGTCGCGTCCCCATCGAGCTGCTGCGCGCCCTCGAGGCGTCGGGGCTGCTGCGGCCCCACCACATGGCAGACGGGGACCGCTACAGCGACGCCGACGTCCGCTTCGTCCGTCACGTGCTCACGCTGCTGGGCGTCGGGCTGTCGCTGGACGACCTGATGCGCATTGCCCGCCAGCAGCTGGTCACGTCCGACGCGCTCGGCCGCGACGTGGTCGACGCCTGGGCCCAGCTTGTGGGGACGCGGATCCGGTCCAAGCGCCGGGATGCGCCCGATCAGGCGACCCGGGTGGCCGCGTCGCTGCGGGCGCTGGCGGCCATCGTCGGCCAGCTCGTCGCCTACCGGGTGGAGCGGTCGGTGCTCGACGCCGCGCAGGCCGAGATCGAGGCCGAGGGCACCCCCGCCGAGCGCGAGGCCCTGGCCCGGTCGCTGACGTCGCCGCCGGGCCGGGCCCGCGAGCCCGGTGCCGCGGGCACCGGTGCCGTGGACGGGCTGCCTGGGCCTTAGGGCCACACCGTCCGGTCCCGGCGGGGAACGATGACCAGGTCGCCGCCGTCGTCGATCACCGACACGGTGGCATCGAACACCCGCTCCACCACGCCGGGGGTGAAGACCTCGCGGGCCGTGCCGCGGGCCACAACCCGACCCTCGTGCAGGAGGACGAACCCGTCGGCGTGCTGGGCGGCCAGCGTGAGGTCGTGCATGGCCGACACCACGGTGAGGCCGCGGCGGTGACGCAGCTCGTCCACGAGCGACAGGACGTGCTGCTGGTGGCCGATGTCGAGCGCGGTCGTGGGCTCGTCGAGCAGCAGCAGGGGCGCCTCCTGCGCCAGTGCCCGGCCGATCACCGCACGTTGGCGTTCGCCGCCCGACAGCGTCACGACCTCACGATCGGCCAGCTCGGCGAGGTCGAGCAGGTCCAACACCTCGGCGAGCACCGTGAAGTCGTGCGGGCCCTCGCGACGGAGGAACGGGACGTGGGCGGTGCGTCCCAGCAGCACGTAGTCGGCGACCGTGGCCCGCGACGGGATCATCGGCTGCTGCGGGGCGACGGCGAGGAGCCGCGCCCGCTCGCGTGGGCCCAGGCCGGCGGTGGCCTGGTCGCCGAGCGTGATGTTGCCGGTGTGGGGCACCGTCCCGGCCACCGCCCGCAACAGCGTGGACTTCCCCGCGCCGTTGGGCCCCACGATGCCGAGCCACGAGCCCGCCACGACCTCCAGGTCGATCGGGTGCAACACGGTTCGGTCGCCGTGACGCACGCTCACGCCGCGCATCTGGACCGCGCCGGCGCCGCTCGCGGGGGACGCCCGCTCGACCGCGCTCACGCGCCCCTCCGGCCGAGCAAGGCAAGGAAGAACGGCGCCCCCACGAACGCGGTGATGACCCCGATGGGCACCTCGGCCGGGCTGAGCGCAGTGCGGGCCACGAGGTCGGCCAGCACCATGAAGGCCCCGCCGCCCACCAGGGTGAGCGGCAGGATCACCCGATAGCTGTGCCCGGCCAGCAGGCGGATCGCATGGGGAACGATGATGCCCACGAAGCCGATGAGCCCGCTCACGGCCACGGCGGCCGCCGTCCCCAGCGACGCTGCGACCACCACGATCAGCCGCGTGCGGTCGACGTGCAGTCCGAGCGTGGTGGCCTCCTCGTCACCGACCGCCAAGACGTCTAGCGGCCGGGCGTGCAGCAACACGCCGATGGCGGCGAGCACGGTCCAGGGCAGGATCAGGCGGACCTCGGACCAACCGGAGGTGGACAGGCCACCGAGGATCCAGGCGTACACCTCGCGCACGGTGTCGTCGGCGCGCTGCTGGAAGTAGGTCTGCACCGACGTGAACAGGCTGGCCATGGCCACGCCGGCGAGGATCAGCGAGGTCGTCGTGCCGGCGACCCCGCGCCCGGCGGCGCGCCCGACCAGGTAGGTGACGCCAACCGCGAGGAGCGCGCCCACGAACGCGGCCGCCGGCAGGACGTCGAACGGGCCCCAGCCTCCCTCGATGCCGAGCGTGAGGACGAGCGTGGCGCCCAGGCCCGCGCCCGCGGCCGCCCCGAGCAGGTAGGGATCGGCCAACGGGTTGCGGAAGACGCCCTGGTAGCCGCCGCCGGCCAGGCTGAGCGTCGCCCCGACCAGCAACGCCAGCACCACGCGGGGCAGGCGGATGTCCCACAGGATGGCGGCCTGGCGGCTGTCGAGCCCCGAGTCGACGCTCACGAGCGGGAGTCGATCGACCAGCTCGAGCACGACCCGCCCGACGGGCATGCCGGCCGGGCCGATGCTCACGCCGGCCGCGACGGCGACGGCCAGCAGCGCGAGGCACGCGAACCAGGTGCGCCGCACGCGTGCCGGCCGGGCCGCGGCGGTCAGGGCGGCCGCATCGGCGGACCGGCCCGGCCGTCTCAGCTCCACGGTCGCCATCGGACCGGGTGTCGCCGGCCTAGCCGGCCTCGGACGTGGCCTTGACGACCGAGCGCAGGAAGTCGACCACCCGCGGGCCCCAGCGCGAGGTGATGTCCGGGTCGAGCTCGACGACGTCGCCGTTGCGGACCGCCGTCACCTGGTCCCAGCCGGGGCGAGCGGCGACGTCGGTGGCGTCGATCCCGGCCGCCTCGTCGGCGAGGAAGATCATGTCGGGGTCCGAGTCGAGCAGCAGCTCGGCCGACACCTGCGGGTACCCGGTGCCGTCGTCCGCGGCGTCCGCCACGTTCTCGAGGCCGGCCAGTGCGTAGACCTGGCCGATGAACGTCTGGGACGTGGCCGTGTGCAGCTGGTCGTCGAGCTCGTGGTAGTAGGTCAGCGGCTGGTCGCGCTCGGCGGCCTGGGCGGTTAGGTCGTCGATGTCGGCCTGCATGTCGTCCACGACCTCCGCGGCCTCGTCGGCGTGCCCCGTGGCCGCGCCCAGCTGCGTGATCTGGTCGTAGCTGTCGTCGAGCGACGTGGCCGCCGGGAGCTCGAGCACCGGGATGCCCACGCGCTCCAGGCCGGCGACGACGTCGTTGGCGTCGAACGACAGCACGACCAGGTCGGGGTCGTACGTCGTGACCGCCTCGACGCTGGGCTCGAAGCCGGACAGGTCGGTCATCGGCGTGCCCTCCGGATAGTTGGAGAAGTCGTCCACCGCTTCGACCTGGTCGCCGGCGCCGATGGCGTAGAGCATCTCGGTGGCGGTGGGCGACAGCGACACGATGCGCTCCGGTTCGGCCTCGATCGTGACCGTCCCGTTGGCGGCCTCGACGTCGACCGGGAAGGCTGCGTCCGCCGCCCCGTTGGCGTCGTCGGCGTTGGTGTCGGGCTCGCCGGACTGCGGAACCGAGTCGTCGTCACCCCCGCAGCCGGCGGCGAGCGCCAGCACGGCCACGAGGGCGATCGCACATGTCGGTCGCCAGACCGACGCCGCTGCGGGGCGGCGGGCGGGGGTCGGGCTGGAAACTCTGGGGATGCGTCTCACGGTGTCCTCCTGTCGGCTCGAGGGTTGGCCTGTTCGCCGACAGGGCACCGGGGCCCCATCGCACGAAGAGCCCTGTCCTCGAAGGGTTTCGTGCGCCCGCGTGCCAGGCGACCTGGCTCGTCCTCGTTCGAGGCATCACAGTTGCGGGACAGCGCCGGGATGGACCGGACTTCGCTGGCTCGCGGGCTCGGACGGAACGGTACCGCTTTTTCCGGGCCGGCCCGTAGCCTGATGCACCGCATGTCCGAGTCCCCCGCCGACAGCGCGGCGCGCCGCCGCACCTTCGCCATCATCAGCCACCCCGACGCGGGCAAGACCACCCTCACCGAGAAGTTCCTCCTCTACGGCGGAGCGGTGCAGGAGGCCGGCCAGGTCAAGGCCCGGGGTGAGCGGCGCCGCGCCCGGTCCGACTGGATGGAACTCGAGCAGAAGCGTGGGATCTCGATCACGTCTGCGGTCCTGCAGTTCCCCTACGGCGGCGACGTGTTGAACCTGCTCGACACGCCGGGCCACCGCGACTTCTCCGAGGACACCTATCGCGTGCTCGCCGCGGTCGACGCGGCCGTCATGGTGCTCGACGCCGCCAAGGGCATCGAGGCGCAGACCCTCAAGCTGTTCGAGGTGTGCCGGGCGCGCAACGTGCCGCTGCTCACGTTCCTCAACAAGTGGGACCGGCCGGGGCGCGACGGGCTGGAGTTGCTCGACGAGATCGAGGCGCGGCTCGACCTGCAGCCGGTGCCGGTGACCTGGCCCGTGGGCATCGCCGGGGACTTCCGGGGACTCATCGACCGGCGGACCGGTCACTTCGTGCGCTATGCCCGCACCGCGCACGGTTCCGCCGAGGCGATCGAGGAGATCGTCGATCCCGAGCGCGCCACCGGCGGCCCCGACGCAGACGCCTGGCGGTCCGCGAGCGACGAGGTGGCGCTGCTCGAAGGGGTGGCCGGGGGCGTCGACCCGGACCTCTTCCTGGCGGGTGAGCAGACGCCGGTGTTCGTCGGCTCGGCGCTCACCAACTTCGGGGTCCGACCGCTGCTCGACGGCATCGTCGAGCTCGCGCCGCCACCCACCGCCCGGCTGGACGCCGACGGCGCCGCCCGCAAGCTCGACGACCCCTTCTCGGCGTTCGTGTTCAAGGTGCAGGCCAACATGGATCCGGCGCACCGCGACCGGGTCGCGTTCCTGCGGGTGTGCTCGGGACGGTTCGAGCGCGGCATGGTCGTGACCCACGAGCCGACCGGGAGGCCGTTCGCCACCAAGTACGCCCACTCGCTGTTCGGCCAGGAGCGCGACACGCTCGAGGAGGCGTACCCGGGCGACATCGTGGCGCTGGTCAACGCCACCGACGTGAGGGTGGGAGACACGCTCTACGTCGACGCGCCGGTCGCGTTCCCCCGGCTGCCGGAGTTCGCGCCCGAGCACTTCGTGACGGCGCGGGCCCGCGACACGGGCAGGTTCAAGCAGTTCCGCCGCGGGATCGCACAGCTCGACGAGGAGGGTGTCGTCCAGGTGCTGCGGGATCGCGACCAGGGTGACCAGGCGCCCATGCTGGCGGCCGTGGGGCCCATGCAGCTCGAGGTGGCGGCCTGGCGCCTCGAGCACGAGTTCGGCGCCGCCACCGACCTCTCGCCCACCGCGTACACGCTGGCTCGCCGGACGGACGAGGTGTCGGAGGCTGCCCTGCGCGCCATGCCCGGAGTCCGCGTGCTGCTGCGGGCCGACGGGACGCGCTATGCCCTGTTCGAGAGCCCGTACTGGCTGGCGCGCGTCGAATCGGAGAACCCGGAGCTGACGCTCGAACGCCTGGTCGCCGAGGGCACCCAGGGCTGAGCGGCGTCCGCTACGAGCAGGTCATCCCGTCCTCGGGCGGCTCGAGGTCGACCAGGTAGCGCGCCACGGCCTCGTCCACGCACGGGACGCCGTTGCCCACCACCGTGTGCCCCTCGCCCTCGTACGTGAGCAGGACGCCGGACTCGAGCCGATCTGCGGTTCGCACCCCCGCCTCATAGGGCGTCGCGGGATCGCCAGTCGTCGACACCACCACGATCGGCGGCGCGTCCGGGGCGGTCACCGCGGGAAGCGGCTCCTCCTCGACCGGCCACATCGTGCAGCGGACGTAGTCGTTGACGATGGGCTCTCCGAAGTGGGGTGCCGCGCGGGCGGCGTCGACCCCGGCGGCCAACAGCTCGTCGGGCGATTCCGGCCAGTCGAAGTCGAGGCAATTCACCGCGAAGTAGATGTCGAAGTCGGCCAGACCGATGTACTGGTCGGCCAGGTCCACCATGCCCGACCCGTCGCCGTCGAGCCCCGCGGCGATGGCATCGGCCAGGTCGGGCCACAGGGACTGGCTGTAGAGCGGCATTGCCAGCCCCGTCGAGAGCTCGCCGGGACCGAGGTCGCGCGGCGAGCCGGCGATCGGCTCCTCCTCGACGCGAGCGCTCAGCTCATCCAGGGCTGCCATCGCATCCGGGGCGACCGGGCACGAAGGATCGGCGTCGCAATCGGCGGCGAACGCTTCGAGCGCCTGCTCGAAGCCACGGGACTGCTCGACCGCCAGCTCGGCACCGGTCGGGCCCAGCTCCAGCACCCCGTCGAGCACCATGGCGCGCACCCGATCGGGGAACAGCTCCGCGAGCATCTGGCCGATCGCCGTGCCGTAGCTGAAGCCGAGGTAGTTGATCTCCTCGTCGCCCATCGCGGCACGGACCGCATCGATGTCGCGGGCGACATCGGCCGTGCCGAGGTGCGGCAACAGGTCTCCTGCGGCCCTGTCGCAGCCGTCGACGTAGGCGGAGCTGACGTCGAGCAGCGTCGTCTCGTCCTCGGGCGAGTCGATGGAGTAGTCGACGCCGTACAGCTCGGTGAAGTCGCCGCCACAGTCGATGTCGCTGGCGCCGAGACCGCGAGGGTCGACGCCGACGATGTCGAAGTGCTCGGTGACGTCGTCCGGCAGGGAGAACGCCACCGTGGTGGCGAAATCCGCAGCGCTGGCGCCGGGGCCGCCGGGGTTGACGAACAGCGCGCCGATGCGATCGCCGCTGGCGGGGACCCGGGCGACGCTCAGCGTCAGGGTGTCGCCGTCGGGCTGGTCGTAGTCCACGGGCACGTCCAGGGTGGCGCACTCCGCGCCGCCGCAGTCCTCCCAGTCGAGGCTGTCACCGGTCCCTCCGTCCCCACCGTCCGGTGTGTCGGTGGTCGACGAGCCGTCGTCGTCGCCGCTGCGCGCCTCGACCAGGGGGTTCTCGTCGGCCTTACTGGCGCAGGCGGCCGCCACCAGTGCCAGGCAGGCTGTCAGGGCGAGGGCGATTCGGTGCACCGGCCGACGGTATCCGCATGCGGCCACGGCAGTGGGATCGGCCGGCGTTCCGCCGCGGGGGAGCGGTCAGCGATTGACGAGCAACCACTCCCGCGGCGAGACCCCGGCATGGTGGATCTGCGCGGCGACGTCGCGACCGACGTAGCGCAGGTGCCAGGGCTCGTACTGGTAACAGCTCCGGTCCTGCGCGTCCGCGGGATAGCTGATCACGAACCCGTACTCGTGGGCGTGGGCGGCGAGCCACGTGCCCGCCGGTGTGTCGGCGAAGGCGGCGGTGAGCTCGCCGGCCTCCGGGTTCAGGACGTCGATCGCGGTGCCCAGCTGGTGCTCGCTGTGACCGGGCCGAGCGACCCCGTCGGCAGCCCGGGCCTCGCCCACCCGGTTGACCTCGTCCTGGAAGAGGCCCTGCTGGTAGGCGTAGCTGCGGTATCCGGAGATGACGACGATCGGCGTGCCGTTCGCGTCGGCCGCCTGGCGGAGGGCCGCAAGGTCCGGGATGACGAACTGGCGGACACGGTCGCGCTGGGCAAAGCCGGCGGCGGTGACCTCCACCAGATCGGGGGGAGCGAAGGCGGGCGGGAGCGCACGATTGGTGTCGACCACGATCGTCGACCAGCCCGCGAGGGGGTCGCCCTCGACGGGCTCGTCGCCCGGGCCGCATGTCGGAAGCTTGGGAACCGTCGTGGTCGTCGCCCGCGACGTCGTCGTGCTGCCGAGCAGCGGACTCGGCCCGGCCGTCAGCGTCGACCCGTCGGACACGCGCGTGGAGTCCCACGTCGCCCACAACCCGACACCGACGCCGACGACGAGGATCACGGTGGCCATGGCGGCGATCCAGGCCCTCACGGCTGCGAAACCTATGTCGCCAGAGCCGACCCTGGGGGGCCGCTCCCCCCGGACCTCGCCGACTCGGTCATCCGAGCCGCTCCGAGCTTCGGTCGCCCGCGATGGGATCGGTACGCTGATCGTTCCAGGTCCGATGGCGTGGTCCGGGGACGTAGCTCAGCTGGCTAGAGCACCTGCTTTGCAAGCAGGGGGTCGTGGGTTCGAATCCCATCGTCTCCACCAACTCGCTGGGTGATGACGACACCGCGCGACGGCACACCTGAGGGCAGCATGACCGACATCCCCGCCTCCCACCGTGACCTGCTCGACGCAGCGATCGCGACGATCGGCACGATCGGCCCCGACGGCCGACCGCATCTGTCGGCCGTGTGGTTCCTGTACGAGGAGGATCGCTTCAAGCTCTCGCTGCACGCGTCGAGACAGAAGATCAAGAACCTGCGCCGCAATTCGGCTGTGAGCCCCTTCATCCTCGACCCGCAGAACACGCTGCGCTACCTCGAGATCCGCGGCGACGCCGAACTTGCGGCCGACGACGACTACGCCTTCGCCCGGCGGATCGGAGCAAAATACGGGGGCGCAGACCTGCGGCAGATGGACGGCGACGACCAGCGTCGCCTGGTGGTCAGCATCGAGCCGACCAGGGTCGTCGCCGTCGATCTGTCGGCCTGAGGACCCGCGCCTTGCTGCCGGCGGTTCGCCGGCCTTGGTTGCGTGTCACGGCGACCGGCCGCGGTGACGCGTCCGACCCGGCTCGGGCGACGGTCAGCCGGTTCCGGCGCCTGCGAGGCGGTCGGCGGCCTCCTCCAGCACGTCCATCCGCTTGCAGAACGCGAACCGCACCAGGTGGCGCCCGCGGGCGGGGTCCGCGTAGAAGACGGCGTTGGGCACGGCCACCACGCCGCACCGTTCCGGCAGGGTGCGACAGAAGGCGACCCCGTCGGCGTCGGCCTCACCGACCAGCGGCCGGATGTCGGCGGTGACGAAGTAGGTGGCCTGGGGCGGGTAGACCTCGAACCCGGCGGCCTCCAGGCCCTTGCACAGGAGGTCGCGCTTGGCCCGCAAGTCGTCGCGCAGGCCAGCAAAGTAGCCGTCGTCGAGCCCCAGGCCAATGGCCACCGCCGGCTGGAAGGGGGCGCCGTTCACGTACGTGAGGAACTGCTTCGCGGTGCGCACGGCCGCCACCAGCTCGGGCGACCCGCACGCCCACCCGACCTTCCAGCCGGTGAACGAGAACGTCTTGCCGGCCGACGAGACGGTGACCGTGCGATCGGCCATGCCCGGGTACGACGCCAGTGGCCGGTGAGCACCGTCGAACACGATGTGCTCGTACACCTCGTCGGTCACGGCCAGGAGGTCGCGCTCGACACAGAGCTCGGCGATCGCCGCCAGCTCGCGGTCGTTCAGCACCGTGCCGGTTGGGTTGTGGGGCGAGTTCACCAGCAGTAGGCGGGTCCTGTCGGAGACGCCGGCGACGAGGGCGTCGACGTCGAGCCGGAAGCCGGGCGGCTCCAGCGTCACGCCCCGCAGCGTGGCACCCGCCATGGCCGCGGCCGCGGCGTAGGAGTCGTAGGTGGGCTCGAGTGCGACGACCTCGTCGCCCACCTCGCACAGCGCCATCAGCGCGGCGGTGATCGCCTCGGTGGCGCCGGCGGTGACTAGCACCTCGGCGTCGGGGTCGAACGCCAGGCCCCAGAAGCGGCGCTGGTGGGCGGCGATGGCGTGGCGGAGCTCGGCCGTGCCGGTGCCCGGTGGGTACTGGTTGTGGCCCGCACGGATGGCTGCGATCGCGGCCTCTGCCACCTCCACCGGGCCGTCGACGTCGGGGAATCCCTGGCCGAGGTTGATGGCGCCGGTCCGAACCGCGAGCGCCGACATCTCGGCGAAGATCGTGGTGCCCATTCCCTGCAACCGTGACGTGAGGAAGGGCTGGCGCATGCGGCCATCCTGACCGATCCGCCCGGTCCCCGGCGTGCGCTCCGGGTCTCCGACGACGTTTCGGGAGGGCCCGCCGGTTGCCCAGAGGGTGTGATCAGGCAGATGGTGGCGGCGTCGCCTAACGGGGCGCACGGGTGGCCCGTGCCGATCCGGTGTCCCTCTCCGGCCGACCGTCGGCGTGGTGCGCGGCCTCGTCGCCCGAAGCACGCGGGTCCTCTCGGTGCGACGCACCGCCACGGTCGTCGGCAGGCGCTGCCGGATCCTGGCCGGTGGGTGCCTGGGGGCTGCGACTGCGTTCGCCGTCCGGAGACCGAGCACGACGCTGTGGCCGGTCCGGCACGTTGGTCGGCGGTTGGTCGTGCGGATCCTGGGCCGCCCCCGGGCCGCGCTTGCCGGGCACGCTGGATGGCGGTTGGTCGTGTGGATCCTGGGCCGCCCCCGAGCCGCCTGGCCGGCCGTGGTGCGGTCGATGGCGATCCGGAGCCGAACGCGGCCCTTCCGGCGCCGCCGGCTTGGGCGGGTCGCCCTTCGGCGCCGACAGCAGATCCGGGGCCGAGTCAGGATCCGCGGGTGGCGCGTCGCCGGGTGATCCATCGCCGGGATGTGGTGCACCGGCCGGCGCATGGCCGGACGCGGTGTGGCCGTTCTTCGGTGCGGGACCTGTCGGCGGTTCGTGGTCGAGTGCCCACCCGCTGGACGGCTCATCGATCGGTTGGGGTGCGGGCGACGCAGCGGCCTCCGGGATTTGGGCGATCGTGCTCTCGATCGCCGCGGCCGAGCTCGACCCGGATGGAAGCGTGGCGACCGCTGTGGGTTCCCGGTCCAGCATGGGCGTCCCGGTGACACCCGAATCGTGGACCGTCGGTGCCGGCTGTGGGTCGGTCGCTGACGGGTTGACGTCGCCCGGATTGGCGGCCGCTGCGGCCTTTGTCGCGTCCTCGTAGGGGGCATCCTGCCCGGTGGCCGGCAGTTCGAATGGCGTGACCACCTCGATCGCCCGCCGGAGGAAGTCGATTGCCGGCTCGGGAAGGATCCCGGTGGCCGCCGCACCGGCGACGGCGGTGGTGGCGAAGGCGGCGACTATGGCCGCCTTGCCGGCAAAACCCAAGGCCGCGACGCGCCCGGCCACTGCCACGGCCCGAGGCCTCCTCGAGCTCAGGCGCGCCGCCCGTGCGTGCGGGCGGTGTGGCCGGCGCGGCTGCAGGGTCGACACCTTCACGCACGTCTCTGGCTCGGGGGCGTTGTGGCTTGCCAGGAGCACCGCGAGCTCGGCCGAGGGCTGCGGCGCCGGCCGGTCGGCCATCACCCGCAGGTCGTCGACGAAGCCGGCAAACGGCGCGACGTCGTCGCTGACGGTTGCGCCGTGCAGTGCCTGCTCGATGGCGGCGTCGAGCCGGGTGCCCGAAATCATGTCGCGGGAGCGATCGCTCGGGCGTGTCATAAGGGCACACCCGGTCGCTCGAGGAGGTGGGTGATGGTGGCGTAGCCACGTCGCTGCAACGCCTTGACCGCACCGCGCGACTTGCCGACCACGTCGGCCACCTGATCGATGGTCAGGTCCCCGAAGACCCGGAGCAGGATCACGTCGCGCTGGGCCGGCACGAGGCGATCGCACAGGGCGCGTACGCGCTTCGCGGCGAGCGACCGCTCGACCTCGTAGTCCACGTCGTCGGCTGCGCGCGGCTCGGGTGCGTCGGCCAAGGGGACCGGGGCCGGCCGGCGGGCGCCGCGTCGCCGCTCGTC